>JAVBOJ010000044.1:0-14633 GCA_031550755.1 Oscillospiraceae bacterium
TCAAACAGGTCGGCGCCCATGCCGGCGACATCCCCCACGTTATCCCCCACGTTGTCGGCGATCACCGCGGGATTGCGCGGATCGTCCTCGGGGATGCCGGCTTCCACCTTGCCCACCAGATCGGCGCCCACGTCGGCCGCCTTGGTGAAGATGCCGCCGCCCACGCGGGCGAACAGCGCCATGGAGGAAGCGCCCATGCCGAAGGTCAGCATGGCCGACGAGATGGCCTGAATCTGCTCAACCTCGGCCATACCGGCGTAAAACACATATTTCAGCAGAATAAACCAGATGGACAGGTCAAGCAGTCCCAGGCCGACCACGGTAAAGCCCATGACGGCGCCGGAGGAGAACGCGGTGCGCAACCCGGAGTTTAAGCTCTGGCTGGCGGAATAAGCGGTTCTGGAGTTGGCGTAGGTGGCGATTTTCATGCCGATGAAGCCGGACAGACCGGAGAAGAAACCGCCGGTGATAAACGCGAAGGGAACAAACGGGGTCAGCAGGCCCAGAATGGCCATGACGCCCAGCACGCAGAACATGACGGCAAAAAAGATCGCCACGCCGGTATACTGGCGCTTGAGGTAGGCGCTGGCACCCTTGCGTACGGCGCCGGCAATGCGCTTCATGTCTTCGGTGCCTTCGGGAACGCGCATGACTCTGCGGGAGAACAGCCAGGCCGCGACAATAGCGATGACCGCTCCCAGGGGAACCAGGAAAAATAACGTTTCTGTCAACTCTTCCACTCCCGCTCTTTATTATTGATTCCGTTCCGAAAGCCCGAAACTGAACCATTATCTATTATATCGGCTCGTTTTGGAAAAACAAGCCCTTTCTTCACTTATTGGAAGAATTTTTTACCCAATAGACGTTGTCCTTGCGTTCCATGAGCTCCTCGGCGATCAACTCCCGGCGCAGCGTACAAAAATCATCATGGAAGTCGGCAATTTTAAGGTTGACCTCCTTTTCCGGGTACAGCCGGCCCGGCTCAAACATTTTCAATAGCTCCTCGAGTATGATGCGGCGTTTTTTTTGCTGCACCGGAATGGTTTCCAGCTTTCCCTGCCGGAAGAAGCTTTGGATCACCCTTTGCCGGTATTCCTGCTCGCGCCGCTCCGGCAGGCTGCCCTCCGGCTCGCCGATGAGCTCCAGAACCGGGCGGCGCAGCCGCGTTTCGTCGAGGGAATACACCATGTAGTACTGCTCCTTCCGCGCGCCGACCAATCCGCTCCCCTCCAGCTTTTTCAGGTGGAAGGAGACTGTGGATGGGGCCAGTCCCAGCCGTTCGGCCAACTGCTCGACATACATGGGCCCGCGTGCCAACGAGCGGATGATCTCCAGCCGCGATTTGTCGGCCAGACATTTAAACAGGGCGACGGTTTCGGTCATGTCCATACGCTCACCCTCCCCAAAGCTCCGCGAATTTTTCCTTCAGCAGGTCGCAGACGGCGATTTTGTGCCGCTCCACCGCCTCGGTTTCAAAATCGCCGTAGCTTTGCGCAAAGCGCAGCCGGTCGCTCCAGTTTTTTGAGATTTTGTCAAAGCTCTCGGTGTATTTTTCCGGAAATTCCGGTGCCTTTTCCAGCGCGAAAAAGGTGTCCCGAAACACGCCGAGGATGTTGGCCTCGATTTTCACAAGCCGCGCCTCGTCTGCCGCGCCGGCGGACGACAGCCGGCGGTGTTCGGCCTCCTTCTCGGCCGACAGTCCCTCCAGGAAGGACAGGTATTCTGTTTTTATTTTTGTATTCATACAATCACCTCGTCTATTATTATAATTGCAAAATAAAGATTTGTAAATATATTTTTATAATTATAGAAATAAAATTTTGCGCACGCCGCCGCTTGGAAAATTAATGCCAAAAAATCACGAAAAAATCGCATCGAAATTTGAGAGATTGTCCGAAAATCGACTTGACAAACGCGGCCTCGGGTTGTACTATATATGCGTAAGGACGGCGAAGTCACCGCAGTATATTGTGCATTTTCTCCAGAAAGACACAAGACGCGCCGGCTGAGGGGCCGGTTTTTTCAGCCTCTTGGGGAGGAATGCGGGGGACAACCATAGGAGGAAGAGTTATGAAAGCGCAGACAATCACCATTATGCAGATTCGAAAACGCGACGGGCGCGTGGTGCCCTTTGACTTGGAAAAAATCGCGGAGGCCATTTCCAAATCGCTGACGGCCACCCGCAAAACCGCGCGGATGGACGAGGCGCGGCGCATGGCGGCCGAGGTGCTAGCCATTTTGGAGGAGGAAGGCCGGGAAGCGCCCGGCGTGGAACATATTCAGGACGTTGTCGAGCAGGTGCTCATCAACAACGGCTACGTGCAGACCGCCAAGGCCTACATCCTCTACCGCGCCGAGCGTTCCCGCGTGCGCGAGATGAACACCCGGCTCATGAAGATTTACGAGGACATCACCTTCCGCGACGCGCAGGAGTCGGATATCAAGCGGGAAAACGCCAACATCGACGGCGACACCGCCATGGGCGCCATGCTCAAATACGGCTCGGAGGGCGCCAAGCAGTTTTATGAGATGTTCGTGCTCAAGCCAGAGCACGCCAGGGCCCACCGCGAGGGCGACATCCACATCCACGATCTGGATTTTCTGACCCTGACCACCACCTGCTGCCAGATTGACATCGTCAAGCTGTTTCACGATGGCTTTTCCACCGGCCACGGCACCCTGCGCGAGCCGAATCACATTTCGTCTTACGCCGCGCTGTGCTGTATCGCCATACAGTCCAACCAAAACGACCAGCACGGTGGCCAGAGCGTGGTCAATTTTGACTACGGCATGGCGCTCGGCGTGGCCAAGACCTATGTCCACCTCTACCGGGACAATCTGGCGCGCGCGCTGGAAATGCTCTGCGGCACAGAGGATGCCGAGCGCAAGGTGGCGGAAATTGTCGCCGGCATCGCGGCGTCCCACAACCTGCGCCCCACCATGGAGCGCAACGCCGAATACCTCGCGCTGGAAGCGGAGGAGCTCAAAAAGCTGGTGCCCGACGAGGCGCTGTTTGAAAAGGTGCGCGATTTCACCCTGCGCCACGCCCTCAAGGAGACCGACCGCTCCACCTACAAGGCCATGGTGGCCTTTATCCACAACCTCAACACCATGCACTCCCGGGCCGGCGCGCAGACGCCGTTTTCCTCCATCAACTACGGCATGGACATTTCGCCCGAGGGGCGCATGGCCATCAAAAATGTCCTGCTGGCCACCGAGGCCGGTCTGGGGCACGGCGAAACGCCGATTTTCCCGATTCAGATTTTCCGAGTCAAGGCCGGCGTCAGCTTCAATCCCGGCGACCCCAACTATGACCTGTTCCAACTGGCCTGCCGCGTCAGCGCCTCGCGTCTGTTCCCCAACTTTTCCTTCCTCGACGCACCCTACAACGCCCAGTATTACAAAGAGGGTCGCCCCGAGACCGAAATCGCCTACATGGGCTGCCGCACAAGGGTCATCGGCAATGTCTACGACCCGACGCGGGAGATTACCAACGGCCGCGGCAATCTGAGCTTTACCAGCATCAACCTGCCGCGCATGGCGCTCAAGGCTGGCGGCAATGTCTCGACCTTTTTCGAGGATCTCGACCGCAAGCTGGATCTATGCATCGAGCAGCTCTACGAGCGCTTCCTCATCCAGTCGCGCAAAAAGGTGCGCAACTTCCCCTTCCTGATGGGAGAGGGCGTTTGGCTGGATTCGGAAAAGCTCAACTGGGAGGACGAGGTCGGCGAGGTACTCAAACACGGCACCCTGACGGTGGGCTTCATCGGTCTGGCCGAGGCGCTCAAATCCCTGCTGGGGGCGCATCACGGCGAGTCGGACATCGCCCAGAATCTGGGGCTGGAAATCGTCGGGCATATGCGCGCGCGGATGGACGAAGAGTCGGCCAAGCGCAAGTTGAACTATACCCTCATCGCCACGCCGGCCGAGGGGCTGTCCGGCCGCTTTGTCAAGCTGGACCGCAAGAGCTTCGGCTCCATTGAGGGCATCACCGACCGCGATTATTACACCAACAGCTTCCATGTGCCGGTCTACTGCCCCATGACGGCATTCGAAAAAATCAGCATTGAAGCGCCCTACCACGCCCTGACCAATGCCGGGCACATCACCTATGTGGAGATGGACGGCGACCCGATGCAGAATCTGGAGGCATTCGAGGCGGTGGTGCGGGCGATGCAGTCCGCCGGCGTGGGCTACGGCTCAATCAATCACCCGGTGGACCGCGACCCGGTCTGCGGCTTCTCCGGCGTCATCGGCGACCAATGCCCCGGCTGCGGACGGCGCGAGGAGGACGATGTGCCGTTCGAGCGCATCCGCCGCATCACCGGCTACCTCGTGGGCACGCTTGACCGTTTCAACAACGCCAAGCGCACGGAGGAAAAAGACCATATCAAACACTGCTGACAACTTCTTTTGAAGCGCTGAGGCGCTTCAAAAGATTGAGAACAGGGATACCGCGGGGCCGGAATGAATCCGTCCCCGCGGTGAAGATTGTACGGGGGCTTACGGGTTTTTTCTACAAAGAGAGGTGACGCGTATGAAAATCCAGGTGGCGGGCATTATCCGGGAGTCGATTGTGGACGGCCCGGGGCTGCGCTATGTGGTGTTTTGTCAGGGCTGTCACCAGCGGTGCGAGGGCTGTCATAACGAAAAAACCCAGCCGCTGGACGGCGGCGAATGGAAGGACACCGCCGACATCTTTGCCGAAATGCAAAAAGACCCGCTGCTGGCGGGTCTGACCCTGTCGGGCGGGGAGCCGTTTTTGCAGACGGAGGCGCTCTGCGAGCTGGCCGAGCGGGCGCGTGGGCGCGGGCTGTCGGTCTGGGCCTATTCCGGGTACACCTGGGAGGAGCTGCTGGACGGCGCGGATCCGGCCTGGCGGGCGCTGCTCGACCGCATCGACGTGCTGGTGGACGGCCCGTATGAAAAGGACAAGGCGACGTACGGTCTGCGCTTCCGGGGCAGCGCCAACCAGCGGCTGATCGATGTGCCGAAGAGCTTGGAGCGCGGCGACGTGGTGCTTTGGGGCCGGTAAAATATCAACTCCCCCTTTTTGCGCATAGAATGGGCAAAAAGGGGGAGTTTTTTATGCAAATTCAGGTGGTTCTTCCGGGACAAACGCTGTACGGCATTGCCGGCACTTACGGTGTGACGGTGCCCGAGATCGCGCGCGCCAACCAGATCAATCCCAACGAAACGCTGGTGGTGGGGCAGGCGCTGGTCATCCCGATTGTCGGCAGCTATCACTATGTCGCGCCGGGCGAAACTCTCTACCTGCTGGGGCGGCGGTTCGGCCTACCCGCGGCCGAGCTGGCGCGCGTCAACAACCTCCCGGTAAACGGCGTTTTGCGGGTCGGACAGCGGATTTACCTGCCCGATCCGCCCCGTGTGCCCATTGAGGTCAACGCCTACGCCGAGCGGAGCGGCGGCGCGTTTTCCCCCGGCGTGCTGGGCGCAGTGCGGGAAAACGCGCCCGAACTCACCTATCTCGCGCCGTTCAGCTTTGAGGCCAAGGCCGACGGAAGTCTGGCCACCTTTGACGTCTCCCCTCTGCGAGAGGCTGCGGCCGGCAGCGGCGCGGTGCTGATGATGGTAGTCACCAATCTGGAAAACGGCGCGTTCAGCGACACGCTGGGGCAGACCATTTTGAACAATCCGGCGGTGCAAAACACCCTGCTGGACAACATTGTGCGCACCGCCAAGGCGGAAAACTTCCGGGATGTGCACTTCGACTTCGAGTTTTTGCGCCCGCAGGATCGCGAAGCCTACAACGCCTTCCTGCGCAAGGCGTCGGCACGGCTGCACGCCGAGGGGCTGCTCATGTCCACAGCGCTCGCGCCCAAGACCAGCGCGTCGCAAACCGGCGCGTGGTACACGGCGCACGACTACAGAACCCACGGCGAGGTGGCCGATTTTGTGGTCATCATGACCTACGAATGGGGCTACAGCGGCGGGCCGCCGATGCCGGTATCGCCGATCGGGCCGGTGCGGCGGGTGCTGGAATACGCCAAGACCGAGATCCCGCCGGAAAAAATCATGATGGGTCAGAATTTATACGGCTACGATTGGACGCTGCCCTATGTGCCGGGCGGGCCGTTTGCCCGCGCCATCAGTCCGCAGGCGGCCATCCGGCTGGCGCGGGACAGTCGTCAAGCCATTTTGTACGACTATACGGCACATGCGCCGTTTTTCCGCTATTGGGACAGCGCGGGACGGGAGCATATCGTCTGGTTTGAGGACGCGCGCTCGATCGACGCCAAGTTCAAGCTGCTCAAGGAGCTGGGGCTGCGCGGCATCAGCTATTGGAAGCTGGGGCTCCCCTTCCCGCAGAACTGGGAGCTGCTGACCAACCGGTTTCAGGTCGTGAAGAAGTAGACATAAAAAGGTGACATAAAATCCCCCTCGGCCTCCGAACAGGCCGAGGGGGATGACTTTGTGGCGAGGCGCGTGGACAGTGTGTAAGGCTTATTTTAAGCTGTTACCCCATTCATCCCGCAGGAATTTTTAATTTGTCCGTTTCCTAATACAAACTCTTCCTTAACCGGGCCCACCGCACGTCCCCTACCCCACCCGCACCGGACAAAAGTTTACATAATCCGCCGCAATTAGAGTATACTCAATCCCCCGGTACGGCCCCTCGATCGCGCGCCGGTGGGCGTGCCCGTGCAGATGCCCATAGTAGCACCGCCGCACCCCGTGGCGGGTCATGATGTCCACCAGCTCGTCGCAGCGGTAGCCCTCATACAGCGGCGGATAGTGCAGAAAACACACCCGTTCCCGCGTGTCCAGCGCCTCGCCGGCCGCAATCGTCGTCTCCAGGCGCAGACATTCCCGCAAAAAGACCTTTTCGTCATGACTGCCGCGGTCATCCTCCTCATAAAACCACCCCCGGGTGCCGCAGAGGGCCAGCTCCTCCCACCGGTGGGCGTTATTGTGGAGCAAATCCAGATGATAAAATCCGTTTTCGTGAAAAAATCGCCGCATTTTGGCGGCGGTCGTCCACCAATAATCATGATTTCCCTTCACGAGCAGCTTTTTCCCGGGAAAAGACTCGAGAAAGGAAAAATCTTCCTTGGCCTCCTCCAGTGTCATGCCCCATGACGTATCGCCGCATAAAATCAGCGTATCCTCTTCCCGCAGAACCGATAGCCCCTGCCTGAGCTTCTCCGTGTATCCTTCCCACGCGCCGCCGAAAACGTCCATCGGCTTGTTCGCGGAAAAGGACAAATGCAAGTCCCCGATGGCATATAAAGCCATGTCGCGCCTCCTCACCTTGCGCATAATCGCCGCAAGGCAATCCATACTATAAGTACCGTCGAAAAAACGCTAAAATCGGAAGGAGAATTTCCCATGCTCAGCAATCATGAACACACCAAAAACCACCGTCTGGGCGGCATTACCTGTACGGTGTCCACCTGCAGCTATCACGGCAGCGGCAACTGCTGCCAAGCCCCCGGCATCACGGTGGGCACCGAGTACGCCGTGGACAAAACCGAGACGTTCTGCTCCACGTATGACCATCACCCGGGATTATAACTTCGTTCAAATAAAACGCTGATGCGTTTTATTTGAGTCTGGAACAGGGATGTTGCTGCGGCGGAATGAATCCGCCTTCGCAACCATTGAATTTACAGGGATTGGATACGATTGATGCGATCCTTTCCCCTTACATAGACAGCAGCCGGCGCACAGCCTGCTCCATGGCGGATTTTTCGACAGTATCTGTAAAGCGAATCTGCTTGTCGGCCAAGCCGCGCAACGGTTTGGGCACGGCGCAGCCCGTGGCGCGCGCCGCAGCCTCGACCGGATCCTCCGCCGCCGGCAGCTCCAGCGCGTCCAGAACCGCCTCGCCGAATTTAAACGGGCTGGCCGTGCTGACCACCAGCATCGGTGTGTCGTCGCCGGTCTCCCGCCGGTAATCTCTCGCCACCGCCACGGCCACCGCCGTATGCGGATCAATGAGATATTGCTCCGACCGCCACAGCTCGGCCATGGTCTGTTTGGTGCGCGCGTCATCGCAAAATCCGGCGTAAAACAGCCGCCGGAAGTCCTCCGCGAGCGGCGCGGGCAGACGATAGCTCCACTGCTAGGCCTATTCCTTCATGCAGCGGGACACCAGCGCGTCGTCCCCGTCCGATAGGTGGAACAGCGCCCGCTCCAAATTACTGGACACCAAAATGTCCATCGACGGCGACAGTGTATTGAAAAAAGCCCGCCGGCGGTCATAGACGCCGGTTTGGAGGAACTCGGTCAGCACATTGTTCTGATTGGAGGCGCACAGCAGTTTGCCGATCGGCACGCCCATGGCCCTAGCGATCAGCGCCGACAGGATGTTGCCGAAATTACCGGTCGGCACGCAGACATGGACAGGCTGTCCCAGCGCCACCGACCCGGCGTCCACCATGTCGCGGTACGCCGAAACATAGTACACCACTTGCGGCAGAAGGCGTCCGAGGTTTATCGAGTTGGCCGAGGAGAAAAACAGGCCGCGCGCATCCAGCTCTTGCCGCAACGCCGCGTCGGAAAAAATCGCCTTGACGCCGGTCTGCGCGTCGTCAAAATTGCCGTACACGGCGCAAACGCCGACGTTTTGTCCCTCCTGTGTGACCATTTGCAGCTCCTGTGTGCGCGAAACGCCGTCGCGCGGGTAAAACACCAGAATCCGTGTGCCTGCCACATCCCGAAAGCCTTCCAGCGCCGCCTTCCCGGTATCCCCCGACGTAGCGGTGAGGATGACGGCCTCGCGGCGCTCGCCGCATTTTTGCAGCGACGCGGTGAGCAGATGCGGCAGCATTTGCAGCGCCATGTCCTTAAACGCGCAGGTCGGGCCGTGGAACAGCTCCAAAAAAGAGAATCCGTCGGCTCCCTGACGCACAGGCGCGACCGCCGGAGAGGAAAATTTGTCCCCGCCGTAGGCTTTTTCGGCGAACGCCAGCAGCTCCTCCTCGGAAAATTCATCCAAAAACAGACCCATTACGGCGGCGGCGCGCGCGGGGTAGGCTTTCCCGTCCAAGTGATCCAGAAACCCTTCCGGCAGAACCGGCAGCCGCTCCGGCGTATACAGCCCCCCGTCGGGCGACAATCCCCGCACGATGGCCTCGGATGCGTTGGCCGTCCGGGCTTTGTCCCGTGTACTCACTGTGCGCATACTTTTTCCACAACCCTCATCAAATTGTTGTAAAATATATCAGAAACCAATTCTTCCTGTAGGTTTTTCCGCAGCAGAAATTCATAAAACAGAGCCATATCCCGCACATCCCCAATCCCGTCGGGCAGCAGCTCACAGCCGTCAAAATCGCAGCCCAGACCGATGATCCCGCCGCCGCCGAGCGCCAAAAAATGCTCCATATGCGCCCAGAGCTCTTCCAGCCCCGCCTGCCCGCTCATCGTGACAAACGGCGCGTAGAGGTTGACCCCGACAAAGCCCTCCAGCCGCAAAATTGCGTGAAACTGCGCGTCGGTCAGGTTGCGCCGGTGCGGACAAACGGCGTAGGCGTTGGAATGACTGGCGACAAAGGGCAGCCCCCTTTCGGCGACATCCCAAAAGCCCGGCTCGGAGAGATGGGAGACATCCACCAGTATGCCCAATTCGCCCGCGCGGCTTGCATAAGCGCGGCCGGCATCGGACAATCCCCGCCACGGCTCCTGCGCACAGGAGCCCGACAAAATATTGGCGTGGTTCCATGTAATGCCGGTCATGCGCACACCGAGGGCGTGGGCGCGCTCCAGCCGGACAGGATCGCAATCCAGCGCCTCGGCCCCCTCGATGGCCAAAAACGCGGCCAGTTTTCCCTGCGCCGCCGCCATTTCGGCCTCACCGGCGGTGCGGCAGACGGCGACATGCCCGGCGTTTTGGGCGCATTCCCGGGCAAAAACAGGATACAAAACGTCAAAATCCTCCCCCCAGAGGGCAAAAAACTGCGCTCGCGGCGCAAAAACAGCCGCGCGGACAAGGTCGAAATGCCCCTTGTTGCGAAAAAGCCCCTCCCCTGTTTTATAGAGGCGGGAAACAGTGTCGCAGTGGGCGTCAAACAACGGCATAGGCGCACCTCACATCAAAAAGCGTTCTTACTGTGATGTATGCGCAAGGCGTTGTCCGTCATGCCTTCATAAATTTCGATCACGTCAAACCGCACCGGCGGCTCGTCCGGCCTTTCCTCGGCCAAAAACTGCGCGGCGGCGGCGCGGAGCCGCGTCTGTTTGCGCACATCCACCGCCTCGCGCGCCTCGGCAAAGCGGTCGTTTTTGCGCCGTTTGACCTCCGCCATGATGAGCACGCCGTCGCGGGCGGCGATGATGTCCACCACGCCATGACGGGTGCGGTAGTTGCGCCGCAGAACCTCATAGCCCATATCGGCGAGATAGCCGGCAGCGATGTCCTCCCCCCGGTCGGGTTGGGGCGCGGGCATTTCTATTTTCCGCAAATAAATGTTTCGGTGAATTTCGCTCGGCCCCAGCGCTTTCAGCGCTTCTCTGTGCGCCTTGGTGCCGTAGCCCTTGTGCCGCGCCAGCCCGTAGCCGGGATACTCCGCGTCCAGCTCGACCATCAACCGGTCGCGGGTGACCTTGGCCAAAATAGAGGCCGCGGCGATGCTGGCACTTTTGCCGTCACCGCCGATGTAGGCGCGCGCCGGCAGGGAAAAGCCCCGGACGATGTTGCCGTCCACCATCAGCATGTCCGGCGTGACGGTCAGCCCGTCCGCCGCGCGGCGCATGGCCAGCATCGACGCGTTGAGGATATTGAGCCGGTCGATCTCCTCGACCGAGGCCATCCCCACCGCCCACGCGACCGCTTTTTGAGTAATCTCCTCATACAGCGCCTCGCGCCGCTTCTCGGTACATTTTTTGGAGTCGTTCAGCCCCTCGATGACAATCTCGCGGGGCAAAATAACGGCGCCGGCGGCCACAGGGCCGGCCAGCGGCCCGCGTCCGGCCTCATCCAGCCCGCAGAGGGTCTCATAGCCCTCCGCCCAGAGCGCCCGTTCGGGTTCCCACAAACTATCCTTCATGGCCGCTCCAGCGTGACCCGCCCGAGCTTGCCGCCCCGGAATTCATCCAGCAGGATGCGCGCCATGCGTTCGGTGTCCACTTCCCCGCCGGACACGAGGAAGCCCCGCCGCCGCCCGGCGGCTGTCAGCAGGGCGTATCCCTCGCCCTCGGGCGCGAGGTTATAGCGCGCCGTCAGCGCCTCGGGATACATGTCCCGCAAGGTTTCCATGAGGCGCATGGCCAGCGCCTCCACGTCCAGAATATTGTCCTTGATCGCGCCGGTAAAGGCCAGCAGCAGCCCCACCCGTTCGTCCTCGAACTTGGGCCACAGCACCCCCGGCGTGTCCAGCAGCTCCATGCCGTCGTCCAGCTTGTACCATTGCTGCCCCCGAGTGACGCCCGGGCGGTCTTCCACGGGCGCGGCGCGGCGGCCGGTCAACCGGTTGATGAGCGACGATTTGCCCACATTGGGCACGCCGGCCACCATGACCCGCATGACGCGTCCGGCCTGTCCCTTTTGGGCGTAAGCGTCCCAGCGCTCGCGCAGCAGCTCCCGCACCTCGGGCACAAAGCGCTTGACGCCCGCGCCGCCCTGACAGTCGGCGGAAAACGCACGCACGCCGCTCTCCTTGAAGTGACGAATCCACTGCTCGGTAATCGCGGGATCGGCCTGATCGGCGCGGTTGAGCAAAATCAGGCGCGGCTTGCTCCCCAGCAGCGCGGACAGCTCCGGATTGCGGCTGGCCAGCGGGATGCGGGCGTCGAGAATCTCGCAGACCGCGTCCACCAGCTTGAGCTTATCCTGCATCTGGCGGCGGGTTTTGGTCATATGACCGGGAAACCATTGTATTTTCATAGCACTTCGATGGAAATATCCACCTGCTTGGTCTCAAACGGGTCGATGGTCAGCAGATGCCCGCGCGCGCGCGCGTTGGCGCGGCCTTCGGGCACATAGGTGCCCGGCTCCAGCCCGACGGTATAGTCGCCCTGCCCCACCTGTTTCCATTCGGCCAGATAGGGAAGCTGGTTTTTGTTGTAGGTGACCGCCACCGAAAAGCTCTGGTGGTTGACCAGCTTCATGGTCACCGAGCCGTCGGAGTCCGGCGTCACGTCATGGTAAAACACCTGCTCGGCGTAGCCGTGTACCGGCCCGGAGAAGCTGTCGTACTGATCGACGCCCTTTTCTGCCTCGGCGTCGCGCGGGCGGGTGGTATGCGGCGGCAGAATGAGCCGGGTGCCCTCGTCGAGCAGCGGAAATCCGAAATTGATATGGTACAGCAGCATCAGCGGCACGGTGTCAAACCCGTGGTTTTTGACCTCGTCGCGCCATGTGATCTTGTTTTCGCCCAGCTTGACGGTGTAGGTGCGGGTCAGCACGAGGTATTCGTTGAACACCTCGGCCTGGCGCATTTTGCCCGAAATCTCCATGACAAACTCGTCGCCCACCCACTCCTGTCGGATGCTCAGATCCTCGGCGGGCAGGGCGTGTACCCGGTCGTGTAGGCCGAAGGAACGACCGCCGTCCGTACAGGGAACGCCGATGTTGTTGAGGCCGCAGGTGGTGACCAGCCCGGCGTAAAAATTGCGCAGGAAGTTTTTCTCCTCCGGCTCAAAGTATTGAGGCGCCACCACGCCGGTTTTGGAGACAAAGCCGAAGGCGCGGCCGTTGTGGGAAGCGTGGGAGATGTCCATGCCGCGGCCCGGCAGGATGGTAAAGCAGAGCCCCGAGCCGGTTTTGACATAGACCGCCTCGGTGCCGCCGGCGCGTCCGGATTGCAGCGTCACCCGTTCGGCTCCGGCCACCTGCGTGATGTCTCCGATGCGCTCCATAAGCTCCTTCTGTGTCACTTCCCGTCCATATAACATGGCCATATCCTTCAGACCCTCCCCAAAAACAGTATAATTTCGTCCTAATCCGCGTACAGCACCGGGCCGAACTTGTTGAACGGGAACACCCGCAGCAACACCCGCCCCAAAATATAGCGCGTATCGATGGTACCCACCGTGACGTCGCGGCTGTCGCGGCTGTTGTCGCGGTTGTCGCCCATGACAAAGACATGCCCCTCCGGCACGATCAGCGGGTAAATCTGCGTCCCGCCCGAATGGGTGGGCGTGTTGATATACGGCTCGTCCAGCAACTCGCCGTCCACATAGACCGATTGGGTGTCCTCCTCGATGTAAACGGTCTGACCCTCGGTGGCGATGACCCGTTTCACCAGCGGCTGCTCGTTGACCCGTCCTTCGGGCGAGGCGTGCAGCCCTTTTTTGGTAAACACAACAATATCGCCCTGTTGGGGCGTATAAAAAAGGTTGGAGATCAGCATTTTTTCACTATCCAGCAGGGTCATTTCCATGGAATGGCCGTCCACGCCGATGACGCGGACAATCAGGGCGAACACCAGCACGACAAAGACGATGGCGCTGACCAGCGCCTGCGCCCAATCAAACAGCTCCCGCCGGATATCAAATTTGGGGCGATTGCCCGACTCCCGCTGCGGTTCGGGGGGCTCCTTGTCCAAAATTTGCTTGATTTCGTTCCATTCCTCGTGGGAAATATTGTCGCGGGGCGCGGCGCCCCGATTGTCTCCGTTGGGCGGCTGATAATCCATCTCCAAAATCCTCCTCAGTCGGATTGATTTTATCTATTATACAACAACGACCTCAAAAAGGGAAGAAAAAAAAGACCGAATCCCTTCGGTCTTTTGTCAAGCTGTCAAAATTTCCTACCACATATCGGAAAACAGATCGATAACCGGATAATTTTTGATTGTTTTGGCGATGTAATCGTCCAAAACCGTCTTTTCCAGCAAGGCTTTGACCGAAACCTCCCAGACCGTCCGCTCGTTTTTCCCGACAAAATACAGCGCCAGCGCGCCCTCCGGCACCTCCATGACCGTCACATCGCCGGGCTGGCGCACCTTGTCAAAGCACCACGCTTCAATCGGCGGCGTCATTTGCGACAGAACGATGTCCGAGATCAGCCCGCCGTCGGACGCCGTCTGGGTGTCCTCGCTCTTCTCGCGGGCCAGCCGGGAAAACAGCTCCTCGGATTTGCCGCCGGCACGCCACTCGTCCAACAGGTCTTGGGCTTTTTTGACCGCGTCAGCCTGTGTCCCGCCCTCCGGCGCGGCGAAGGCGATGGCGCGGACGCTCACCGGGAAATAATCGGGCCGCCGGCGCTCGCGGAAATACACCGCGTAACAGGCGACGCCACTCTCCACGACGAGCTTGTCTCCCGCAGACGCCTCGGCCAGAAAGGCTTTCAGCTCCGCGTTCTGGTCGGAAATCTCATTCAGATAGAGATTTTCCACCAGCCCGGCCGTCTCGTCCGCCGTGCCGGCATAGGCCGGATACAGCGCCACAAACGATTCCTCATCGGTGACCTTGTCCACCATCTCCCGCGCTTTTTCCCGCGCGGCGGCGGTGACGTCCAGCCCGGCCTCATCGGCAAACGGGAAGGACAAAATGCGGTAGGAAAACACATCAATCTGCTGCTGCCATTCCAGATATCCGTTTACATAATCTGTATCCTCAAACGGAACGGCCTCCACCAGCCGCCGGCTCCACTGCTCGCCCAGCGTATACCGCTCCAGCGCGCTTTGCATGGTTGCGCGCGTGACCGAGCTGCCGAACGCGGCGGCCAA
>JAVBOJ010000012.1:0-18253 GCA_031550755.1 Oscillospiraceae bacterium
CCGCCGCCGTCAGCGCGGCGTAGGAGGTGGCTTCATGATTGGCTTCGGTTTTGACGCTGGCCGAGGCCAGCGCGACCATCAAATTGTCGCGGTCAACTTCCCCTTCGGCCAGCGCCGCAACGGGCAGCAGCGCGAGCAGTATCAGCGCGCACAGCAATAGCGCAACGACTCTGCGTGTTTTTTTCATATATTTTCTCCTTCTCAGCTTGATGATAAGGCGGCAATTCACAAGTCGGGGGAGCCCGGCCAAAAGCCGGGCTCCCACAAATATGTCCGTTGGTTTGAAATCAGTTGGTCACGTTGACCGTGATGCTCTTGGTAATGTTGGAGCCGTCGGTCGTTCTCACGAGGATCATGGTGGAGCCCGATTTGACGCCGGTGATCAGACCGGTGTTGCTGACGGTGGCCACCAGCGGGTTCAGCGCTGTGTAGGCAACAGCGTTCTTATCATACAGGTCGGAGGTCAGGACGATTTGGAAGGTCTTTCCTTTTTTGACCGAGACAAGCGCGTTTTTCACGGTCACGGTGGTGGCTTTGAGCTTCAGCGCGGCAATCGCGCCCTTCAGCGAGGCGGTCGCGGCGTCAATGGTTCCCTGCTCGGCGTTCTCATCGGCGTCCACGGTCTTGGCCAGCGCCAGCGCGGCCTCAAGGTCGGCCCAAGAATCGACGAGATATTTGCTTTCGTTCAGGGCTTCGGCCTCGGCAATGGCGGCCTGCAGGGCGGTCTTGTCGATCTCGTGCTCGGCCAGCTCGGTCTTGGGTCCGATGTAGACATTGTCCAGATAGGTGGACAGGGTACCGTCGGTTCTCTGGTGGTAGAAGCGCAGGGACTCAACCTTGGCGTTGTAGGTCACGCCGCTGGCGAAGGGCAGATTCTCGCCGGAGGCAACCGCGTTGCCGTTCAAATCGGTCAGCGCGTAGCTCAGGGTCGAGGCGGTAAAGTTGAGCTCCACATTGATATGATACCATTTGTTTTGGGCGTTGTCGGCGACCAGCTGGATCGCGCCGGCCGGCAGAGCCGCGCCGTCGGCCCAGTTGCCGAGATAGGCGTACAGCTTGCCGCCCATGCCGATGAAGGTAATGAACTGATTGTCGCGGACAGAGCTGCTGAACACGGCGCTCTTGCCGTCCTGGATGGAGAATCTCAGGTACGGGGTCTGGCCGGAGCGGCTGCCCTGCGTGGCGAACCAGTCGGCCTCGACCACGACGGTCTCATAGGCGACGGGGCTGTTGAGATTGAGCTGCATCCCGCGTCCGCCGGAGCCGCTTCCCTGATAACGCCCGGCCAAACCGGAGGAGCCGTATTCCACGATGGCCTGCGCCATGCCGGCCGCGGCGTTGGTGTCCGCGCCGGTCTGGGTCGTCCAAGGCAGCTCGGCGGCGGTGTGTTCCTCAAAGTCTTCGAACAAGAGGATCGAGCGGACGGCCGCCTTCAGCGCGGCGGTCGCGGCGTCGATCTCGACCTGGGTGGCGGCGGCATCGGCCTCCACCGCGATGGCGGCGGCAAGGGCTTCCTGCAGCGCGGGGGTGTGGATGCTGGCGTCGATGGCCTTCGCGTCGGCGATGGCGCCGCGCAGCTCGACCTTGCTGATAAGCTTGGCGATGGCGGCTTCCAGCGCGGCGGTGGCGTCATCGACCTGCTTCTGGGTGGCGTCAAAGTTGGCCTCGACGGCCAGCGCGGCATTCAGCGGCGCGTTGATGAGGAAGAAGTTGTCATACAGATAGGGATTGAGCGCTTCGGCCTCCGCGATGGCAGCGCGCAGCGCGTCCTTCACCGACTTGAGCACCAGCTGGTCGATGGCGGCCAGCAGCTCCTGACGGGCGTGCTCGACCTCCGCGCCGGTGGCGGCGGGATCGGCATAGACCTCATTGGCAATGGCCAGATCGGCCACGATGACCGAGAAATCGACATACTCTCTGGAATCCAGACCTTCGGCCAGATCAATGGCGGCCTTCAGCAGATTCTTGTTGACGCGGGTCTCGAGGGCGATGTCGGTACGCTTGGCGGTGGCGATAATCGGGGTGGCCAGCGTGGAATCGGTATAGCCCATGAAGAAGCTCGGGTTGGGGGGCTGGTTGTAGGTGGTATTCTGGCTGGACACCTGCAGGCGGTACATCGGGTCGTGCATCAGGGTGCGGATTTTGAAGGTGGTGGGCATGTTGGTGGTGAACACGCGCAGATGAGCGTTGTCCGAGGTGCGCATGATGATTTCTTCACGCCAGTCGCCGAACAGATCGCAGGTGATGCCGGCGTTGGCCTTGGTGGAGTTGTTGGAGATGGCGCCGGTGGTGGTGAAGATGGTGGAAACCGTGCCGTTGGCGGCCATGTCGCGCACGGTCATGGCGGCGGCGTCTCCGCCGTCAAAGCCTTCGCGCAGAAGGTCGCCGTCCCAGTAAACCAGGGAGTTGCTGGGCAGGTTGGAGGGGATGTTCCCGATCTTCGCGCCGGTCACTCCGTTGTAGTAATGGCTGGCCCAGACCTTGGCCTGGTCCGGGGTGCGCGGATCCACGTTGCCCGCCGCGCCGCGGCCGATGTCGCCCGAGCGGTAGGTGTACATGGTGAATTTGCCGGTGGCGGCAATGTGCGCGCTGGAGCCGGCGCCCAGACCGGTGGCCAGGCTGCCCTGGCTCTCGTGCGGGGTCATGAGGATCAGGGTGTTGGAGGTATCCATCGGCAGCAGGTGGATGGCGTCGCCATGGTGGTTGTAACCGAAGATGGTGCCGTCTTTGCCGGAGCCGTCCTCGTTGACCCACTGGGACAGATAGGAGAGCAGGTCAATGTCGGCGGTGGGGGTCACGCCGATGGGCTGATAAGCGCCCACGACGTACATGCAATCGATTTTGTCGCTGTCGAGGTTCTTTTTCTTAAAGGAGATGGAGCCGTAGATGATCTCGTCGCAGCCGTCGTTGTCGACATCGCCCACGGCGAGGTTGTGGTTGCCGCGGCCTTCGTATTTCCAATGATCCTCGCCGTACTCGGCCGAGTCAAAGGTGGAGTCGAGCACCAGCTCGTTGTCGGCGGTCAGGTTGTACGCGGCAATGGTGGTGCGGGCATAGTAGCCGCGGCAGATGAGCGCCGAGGGGGTCTCGCCGTCCAGCAGCGCGACGCCGCCAAGATAACGACAGGCGCGGTTGCCGGTGGTGTCGCCGCCGCTCATGTAGCGGTTACCGACGTAATCGATGTAATCATTCCACCAGCCTTCGCCGTTGGTGGTAACGCTTCCGCCGACAGGCGCACCGCGGCGGCAGGTGTTGTTGATGCCCCACTGGTCTTCCTTGACGTCGTAGACATAGTCCACGGTGTCGAGGATGGCGCCGGTCGCGCCGTCAAAGGCGGTGACATACTCATTGCCGGGGCCGCCGGCCGGGCCGTAAGAGTACACTTTGCACCAGAACTGATTGGCGACCTGGCCGGAATAGGAGCCGGTCGAGATATAGTTGTCCTCACCCCAGCCGTTTGAGGAAGAGGTGGTGCCGTACACCGGGTCTTCCCACACGATGGAGGAGTTGTTCATGATGTTGGTTATGTACCGGTTGACCAGCTCGGGCTGGTTGTTTTTGAGGTAGTCCGCGACATAGGCGGCCTCTTCGGGACCGACAAAGCTGGTCGGGACATATTTGCCGTCCACCAGCGTGCCCGAGGTGGTGCCGTCGGCAGTGCGCAGGATCAGCTCGGATTTGCCGTCGCCGTTGAAATCGTACAGCTGCATCTGGGTGTCATGGGCACCGGAGCGGATATTGTAGCCCACGTCAACGCGCCACATAAAGGTGCCGTCGAGCTCATAGGCGTCGATGATGCAGGGGGCGGTGGCCTTGTAGGAGATCATCGAGTCCTGACCGCCGGCATCCCATTTGACCACGACTTCGTACTGGCCGTCGCCGTCCAGATCGCCGACCGTCATGTCGTTGGGGTTGTAAGCGGAGGACATGCCGTACTTCAGCACGCCGTTTTCAATCGCCAGAGGAACCTTCTGGCCGGTATAGCCCAGCTGACGCAGGGTCGGGCCGGCACCGCCGCCGGCGTCGAGGCCCAGCTCGTCGGTATAGGCCTTGAGGGCGGCCTCGGCCGCGTCGTACTCGGCCTGGGTGATGGTGCCGGCTTCAAAGTCAAGGATGGCCTGTTTCATCTTGTCCATCTCGGCTTTGGCGAGCGGCATGTAATAATAGCGGCCGGTGGCGTTGTACAGGTCGCCGCGCGGGTTGCGGAACTGAATCACGGGCACGGCGGCCGGGCGCTGGAGGTCGATGTCGAAGAAGTTTCCGTTGTTGGTGCCGTTTTGGGCCAGCATGGGCACCAGGGTGCCCTCGTGGGCGCTCTCGACGCCGCCGATGACCGCCGCGACTTCATAGACGGAAGCCGTGGTGCCGGTGGGATCGGAGTAGTTGGAGCTGTCGGTGACGGTGGCGATCAGCGCGCCGTCGCGGTAGAGGTTGAAGCTTACGTCGTCGGGATCGTCGCCGAGGAAGCGCCAGGACAGGTAGACGCCGGTGGATACCTTCATGGCCACCAGGCCGCGGTCGAGGTATTCCATTTTGCGGACGGGGGAGGTGGCTTCATCGGCCGAGGCTGTGACGGTCACCAGACCGAGGGACAGCACCATGGCGATGGCGAGGACGAGGGACAGTACACGTTTGGCTCGCATGCTTTTCACTTCTCCTTCTCACGATTCATGCCGTCATCCGCACCTCTCAAAGACAGGATGGGGCACTATACTACAGTTAAATTTTACCGTACAACATATAAAAAAGCAAGCTGTTTTCACAAATTTTTAAAATTTATTCCCTTCAAACCCTCCTTTCCTGAGCAAAATGCACAAAGTCGGATGTTCATATCCAGAAAATTCTCGCATGGTAAAAAAATCCCTCCCCCGAAATCGGGGAGGGAAGTATGCCGCCCTGAACCCCAAGCCCGCCGTTTTCCGGGACGGAGGGGATCCATGGGAATAGAATACGGGGGCGGCCAAAAGGCCGCCCCCGTATCACGATTAAGTGCGGGAAATATCGGATTATTTGTATTCCTTGGTGTAGAGCTGCTTGCCGTCCTTGTCAAGCCAATGAATAACAATCGAGGGGTTCTGGATACCGATACCTTTTAGCATGACAAGAAGACCGTCCATTGCGGATCCCATCTCGTCCATTGCCATTTCAATAATCTCGGCCGTCATGCCCAGAGAGGGGTCAAGCACCTTGTATGTAATAACGAGAGAGCTCTCTCCCTTAGTTGTGACGGAAATGGAAAGCTTGCCGTCAAAGATATCCTCCATCCCCTTAAGTTCGCTCTGCGCCTTGTCCGCGATTTCCTGAAGAAGACTTTTGGCGGGGGCTTCCGTTTTCTCAGGGCCGTTTTTAAAAGCGCTCCAATTGCTGAAGGTACGCAGACCGATGGCCAGAGCCTGCTCACGGGTTGTTGTGCCGTTGGGCGCGAATTGACCGCCGCCCATACCTTTGACCAGCTCGTACTTGGCCATGAAATAGACGCTGTCATGAGCCCAGGAGCCAATTTGGGCGTCGTCGGAGAACTTCACGGCATTCGCTGTGTCCAAGGTATATTTGGTGTAACTGACGTCGCCGGCAAGCGTCCAGTCCTCCCAGGCGATTTTCTTATACACACGGGCGAGCATGGTGGCCGCGTCCTGACGAGACAGCGCTTTGTCGGGAGAAAAGACCCCGGCGGACGTACCGTTGACAAGGTCGGCCGCATGGGCTTTTAGCACGGCGACATTGGTAGTGTCGGTGAAGGTGGTGTCGGAAGACGGCGTTACAGTTTTGCCGCTCTGCTTCTCATACAGCGCCACGGCCACGGCGGCAAACTCCTGCCGGGTGATGGGTTTTGTCAGATCCGCGTTCAGCAGAACGTCTGGGTAGAGGCCGTATTCATCGGCTTTTTCCAGCTCGGGGAGAGCCCAAGGCGAAGCGGCGGCCCATGAGTTGCCGTCGGCGAGGGCCAGCGGGGCGCACAGGGTGCAGAGCAAGACAAGCGCTAACAGAGTGGCAAGAAGGCGTTTTTTCATGTTGCTAAACTCCTATCGTATAAAATTTTGTAAAAATACGCAATATGAACAGCCGATTACAACGGAAGGAGGGCGGGTTGACCCCGCCGCCCCTCCTTCTTCTTACTTTGCGTACTCAATATACCGAATCTCCCGCACCAAATGCACCTTGATCTGGCCGGGGTAATCGAGGTCGGCTTCGATTTTCTTGGCCAAATCGCGGGCCAGGATGACCATCTGGTCATCGTTGACTTGCTCGGGCTTGACCATTATGCGGATCTCACGGCCGGCCTGAATGGCAAAGGATTTGTCCACCCCGGCGAAGCTGCACGCCAGCTCCTCCAGCTTCTCCAGCCGTGTGATGTAGTTTTCGAGATTCTCGCGGCGGGCACCGGGACGCGCCGCCGAAATGGCGTCGGCGGCCTGCACCAGACAGGCGATGAGGGTCTGGGGCTCGACGTCGTTGTGATGGGCGTGGATGGCGTGGATGACCTCCTGCCCCTCCTTGTATTTGCGGGCGACATCGACGCCAATGGTGACGTGGGAGCCCTCGACCTCATGGTCGATGGACTTGCCGATGTCGTGCAAAAGACCGGCGCGTTTGGCCAGGGTAACATCCATGCCGAGCTCGGCGGCCATGATGCCGGCCAGATGCGCAACCTCCATGGAGTGGCGCAGCACGTTCTGTCCGTAGCTTGTCCGAAAACGGAGACGCCCCAGAAGCTTGACCAGCTCGGGATGCAGATTGTGCACGCCGGTGTCAAACAGGGCGCGTTCGCCCTCGGCCTTGATGGTGGCCTCGACTTCTTTTTTGGCCTTCTCCACCATCTCCTCAATGCGGGTCGGGTGGATGCGTCCGTCCTGAATCAGCCGTTCCAGCGCGATGCGCGCCGTTTCGCGGCGCACCGGATCAAACGACGACAGGGTAATGGCCTCCGGCGTGTCGTCGATGATGAGATCGACGCCGGTCAGGGTTTCCAGCGTACGGATATTGCGGCCCTCACGGCCGATGATGCGGCCCTTCATTTCGTCGTTGGGCAGCGGCACGACGCTGACGGTGGCTTCGGTGACATACTCGCCGGCGCATTTCTGGATGGCCAGCGAAATGAGATTGCGAGCCTTTTCATCGGCCTCATCTTTCAGGCGGCCTTCGATCTCTTTGATCTTCAGGGCGGCCTCATGGGTGATCTCGGTCTCCAGATTTTTGATTAAATAGGCCCGGGCTTCCTCATTGGTAAAACCGGAAATGCGTTCCAGCATATCCATTTGGCCTTTTTTGAGGCGTTCGGCCTCTTCGCGCACCTCGTCGGCCTCGGCCAGTTTTTTGGCGAGCTGTTCTTCCTTGACCTCCATGTTGTCATGCTTACGGTCAAGCGCTTCCTCGCGCTGCTGGACGCGGCGCTCGGTTTTCTGAAGTTCCTGCCGGCGCTCGCGCACTTCGCGCTCATATTCCAGCCGGTTTCTGTGAATTTCCTCTTTGGCTTCCACCAGAGCTTCTCTTTTTTTGGATTCCGCACCTTTGATGGCCTCATTGATGATGCGCGTCGCTTCATCCTCGGCGCTTTTGATTTCTTTTTCGGCAACCTTTTTACGAACCGTAAAACCGCCGAAAAAGCCCGCGGCGATTCCAACAAGAGCAGTCACGGTGGGAATAATGATCTCCCACACTTGTCAGGGGCACCTCCATACCTATTCAAAATAGATGGTGATAATATCATAAAAAATATTATACATGCTCATCCCGACCATTTTAAATGTTTTGGTGCATATTGTCAAGAAAAAAAGAAGCGTTCGCCGGGCATTGGTCACAATGGAAGGAATTGGCGTCCTATTGCGCGCTCTTGTGTTTGGAGGCGATATACTGTTCAATGCGCTTTAAGGAGAGCTTTTCGTCGGGCACATCCCGCGTGCTCTCGGTGCCTTTTGCATCCCGCATATATTCGTCGTAATCGGCGGTGGGAATTTCAAAAACCTTGCCGCTTTTCTCGACACTGAGTGTAAACAAAGCCACTTTTTCCGGAGTATATGCCGCATGTGTGTACTTGCCTTGTAACTTGTAGGCCGGAAAAGATGAGAGCCCTCCCACTGCATCTGTTATCAACAGGTTCAGCTTTTGGGGACTGCCCCATATTACCTCTTTTAAAATTTTGGGAGAGTGTGCGCACACTCTCCGGCATGCTGTCGTAATAGCCCTCAAACTTGCCGTCAAATTCGGCCCAAAACGCCCGCAGCTCCTCTTCGGGCAGCAACTCTCCCTCCTCGACACCTACGTTGGCCACAAGCACCGCCTCGATCATTGGAGGTACATAATTGTAACTGTAGTGGTACCGGATAAACTGCCATATGTCCGAGGTGAAAAATGCCGCCGCCACCCCCGCCAGCACCAGCACCGTCGAAAAAATGGCCGCCTTTGTTTTCGTGTTCACAAGCCCGCAACCCCTTCTGTATGTCGCTTTCCGCAGTAATATACCATGCCGAATTGCCCTTTTCAAGAGAGCCCCTCCCCGAAAGAACAATTTTCGACATCCCGCATAGAATGGACTAGGCTGTTGTGAACACTGGAGGGACAACGATGATAGCCACGAACAAACACGGGGGAGCCCTCATTCAGTGCTTTCCCTTATACCAAAACCATTCCGCGTACTCAGTCATAGTCACCGATCTTTGCGACAACATCATCAGCTGCGGGAGAACCTGCCAACACGGCATTTATCAGTTTGATGTACCTGTCTTGGGAGAATACCACATCAGAATAGAGGGCGGGGAGGGCTACAGCCCGAGAGTATCCCATCGTTTGGTTCGCCTGTGTCCCTGTTGCTGCCGCGTTTTCTATTTTATCTTCAATAAACAGCCCGTGGTTTCAATGGCGACATTTACTTTGACAGACCGGTATTATGAAGGTCTGCCCATTGAAAAAGGAGAATTAACTTTATGCCCAGTCCCTATATTATTTCCATAGTCAACGGTACCGCCACCACACCGGTCATGGACGGCTCTTATGACGTCACAGCCGCGGTGACTGGATACGAAAACGCCACCATTTCGCCCGCTACCGTAAACGTCACAGCGGGCGTCAATGACTACCCTTTTACAATTGCGGCCACCGGCGACCTGACGCTGCATGTGACGCAGACCGGTGCAGCGGGCGGTCCGGTCGTAGCCGGCGCCACCTTTAGACGCTGCGACTCCGCCGGGGTGGAACACGGCCCCATCATTACCTCAGACGCAGCCGGCGACGCCATATTCCCCAACATGCCCTTCGCCGCCGCGAACGCTCCGAACATCTATTACAAGCAAACCGGGTCGGCCGTCGGTCATACCTATGACACTGCGATGCAGACCATAACCATGACCGCCGCCGCCGAGACGCTCCAGATCACAAACGCGCTTGCGACTCCCAGAACCACAACCCTCACCGACGCGAACTATACCGGCCTGCCCATCGAGGCGGCGACCATCACGCTTACCTAACGCCTCCGTAGATCGATAAAAAGTGGCCGGAAAAAATTCCGGCCACTTTTTTAATATCCATGCGATTCTAAGGTTTCACGGTCGGGAACGGCGTCACCGGCGGGTCGGGGATGACAAACCCCTCCGACGGCACAAAGGTGGCGACGATGCGGTTTTCGCTGGTGCCCCAGCTCGTGTTGAAGGGACCCTTGCAGGTGATGACGGTGACACGGGCCGGCCCGTCCAGCCGCATGATCTCGGCCGACGGCGCGGTTTTGAGATAATAGACAAACACACTCTCCAGCGAGAAACTTGCCGTTGTGCCGTCCTCATAGTCGATCTCCATCACGTCGCCGATCTCCAGCATGTCCAGCTCGCGCAGGACGCCGTTTTTGCCCGCCCAGCGGTTGTGGCCGGACAGCAGGGCGTTGCCCTCGTTGCCGGGGATGGCGCCGAGATTGTACCACGAAATGATTTCGTGCGACGGCACAACGTCCATCGACCCGTCCTTCGGGCCGGTGCCGCGAACCTCCGAATCCACCGAAAGCGCCTCAATGCGCACCCGCACGGGATTCGCCGTCAGCGGCTCGGGCGACGGGGAGGGAGACGGCTCCGGGGTGGGCGTCGGCGTCGGGGACGGGGAGGGGGACGGCGTGGGGGTGGGCGACGGGGACGGCGTCGGCGTTTCCACCGGCGTCGGGACAAAGACCTCCTTTGGGGTTTCCTGACAGGCCGTCAGACAGACGACCAGCAGGGCGCATAGGCAGAGGGAGACAATCCGTCGTTTCATGGCGTCCTCCCGGCAGAAAATTTAGCGTGCAATAATATATCGTATTTGTCCGCCCTCGGCAACAGGCCGATCGGTGTACACCTCAAAATTATTCGAGTACACCCGGGCCTCCTGTACGGTCATATACTTCCCGCCGCCCTCGACCTTAAACCCGTCGGGGATTTTCAGCAGCCGGCCGGAGACGATGATGCCCGCATTTCCCGAGAAATCGGCGCGGGTCAGCCCGGCGGTCCTGGTCAGGGTGACGACCTCGAGCACGGTCAGCGCGCCGGGAACATAGGCGATGCCGCAGACGCTGGAGCTCACGAGCTGGGAGGCGTAGGCGTAGGGCGTGACCTCAAAGGTCGTGGAGCCAAACGCGCCGGCAACGGTGATTTTGGCGTTGTAGTACTCATCGTCTCCAATCCCGCTCGACTGCTTGCCCTCGGTATAGGTGACCTTTCCGTACAGATAGGCGCCGCGGGTGACGTTTTTCAGCACCACCACATCGACTCTTCCGCCGGAATCGGTTCCGACATGCAGCACCGACGAGGCCGGGAGAGAGGCGGGCAGGTCTTCCTTGTGGATCCTTACGGCCTGAGAGGTTTCGGACACTTTTTCGTAAAATACGGCGTACGGCGCGATGGTCAGTTCCCCGGCCTTCATGGTGGTCAAATTGAGCGCCATGGGCTTTTCGCAGAGGTAGGGCTGCACCGAGATCTGCCCGGCCGAGCGCTGCGCCGCCGTAACCAGCGAGCCCATGTCGGTCAGGGCGTTGTTGTTTTTGCCGGTGACGGACAGCCCCGACGGCAGCAGCACGGTGTCCTGCGCCGTCATCAATCCGACCTGCGTGGCCGACAGCTCGGACTGCGGATAAACGTCGGCCACCTTGCGGTCCCATGTGAACAGGAAGGTGACCGCCTCGCCCAGCTTACAGGCTCCCAGCTTGGCCACCGCCGCCGGCAGCACCTCAAAGGTCTGGCCGTTCAGGGTGGTGACCTTGTTGGGCGACTCGCGGTTGGGCAGTCCGTTTTCATACACGCCGGTGATGCGCAGATTGGAGGCCGAGACCGTTCCGGCGCTCTGGTTGTAGGTGACAACATCCCAGCGGCGCAGATCCTGCCAGGCGCAGGGCACGCCGTTTTTATACACGGCGGCGCTCTCCGGGAAGCCCAGCGACGGCAGGGGGTTGGACGTCGGCTCGAAGGTCAGCGTCTTGGTGACGCCGCCCGAGGCCGTCCCGGCGTTTAAGAAAATATAGTCCACAGCGCCGGCGGCGGTAAAGTAAAACTTAATCGACGCGCCGGGCTGGAGGTCCAGCCAAATGTCGCCGTAGGTCGTCTTTTCGTTGCCGTTGTAGACCACGGCGGCGGCGGGAATGCCCGCCACCGACCCGCCGTCGGTGCCCGAGACAGACGAGGCCGTGACCGTTTTGACCGTCAGCGCGCGGGTGGTCTGGGTGTCGGGGGTGAACAGGATGGCGTAGCCGTCCTTGTCCACCAGCAATGTGCCGCGGCGTCCGGCCAGGTCGGAGGAGAAGCCCGTCCGGGTGGGATAAAACCCGGTGGCCGTATCGGCCGCAAGGCCGGTCAGCGTCCCGCTCGGGGCGGTGGCCGACGTGGACAGCAGCACGACCTTGGTCTCCTTGGCGGCGCCCAGCGAGGTCAAAAAGTCTTTGCCGTCCTTGGTTTGGCCCAAAATGGCGCGGGAGAACAGCTGCGCGCCGCCGGCGCGGGTGATGGCGGCCTCGGCCTTGTAGGAAAACCCGGACGTCAGGCCGACGGCCTGCGCGGTATCCAGATAACTGTTGGGCCAGTTGGGGCCGACGTCGGCGTCGGTATAGCCCAGCAGGCGCATCAGGATGGTAACGGCCTGGGCGTAGGTGATCGGAATATCGGGCCGGAAGGTGCCGTCGGGGAAGCCGGCGATAATCTTTTTGACCGACGCGGCGGCGTTGACATACCCCAGCGCCCAATGGGAGGCCTTCATATCCTTAAACGTGGTATAGCGGGTGTACGGCGTCACGTTGGTCACGCCGGACAAGATCACCGCCATTTTGCAGAACTCCGCCCGGGTCAGGGTATTGTTGGGGCGGAAGCTGCCGTCCGGAAATCCGGCGACAATGCCCAGCGACTGCAACAGCGTCGCGGCCTGCTGGGTGGCGTTGTCCGGCACATCGGGGAAGGCGGCCTGCGCGGGCACGCCCATCGCCGTCATCAGCAGGGCGGCGGCCAAAATGGTGGAGAGAATTCGTTTCATATGTGTACCTCCTGTAGGGTAATCCCCAGTCGGCTTCGCCGACAGCCCCTTTACAAAAGGGGCCTCGGGGGACGAAAACTGCGCCGCATCCCGGCCCCCTTTTTAAAAGGGGTGGCCCGAAGGGCCGGGGGATTTGCCCGGCGGATATGCCTATTCCGTACGCAACGCGTCCACCGGCTGGAGCTTCGACGCGCGCAGGGCGGGAAACAGCCCGAAAATAATGCCGATAAAGACCGATATGCCTACGGCCAGCAGGATCACGGCGGGCTGCGGGAAGACGACCATTTTCAGGTTGAGCTTGCACAGCACCAGCGTGGCCAGCGTGCCCAGCACCGCGCCCATCAGCCCTCCGATGGTGGACAGCATGGACGCCTCGATGAGAAACTGCGAGACAATGCTGCGCCGTTCGGCACCGATGGCCTTGCGGATGCCGATCTCCCGCGTTCGCTCGGTCACGGTCACCAGCATGATGTTCATAATGCCGATGCCGCCGACCAGCAGCGAGATAATCGCCAGAATGGCGTACATAATGGTGTCCTCCATGGCCATTTGCTCGGTCTGTTCCTTCCATTCGTTGTTGCTCCAGACGCTGTACGGATCGCCCCACGGATAGTTAATACTGGCGAATTTTCGTTTGAGGAACACCTGCAGCTTGCTGATCGTATCGTCAATGGCGGAGGAATCCTTGACCTTGACGATAAACTGATAGTTTGTGGTGGAGCGCATCAGCATCCGGTTGTGGGAATAGGGCACCACGACCACATTGTCAAAGTATTGCAGGTCGGGGTTGTTGCCGGCGTCGGAATTGCTCTTGGATTTATAGACCCCGATGACGGTGAAGCTCTCGCCGTTGATGGTAATTTTTTCGCCGATGGGGTCGCGGAAATTGAAGAGATTGTCCTTGACGCTGGAGCCGATGACCACGACGCGGTTGCGCTTCTGCACGTCCATATAGGCGATGTCGCGGCCGTTGATGACCTTATAATTGGAGCAGACCGAGAAATATTCCGAGCCGAGATAGACCTGGGTGCCCTGGGTGAGCTTGCTCTTGTACTTGATCTTGGCGTCCCACATGGTCTGGTTGGGCGTGATGCCCTCGATAAGCTCCGGCAGGGTCATGCAAAAGCTTTGCAGGTCGGCGGTCAGATCCTTGCCCAGCATCCATGTGTCGGCGTAGACGTCCACCCGGTCGGTGCCCATGGCCTTGAGATAGGCCATGTTTTTTTCGCTTTTGGCGGCCTGCTGGGACAGCACCACGATCACGGCGGCGACGCCGATGATGACGCCCAGCATGGTGAGAAAGGCGCGGCCCTTGTTGCCGCCGATGGAACGGATGGCCATACGGAAGGCCTGGGTGAGCTTTTTCATGCCATCACCCCCGTTTGCCTTACGTCTTCCACAATCCGCCCGTCCAAAATGCGCACCCGCCGCCGCGCGGCCTGCGCCACCTGATTGTCATGGGTGATGAGCAATATCGTGGAGCCGGCGGCGTGCAGGTCGCGCAGCATTTGCATGACGTGCTCGCCGGTGCGCGAGTCAAGGTTGCCGGTGGGCTCGTCGGCCATGATGATGGGCGGTCGGGTGGCGATGGCGCGGGCGATGGCCACCCGCTGCTGCTGTCCGCCAGACATTTGCGACGGGCGGTGATCCATACGATCCTCCAGCCCGACGCGCGCCAGGGCTTCCTCTGCCATTTCGGTGCGCGCGAAGCCGTGGATGCCCTGATAAATCAGCGGCAGCTCCACATTTTCCAGCGCGGTCAGGCCGGTCAGCAGGTTAAAGCCCTGAAAAATAAACCCGATCTGATGGTTGCGGATGCGCGCCAGCTTTCGGTCGGGCAGGTCGGACACCCGCTCCCCGTCGAGATAATATTCCCCATAGGTGGGCAAATCAAGGCAGCCGAGGATGTTCATGAGGGTGGATTTGCCCGAGCCGGACGCGCCCACAATGGCGACATATTCGCCGCGCTGAATGGACAGCGTCACGCCGTCGAGCGCCCGCACCTCATTTTCATATCCTTCGTTGTAAATTTTAAAGACGCCCTGCACGTCAATCAACGTATCAACCATAGCGGACCATCCCGCCATTGCCGCCGTTCATGCTGCCGTCGTCGGTGACCTCCACCTCCTGGGTGAAGACCTCGGCGCCTTCCTCGACGCCGGACATGATCTCGATGCCGGTCTCGTTGCCCAGACCGCATTCGACCAGCACGGCGTAAAAGCCGTCCGGCACCTTGACGCCCACCGGGTCGATGGCGTTTTCCGGCCGGGTGTCGGCCTTGATAAACAGCACGGTGCCCTCCTGCACATTTTTGACCGCCTCGACCGGGGCGATGAGGATATCCATGCGCTGATCGGCCATGAGCTTATAGTCCACGCCGCCGCCCGACATCAGGGTGCCGTCAAAATTGTCCACCTCAAAGACGGCGGGGAAGGAGCCCATGCCGCCCTCAAACTTGCCGGCAACGCTCATGGACTTGACGATGCCGAAATAGCTCTGCTGGCCGTTCATGGTCCATTGCAGCACCTCGACCTGCATCCCGGGCTTGACCGAATAGGCGTACATCTCGTCGATGTTGGCCTCGATAATCATTTTCTGGTTCTGGGCGATGCCCATGACCGGGCCGGTGATATCGGCCATTTCGCCGACCATCAGATTGTTGTACATCACCATGCCGGACATGGGGGCGACCATTTGGAAGTCGACGTAGCCCTCGCTCTTGAGGGCGATTTCCTCTTCATAGCCGCGGATCTCCTCGCGGAGCTTCTCCACCTGCTCGTTGTCCTCCTGATATTCCAGCGACACCAGCGTGGAGCCGGCGTTGTAATCGGCCCAGGAGAGCAGATTGGCCGAGGTCACGGTGCCGGGGGCTTTGATGAAGAGCTCCTGCTCGCGGCTGTATTCCAGCTTGCCGGCCTCGGCCGGGATCACGTCCCCGTCGGACAGGGTGGCCGTGGCCGCCATGTCGGCGGTCAGCGCGCCGGGGTTTTTGATGGAGATTTCCACCTCGAACAAAATCGCGCCCTCGGGCGTGATGCGGCGCACCTTGTTGATTTTCTGCACCTTGCCGTCCACCGTGGCCATGGAGGCCGGAATGCTCACCACGGCGGTCTGGCCGACCTTGATGTCGTATTCATACGCATAGCTGAAATAGAGCTTCAGCAGCATGGTGCGGTCGTCCACCAGCTTGCCGACCGGCGTGCCGATGGACACCTTGTCGCCCACCTTGATGGACGCGGCGTCCAACAATTTCCCGGAAAACGGCGCGGACAGCACCAGATTGTTCAGCAGCTCGGCCTGATTGCCGATCAGGGTGTCGATGGACGCGTTGGCCTTGTCGATCTTGTCCTGTATGACCTTGATTTCCTTGTCCAGCTCGACCGTATCCAGCACAAACAGCGGATCGCCCTCATTGACAAGGTCGCCCATGTTGAAATAGCTCTCCAGCACGATGCCCTTGTTCTTGAGGATGATATCGGCCGATTCGGCCGGGCGGGTCTGCCCGTAGCCCTGCACCCAGCTGTCCAGCATCCCGCGATAGACGGTGGCGGTCAGGGCCTGGGTGGGCGTTTTTTGGAAAAACAACACAAAAAAGCCATAGGCAATGCCGGCAAGAATGGCCAGCGTCACCACAATGGCAATGATGCGCTTGATGATCTTCTTTTTGCGGCGGGAGGTGACCTTTTTCTTGGGCGGCGGTATGTAGTCCGGCTGCGGCGGCGGAAAGCCGCCCTCCTGAGGCGTGACCGGCGCGGCGGTCGTTTGCTGTGCGTCGATGGTGTTCTGGGTCATGCGGGACATCCTCCTTTTTCCGGGTGCGCGGCGCGTGCCGCGTCTCGCGACCCGTTCGGTTTTATTATTATATAGAATTTTGCCGGGACGGGCAATAACAGGAAAAAAACAATAGGGTTACAAAATAGAAGCGGAGGGGGCGTCAGATAACAGATAATGGATATCAGATAACAGATAGGGACGCGCCGAGATTGCCGCATCGCCGCCGCTCAACCCCTGCGTCGTTTGCAGGGGACGCCGCCCTCGGCGTCCCCTACTACCCCCCATGTACCCCCCGGACGGAACCCCGAGTGCGGCGTCCCCCTACTTCCCTTTTTGTTACAGACGAGCCAATTTTACAAAAGTTCCCCTTTGGGGGGAAATTTTCGCCTCCCAAAATTTGTCAATCTTCTTCGTCAAATTCCTCCCTATAGTCCTCGAGATCCAGCTCGTCCTCAATCTCCAGATCCCGCTGTCCGCCCAGCGATTCCAAATGGTGGGTAAACTCATGCAGCAGGGTGTGCTTGAGCTCGGCTTTGAATTCCTCGGGCGGCAAATGCCCGTGGGCGTGGACAAACGAGCCATAATACAGGACGATATACCGTCCCATCGGCCCGCCGACATGATATTCGCCCAAAATATACAGCGGGTTTTCCGGCCGGCTTTCGGGATGAAACAGCTCTCCCGGCAGCAGGGACACCCCCCCGTTGAGCCTCTCCCAAAACGGCTCGGGCAGCTCGGCGGCAATCTCTTCCAGCATGGCTTGCGCTTCATCGATGGATATCATGGGATCTTCCTTTCATAGTAGAAGCGTCCGAACGCCCGCGCAGGGTGAATAAGACGCGGCAAGCGCCGCGAGCCCGCGAGCGGACCGAGAGCGGCTGATTCACCCGGCCGCGCGGACGCCGAGGTGTGACAGTCAGGGACGCGGGGCTCCTCTGCTTCTATGCATCAAATCTGCTTGTCTACATACAATACTATCAAATATTTTCCGGAGGGATGCGCGATGGACAAACAAAATTTTATCGGGATGGGTCAAAATCCCGACCCCGACGTGCCGGACATTCCGCTGGGACTGGGCATGGCGCTGTTTCAGGAGACCGACGCCCGCCAGTTTTTCGAGAACCTGTCCGACGCCGGGAAAACACGGGTGATCCGCTATGTGCAGTCGGGCAATGTGACCGGAGACGACGCCGAGGCCAAAATCCTAACGGCGGTGGACGGCCTGAAGCGGCATGACACGGCGTTTACCGGACAATAAGCGCAATACGCACGGAGGGTTTGGGATGAAAGACAAAAAACGGCTGATTGTGTCACTGGCGTTCCTGTTTGCGCTGAATATTTTGCTGGTGCTGTTGGTGCAATGGGCGCCGGAGGCCGGCGCGGTGACGTACAAGCAGGGCTCCACCGGCGATGTGGTGCGCCAAATCCAGACCAAGCTGCGCAGCTGGGGGTATATGACGGCGGCAACCGACGGCATTTACGGCCCCAAAACGGTGGAAGCGGTCAAATATTTCCAGCGCAAAAACGGGCTGACGGTGGACGGCATTTGCGGCACCCGCACGCTGGCGGCGTTGGGCATCAATACCGCCGCGGCCTCCTCGTCCGGCTCGGCCAGCCGCGACAACGACCTGGCGCTGCTGGCGCGGCTGATTTCCGCCGAGGCGCGGGGCGAGCCCTATCAAGGGCAGGTGGCGGTCGGCGCGGTGGTGCTCAACCGGGTGCGGCATCCGTCGTTTCCCAACACGCTGTCGGGCGTGATTTACCAGCCGGGCGCGTTTACCTGCCTGACCGACGGGCAGTTCAACCAGCCGGTGGCCGACTCGGCCCGCCGCGCCGCGCAGGACGCCATGAACGGACAGGATCCGTCCGGCGGGGCCATTTATTATTATAACCCGGCCACCGCCACCAGCGCGTGGATTTGGAGCCGGCCGATTTTGACAAAGATTGGGCGACACAATTTTTGCAATTAGGGAAGCGCGAGCCGGGTGCGCAGGGAGGCCAAGCGGCGCAG
>JAVBOJ010000021.1:0-8495 GCA_031550755.1 Oscillospiraceae bacterium
TTCATCCCGCTGGGGCCCAACCCCGACCTGCCCATGACCGGCGGCGCGCCCATCGCTCTCTTCTTCCTCCTCTTCGGAGCAGGCTTCCTCGGTTTCGGACTCCTCCTCTCCCGCAAAAAAGACAAAGAGGAACACAAATAAGTCAAAAGCATAGCGACACGCGGGGGCGTCCATTTGGACGCCCCCGTACACACTGTTTAAAAAACACTGATTATTAAGGAAAATAGGTCTTCCATTATTGACATAACGTGATATAATAGATGTCAGATTATGTGAAGAAAAGGAGAACTTCCCATGGCGGCATCGGCTTTTCCCCTCCTGTCGCCGCCGGCGGCACGAACGCACACCGGCTTTGCGCTGGTCTGGCACAAGGTTCCGCAGGCCGCCCGATATCAGATTTTTCTGAACGGCGCGCCGCAGGGGCTGGTTTGCTGCACCGATTACACCGCCGAAGGCCTTGCGCCGGACGGCGAATATACCTGCTTCGTGCGCGCGCTGACGTCCGACGGCGCGGCGCTGGCCGAGAGCTGTCGCGTTGCCGTCCGCACCAAGCCGAGCCCGCGGCTGTTCGACGTTACAGCCTACGGCGCGGTGGCCGACGGGCGCACCGTCAACACAAGGGCCATCCAGGCCGCCATTGACGCCTGTACGCCGGGCGGCGTCGTCTATATCCCGGCGGACACCTTTTTGACCGGCGCACTCTTTCTCAAGAGCGATATGACGCTGTACATCGAGGCTTTGGGCCGTTTGCAGGGCACCGCCGACACCGCCGACTATCCCCTGATGGAGTATCTCTGGGAAGGCCGGCGGCACCTCTGCTACGCCAGTCTGATCAACACCAGGGACACCGGCGCGCGTCTGCGCGACATCACGATCGCGGGGGAGGGCACCATCGACGGGGCCGGGATGGCGCTGTTTCAGTCTGAAATGAAGGAAGCCCGCGGCAAGCGCGGGCGGGTTCTCTGTCTGCGCGAGGTGGACGGGCTCTATTTAAAGGATTTCACCGTGCGCAATTCGCCGTCGTGGTGTGTGCATCCGATTTTGTGCGACGGCGTCAGCATGAACAATATTAAGGTATATACCCGCCGAGATGAATACGGGCGGGTGTACAAGGACGTCTTCAACGGCGACGGCATCGACCCCGAGTCCTGCCGCCATGTCTATATATTCCATTCCCTGATCGCCAGTCAGGACGACTGCATCGCCATAAAGTCGGGCCGCGACGAGGAAGGGCGCGCACGCGGCGTCGCGTCGGAGCATATCCGCATCACCAATTGCCGGTTTCAAAGCGGCTTCGGCGTCGCCATGGGCAGCGAAATGGCCGGCGGCATCCGCCATGTGCTGGTGCAGGACTGCGTGTTTGAAAACGCCCACAGCATCGGATCGGTCAAAGCGCCGTGCCCGCGCGGCGGTGTCATTGAGGACATTGTCTACGAGGACTGCCGCCTCACCAATTACAGCCCCGATCACAGCGACACCAAGTGGTTCCGGGGCGCGCTCTATATCGACCAGTTCTACGGCATGGACGAATATGACCCCGACAGGCGCTCGCCCGTGGACGAGGGCACCCCGACCATACGGGACATTGTGTTTCGCAACATCACGGTCGATACGACCCGCGGCAACGCCATCTTTTTGGCGGGGCTGGCGGAAAATCCGCTGAAAAATATCACGCTGGAAAATGTCGTCGCCCTCGGCAAAACCGGCCTCAAGGCGTACAACATCGACGGTCTGACCCTGAAAAACGTAACGGTCGCCGCCCGGGAAGGCGACGACCGCACATTGCGCAACGTGACGTGTTAACGGTTGTTCGGCTCGTCCAGCACATGACCGGGGCGCTCCTCGGGCGCCAGCCAGCCCTTGTACGTCAGGACGGACTTCTGGCGCGGCTTGGCGGCCGCGTTGCGGTATTCGCGCGGACTGATGCCCATGATGTGGTGAAAATTGCGGTTGAAGCTGGAAATTGAGCTGATGCCCACCGTCTCGGCAATGGACAGGATGGTCAAATCGGTGGTGTCCAGCAGGACGCGCGCCTGACTGATGCGGGTGGCGTTGATAAAATTGAGCGGCGAGACGCCGATGGTGGCCAAAAACAACCGCCGAAAATGCGTTTCGCTCAAATGGCAGAGATCGGCCAGCGTTTTTGTAGGCGTCTGGAGCATATAATTGTTTTGGATGAATTCCAGCGCGGGCTTTAGGACAAACGATTTGCGTTGCTGGTCGTGCTGCGGCGTTTTTTGTTCGTTTTGCAGCCGTATCAGCTCATGATGCAGTACCAGCGCCAGCCCTCTCATCTCCTGATCCCAGCCGCTCTTTTTGTCGCGGCATTCCTGAATCAGTGTGCCGACCAAAAAATGGATCCTCGGGTGCCCTGTGCGGCTGAACAAATAATTGTGCGGCATCCAGTCGCTCTCACCCGCGTCGCATCCGCCGACCGGCAAAAGGTCGGCCAACAGACCCGGCAGGTCGATAAACAGATAGGTCCACAGGCTTTTGGTGCCCTTGTCGGAGCAGGTGGTATGCGGCAGATGGCGGGGGATAATGGCCACGTCGCCGGCGCGAAACGGCACCGTTTCATCCTCAAATACCAGCAGTCCGCCATCGGTATGGCAGACGCCGATTTCCATACAGTTGTGGAAATGCAGCCGGTCGCTCATCTCGTCGGAGATGCGCCACTGATCGCCGTCCAGCAAAACGGCGGGCAGCTCCGGCGGCAGATCGTACACCCGATATTCGACCACGACCTTTTTTGATCTCGGCAAAACGATCCCCTCCCAACCATTTTAACTAGGTATATTCTATCATTCGGCGGTAGGGAAGTCAATTGTTTTCCGGGGGATGGGCAGGATTTATCAGCTGCGTTACGAAACAGGACTTCATAAAAATTAATAAAAATTTAAAATGGTTGAAAATGAGAGGTTTATAATCGTTTCCTGCGTAGAATAGAGTGGCGTTTTTCAATATAATATCGTTGCGGAGATAGTGGAGATTTGTGCAATTTGTTTAGAATGTTGCCCTTCTTCCGCAGATTTTTCCACCAACCGCCCAAAAGGAAAACCATTAGTGACAGGAGGACGCGATGTGGCCAGACTATCCAGAACCGCCCCCGACACACTGGCTCTCCGCAAGAGGCGAGGTTTTTTGAGTTACATCCGGAAAGACTGGCAGCTCTACATGTTGCTGATTCTTCCCATTGCGTTCGTCATCATCTTCAAGTACGCGGCCTATCCCGGTCTGCGCATGGCGTTCATGGACTACAAGCCGGCCAAGGGATATGACGGAAGCGCGTGGGTCGGTCTTCAGACCTTTGAGAAGATTTTTAAGGACAAGGATTTCCACCGCGCCCTCACCAACTCGCTGGCCTTCAACTTCCTGGATCTGCTCGTGGGCTTCCCCACGCCGGTGATTTTGGCCATCATGCTCAACGAACTGCGGTTCCGCCGCTTCAAAAAAGTCACCCAGACGGTTCTCTACCTGCCGCACTTTTTGTCTTGGGTCATCATCGCCAGCGTCGCGTTGACCCTGTTCAAACCGGAGACAGGACTCATAAATATTTTGCTCAAAAACGCGGGGCTGATCGAAAAAGGCATCCCATTCCTCAACGAAAAATGGCACTGGGCGGTGACATATCTGCTGCTCGGTGTTTGGCAAAACATGGGTTGGGGTACCATTATCTACCTTGCCGCCATCGCCGGTATCGACTCCCAGCTCTATGAGGCGGCCACCATTGACGGCGCCGGGCGCCTGCGCCGCATCTGGCATGTCACCCTGCCCGGCATCCGCGGCACCATGGTCACCCTGCTGATTATGAACCTCGGCCGTGTCATGGGCTCCAACTTCGAGCGCCTCAACGCCTTCTTCAACGTGTTTGTCAAGGACTTCCAATACCAGCTCGCCATTTATATTTACGAAAAAGGCCTTGCCGGCAGCAACTTCAGCCGCGCCACCGCCGTGGGCCTGTTCCAGGCCCGTGTGGGTCTGCTGCTGGTCATCGCCGCCGATCGCTTCGCCAAAAAGCTTGGCGAAGACGGCCTGATTTAAGGGGGGTGGACAGTTATGAGCCGTAAAGAAGCCGCCCTTCCGAGAGAGCGCCTGTTCTCCGGCGTCAACCGCGCGCGGGTCAGCGACTTTGTCATCGCGTTTGTCATTCTGATCCTCTCGCTCACCTGTATTTTGCCGTTTTTGCACGTTGCCGCCAAGAGTATTTCCTCCAACACCGCCGTGCTGGCCAAGGAAGTCTATCTCTTGCCGAAATCAATCACCTTTGAGGCCTACGCCTCCATTTTGCGCGACGGACAGATGGTGCACGCCCTGCTGTATACCATTCTTGTCACCGTGCTGTTTACCGTCATCGGCATGATTATCACCACCTGCGCGGCCTATCCGCTGTCCATCCGCTCGCTCAAGGGCCGCAGCTTCTTCTCTCTGATGGTCATGTTCACCATGTACTTCAGCGCCGGCCTGATCCCCGAATATTTGCTGATGAAAGACCTGGGCCTTTACAATACCATGTGGGTGCTGGTTTTGCCGCTTTGCTTCTCGCCGTACAACATGCTGATTATGAAGAGCTTTTTGCAGTCCACCATCCCGGAGAGCTTGTACGAGGCCGCCGACCTGGACGGCGCGAACCGGTTCCAGATCTTGGGGCGCATCGTCTTGCCGCTGTCCAAGCCCATCATCGCGACCCTGTCCCTGTTTTATGCCGTCGGCCGCTGGAACGCCTATGCCGACGCCCAGTACTTTATCACCACCAAAGCCTTGAAACCCATGCAGTATCTGCTGTATCAGATGGTCATCTCCGGGCAGGTCTCCATCATCGACGACCCGTCGGTGCCGGTAAGCACCCCGGAGGTCATGCAGGCCGCGTCCATCATGTTCGCCACCCTGCCCATCCTGATGGTCTACCCCTTTGTGCAGCGCTTCTTCGTCAAGGGCGTCATGATCGGCGCCGTCAAAGGGTAAGCCGCCTTACTTTTTGAATATATGCGCGGGCAACCGCGCGTATATAATACAAATATACATGCTTGCCATGTATATGAACATCAATAGGAGGATAGTATGAGAAAAACCACCCGTTTGCTTGCTCTCTCGCTGGTCCTGATGCTCTGCCTGGGTATGTTCGCCGCTTGCGACCCGGCCACCACCACCTCGCCGACCCCCTCGCCCAGCACCCCGGCCAGCGGCACCCCCACCGCGACGCCCACCCCGCCCAGCCCCACGCCCGCGCCCGTCGCCGGTATGGAAGGCTGGGAGCCGTTTGCCAACCGCGTGTCCATCACCGTGCCGGTCTATGACCGCGCCAAAGAGGGCTATCCCGCTGTTGACGACAACTACTGGACCAAATGGGTTCAGAAAGAATTCGGCGACAAGTGGAACATCGATGTCAAATACGTCGCCATTCCCCGTAACGACGTCATGGTCACCTACAGCATGCTGATCGCCGGCAAAGAGACCCCCACCATCATGATGGAGTACGACTATCCGAAGGTTGCCCAGTGGGCCACCGAAGGCGCCATGCAGCCCATCAATCTGGACGATTTCGCCTTTGTCGCCCCGACCTTCTACAACGCCATGGTTGAGCACAATCAGCTCGGCTACACCGACTTGGGCGGCGAAACCTTCTTTGTCCTGACCGAGCGTCCCTACTTCAACACCGACTACACCTATGTTACCTATGTCCGTATGGACTGGCTGCGCGAAGCCGGCTATGATCATGTTCCCAAGAACTACACCGAGCAGAAAGACGCCATCGCCAAGATCATCGAAAAAGGCCACACCGCTCCCGTCGGCCTCGGCGTGCCTTCCGCCGCCTATATGACCAACTTCCTGTTCCGTGAAAATCCCGTGGACGAAAAAGAATGGGTCATGCACTCCTCCCTCGGCACCGCGGGCTTCTCTTGGGAAGCCGGCAAGCGCCAGCTCCAGCGTCTGAACGAAGAGTACAACGCCGGCTGGTATAACAAAGAGTTTGACCTGATTGTCAACAGCTCCGGCGCTTCTGCCGACGACATTCAGGCCGCGTTCATCAACGGCGAGCTGTACCGTTACGGCGGCTATATGTCCCCCAAGGTGGACTGGCTCAACGCGTTCTATGAGAAAAACCCCGGCGCCGAGCTGGCCGTTGAGTTCGCCGGCCATGGCACCGCCACGGGCGCTCCCTCCGAGTTCATCGCCCGCGCCAACAACCCCTTCGGCATGATCGTCGGCTTCTCCTCCTACGCCAGCGCCGAGCAGCTCCAGGCCGCCTGGATGCTCATGGAGTGGATGCTTCAGCCCGACAACCTCTTCGTCCTTGAAAACGGTGTCGAAGGCGTCACCTATACCATCGGCGCCGACGGTCTGCCCGTCGTGGACGGCGCGTATCGCGGACCGGAAATGCTCAACCACAACATGAACATTGATATGGCCTGCCTCGTGCACGCCGCCAAAAAAGTCGGCACCATCGAGCAGACCATCAAAGCCATCAGCCCGCAGGGTCTGCCGCAGGATTTCTATCAGCAGATGCTGGATAACTACAATTATCTGAAATCCGCCGCCGCGCTGCCCACCAACGTCTATTTCGACCCCGTGTTCGGCGTGCAGATCGCCAGCGAGAGCGAATACTCCGCCACCCTGCTGAGCCTGTACAAAGAGTATTACTGCAAGGTGATCAAAGCCGCTCCCGCCGATTTTGAGGCCCTGTACACCCAGTTCAGCAAGGACTATCTGGACGCCGGTTATCAGGAGATCATCGACGAGCGTCTCGCCGCCTATGAGGCCGGTATGACCTCCAAACTGATCTGGAACCAATAAGTTCAATGTCTCAAAAGCCCCTCCCCGTAAAAGGGGAGGGGCTTTTTTAAACAAGGAGGATATCGCATGATTCGACTTTCGTATGACAAACCGCTGGTGTTGCAACGGATTGACAGCATGGTGCGCAAAACCATGCAAATGGATTTGACATGGGACTGGCCCTGCGGCGTGGCGTATTACGGCGTCGCCGAGGCCTACCGCGTCACGCAAAATGAGGAGTATTTGACCCTGCTGCAAACGCGGGTGGATGAGCATATCGCGCTGGGTTTGCCGGGCTGGACGGTCAACACCTGCGCCATGGGGCACTGTCTGATCACGCTGTTTGAGGCGACCAGCGACGAAAAATACAAGGACATCGCCCTGTCCAAGGTGGAGTATTTGCGCCACAAGGCGCTGCGGTTTGGGGAAAACGTCCTCCAGCACACCGTCTCGGCCAAAAACGATTTTCCCGAGCAGGCGTGGGCCGACACGCTGTTTATGGCGGCCTTTTTCCTGCTGCGCATGGGCGTGATGCTGTCCGCCCGCGAGATCATCGACGACGCGCTGAACCAGTACTACTGGCACATCGAGTTCTTGCAGGACAAGGCGTCCGGCCTTTGGTACCATGGCTACAACCACATTCAAAAGGGGCACATGTCCGGCTTTTACTGGGCGCGCGCCAACGCGTGGGCGGCCTACACTATGAGTCAGGTGGGCAAGGTGCTGCCCGAAGCGTATCTCTATCCGCAATATATGGACGTGGGCTGTTCCCTGCGCGAACAGCTCTCGGCGCTGAAGCAGGCGCAGACCGAAAACGGCCTGTGGCGCACCGTACTGGACGACGCGGCGTCGTACGAGGAGCTGTCGGCCTGCTGCGGCATCGCCGCCGCCATGCTCTCCGAGGGCAACCCGCTGCACACGCCCTCCGCGCAGAAGGCGTACGCCGGTATTTTGGAAAATATCTCGGAGGACGGGCGGCTGCTCAATGTCTCGGGTGGCACGGCCGTCATGCGCGATCTGGACGGGTACCGCAATATCTCCAAAAAATGGACGCAGGGCTGGGGGCAGGGATTGGGGCTGGCCTTTCTGACGGCAATTTTGCGGTACGGAAACGGGACGGAGACGGTATGAACATCCTGTTGGCCGGAGATTCCACCGTCACCGAGCAGCCGCGCCTGACGCCGCACGACCCCGGGCTGTGCTATTGCGGCTGGGGTCAGATGCTGCACCGGTTTTTGCGCGGCGGTACGCCGGTATACAACTTCGCTGTCAGCGGCCTGACGGTGGAGACCTTCCGCACCGAGGGACAGTACGAAAAGCTGCGCGCCGCGTTGCAGCCGGGCGATTTGGTGCTGTTCCAGTTCGGCCACAACGACCAAAAGCGCCCCCATCTGCGCGCCGGCGGAGGCTATGCCGACGCGTTGGCGGTCTACGCCCGTGAGGTGCGCGCGGCGGGCGGATGCCCCGTGTTTGTGACGCCGGTGGCGCGCAATTCGTGGCGCGGCGACAACGGTGACTACAATGACATGCTGGCTCCGTATGCCGACGCTATGAAGGCGACCGCGCGGGCGTGCGGGGTGCCGCTGCTGGATCTGCACGCCGAGACGGTCGAGTGGATGAAATCCCTTGGACTGCAAGGTGCCAAGCGGTATTTTCATCCCGGCGACTACACCCATCCCAATGATTTCGGCGGGTTTCACTGGGCGAAGCTGGTCACCCGGCTG
>JAVBOJ010000038.1:0-4667 GCA_031550755.1 Oscillospiraceae bacterium
GCTCGGCGCAACGGTCACAGCTGAGGTGGGCCACGGTGGAAAGAGAAGCGGAGAACAAAACCATGCCGGCTTTGTTGTACACCCGGCCGGTCACGCCGACAGGCTCGGGGAAAGGGCTGCCGAAGGGAAAGGAAAGCTCTGCGAGAGACAGCGTGTCGGAAAACGTCTTTTCGCTTCCGGGGACATCCAGCACGTCCTTGAGGGAGAGTTTCAAATTCGATACACCCCGCAGTTCCGGCCGGAAACAGGACCATCGAAAAAAGACCGCACACCGGCACGTATGGTATTATACTGTGTAATGTCTCCCTTGTCAATTAAAAAATACGAAAGAAGTGTCCGAATTTTGGGAGGTTTTTGCAGGGTGCGACGCAGACCGGGGCGGGGCGAACTTCTTCCGGACAAAGTATCGGGGTTCAGGGGGCATGTCACGCTCGCTGCGGCCTGCGCGGGCGGCGAGCGCCTCTCAAAAACTCATGTTGCCATTTGTCCCCAAAAAGGCTATAATAGACGGGAAAAAGGAGGGGAGCTATGGACAGCATTTATTCCATCAAGCTCACCAGCTTGATAGAGGAGTTCAATTTGCAGGTTTTGTACCGTCCGCCGGGACTTGACGAGGCCGTTGTGGTGACCGATGATATCAACCGCTCCGGCTTACAGCTGACCGGTTTTTTTGACTATTTTGACTCCAGCCGCATCCAGCTCATCGGCAAGGTGGAGAGCACCTATGTGGCGCAGTTTTCGCCCGAGGAGCGCCGCGCCGCGTTTGACAAGCTGCTCTCAAAAAAAGTGCCGGCCATTATCTTCTCGCGTGGCATTGAGCCGGTGCCGGAATGCATTGAGCTGGCAGAAAAATACGGCGTCCCGGTGCTGGGCACCAACGAGTCCACCTCCCACCTCATGAGCGCCATGATCGCCTCGCTGAAGGTGTCGCTGGCCCCGCGCATCACTCGCCACGGCGTGCTGGTCGAGGTTTACGGCGAGGGCGTTCTGCTGCTCGGCGAGAGCGGCGTGGGCAAATCCGAGACCGCCATTGAGCTGGTCAAGCGCGGCCATCGGCTGATCGCCGACGACGCGGTGGAAATTAAAAAGGTGTCGGCCAAGACGCTGGTCGGCTCAGCGCCCGAGCTCATCCGCCATTATGTGGAGCTGCGCGGCATCGGCGTGGTCGATGTGCGCCGTATTTTCGGCATGGGCGCGGTCAAGCCCACCGAAAAAATTGACCTCATTATCCATATCGAGCAATGGAAGGACGGCGCCAACTACGACCGGTTGGGGCTGGAGAGCCAATGCACCACCATTTTGGACGTGGAATGCCCGTCGTTGGTCGTGCCGGTCAAGCCGGGGCGCAATTTGGCGGTCATCATCGAGGTGGCGGCCATGAACAACCGCCAGAAAAAGATGGGCTACAACGCCGCCACCGATTTTGAAAAGCGCATCAGCAGACATTTTGCCGTGTCCGAGGCGGCCGTTGCCGCCCAAGCGCAAGCGGCGGAAAACGAGAGGAATGCCTGAAATGAGGCTTTGCGCCGATTTGCACACCCATACGCTGGCCTCGGCTCACGCCTATTCCACGATCGAGGAAAACTGCCGCGCGGCGGCGGAGCGGGGGCTGTGCGCCCTGGCCGGAACCGATCACGGGCCGGTTATGGCCGACGCGCCCCATGAATGGTTTTTCGATTGTCAGCATGTGCTGCCGGCACGGATACACGGCGTCTTTTTTCTGCGCGGCTCCGAGGTCAATATTTTGGATTGGGACGGCCGGGTCGATCTGCCCGACCGGATCCTGTCCAAGCTGGATTTTGTCATCGCGTCGCTTCACCGGCCGGTGCTTGCGCCGGGCACCCGGGAGGAACACACCCGCGCCCTGCTGGCCGTGGCAAAGCACCCGCACATCGACTGTCTGGGACATCCGGGGCAGCCGGATTACGCCTTTGACCACGAGGCGGTCATCGCCGCCTGCCGCGCAAGCGGTACGCTGGTGGAGGTCAACAACCATTCCTTCACGGTGCGCCCCGGCAGCGACGCGGTTTGTCGTGAGATCGCCAAAATCTGTATGCGGATGGAGGTGCCGGTCGTGGTGAATACCGACGCCCATTTTTCCGACCGCATCGGACGGGCGGACAAGGCGGTCGCCATGCTGGAGGAGCTCGGGTTTCCGGAGCGGCTGATTGTAAACGCCGACCCGGAGCGTCTGCGCTCCTGGGTTTTGAGGCGGCGCGGCGTGGATATTTTCGCGGAGGAGCGGTAGTATGCGTATCGGACTCGATTTGGGCGGCACCAATCTGGCCGCCGGGCTGGTGGATGAGGAATATCGCATCGTCGCGCGCGAGAGCGTGCCGGCGGACGCGGCAAGGGGTGCCCGGGCGGTGCTGGGTGATATGGTTGCGCTTGTGAAAGCCCTTCGGGCGCAAGGAGAAGCGACCTCCATCGGCATTGGCGTGCCCGGTCTGGCGGACAAGGCCGCCGGCCGGATTACCTACACCTGCAACCTGCCGCTGGGCAATACGCCGGCGGTCGAGATCCTGCGGCGGGAAACCGGGCTGCCGGTGCTGCTGGAAAACGACGCCAACGCCGCCGCGCTGGGGGAAATGCTGGCCGGCGCGGGCCGAGGCTGCGGCAATTTTCTGATGCTGACGCTGGGCACCGGTATCGGCGGCGGCATCATTGTCAATGGAAAAATTTACGAGGGCAAAAACGGCAGCGCCGGAGAGATCGGGCATATGGTCATTGTGGCCGGAGGACTGCCCTGCTCCTGCGGCCGGCAGGGCTGTTTTGAAAAATACGCCTCGGCGCGCGGGCTTGTGGCCCTGACGGAGAAAGCCATGGCCGAAAACCCGCAGAGCCTTCTGCACCAATGCATTTCCGACGGGCATGTATCGGGGCGCACCGCCTTTGTCGCCGCGCGGCAAAATGATCCGGCGGCGCTGGCCGTGGTGGAGCAATACATTGAATACCTGGCCTGCGGCGTGACCAATCTGGTCAACCTGTTCGACCCGGAGCTCGTCCTTGTGGGCGGCGGCGTGGCAAACGAAGGGGAGGCTCTGCTCGCGCCCTTGCGTGAGATCGTGAGCCGCGAAAAATACCCGCCCGGTGGAGTCCCGGTCAGGATCGAAAAGGCCGCGCTCGGCAACGACGCCGGCATTATCGGCGCGGCATATTTATAAAAGAAAGAGGGAAGGCCGATGGAAAAACCCAAGTACAATCGGGTGCTCATCAAAATCAGCGGGGAGGCGTTGGCCGGCGACAAAAAAAGCGGCCTGGACTTTGAGGTGATCGGCGCGGTCTGTGACGTCATCGGACAGTGCGTCAAGGCCGGCGTGCAGATCGGCATCGTGGTGGGCGGCGGCAATTTTTGGCGCGGTGCCAAGGACGGCTCGGGGCGGATGGACCGCACGCGCGCCGACCATATGGGGATGCTGGCCACCGTCATCAATGCCTTCGCGCTGGCCGACGCGCTGGAGGCGCGCGAGGTACCGGTGCGGGTGCAGACGGCCATTGAGATGCGCGCCATTGCCGAGCCCTATGTGCGCCTGCGCGCCATGCGGCATTTTGAAAAGGGGAGGGTGGTCATTTTTGCCTGCGGCTTGGGCAACCCCTTCTTTTCCACCGATACGGCCCCCGTGCTGCGCGCCGCCGAGGTGGACGCCGACGTGATTCTGCTGGCGAAAAACATCGACGGGGTATATGACGACGACCCGGCCAAAAATCCCAACGCCAAGAAGTTTGATACGGTCAGCTTTGACGAGGTGCTCTCCCGGCATCTCGCGGTGATGGATTCCACCGCCGCGTCGCTGTCGATGGACAACCATATTCCCATTATTCTGTTCGCGCTGAAGGATCCCGGCAATATTTACCGTGTCATCATGGGAGAAAATATTGGAACAATCGTTAGAGAGGAGCGTCCCATATGAAAGGAAGTTACCAGGAGCAAGAAACCAAAATGCAGAAAACGATTGAGGTACTGGGGCACGAATTTTCCACCTTGCGGGCCGGGCGGGCCAATGCCGCCGTGCTGGATCGTATTTCGGTGGAATATTACGGCGCACAGACGCCCATCGGGCAAATCGCCTCCATCGCCACGCCCGAGCCGCGCACCCTCACCATCCAGCCATGGGACGGCGGCGCTCTCAAGGCCATTGAAAAGGCCATTTTGGCCTCCGATCTTGGTATCAATCCCCAAAATGACGGCAAGGTAATCCGGCTGATGTTCCCGCAGCTCACCGAGGAGCGCCGCCGCGATTTGACCAAGCAGGTCGCCAAATATGCCGAGGAGGCCAAAATCGCCGTGCGCAACATCCGGCGCGACGCGATAGAGAAATACAAGGACATGAAGAAAAAATCCGAGATCACCGAGGACGATTTCAAGGACGTCGAAAAGGACTTGCAGGAGCTGACCGACAAGGCCTGCAAGGACATCGATGCGCTGGCGGCCAAAAAAGACAAAGAGCTCATGGAAGTGTAATATTCCTCGAAAAGGCGGAGGCCTTTTCGAGGATTTGGAACAGGGATATTTCTTCGGCGAAGTGAATTCGCCTGCGAAATGATTGATGCACGGGAGCTGGAACGGTGAAGCTGCGAAAGAGTATCCTCGACAAAGAAAATTTGCCCGTCCATATTGCCATTATTATGGACGGCAACGGGCGCTGGGCGCGGCGGCGCGGGCTGCC
>JAVBOJ010000154.1:0-7703 GCA_031550755.1 Oscillospiraceae bacterium
GTGGATGAGCAAAACAATGTCTATTTCGAGCAGAAAGAGGCGCGGTCATGAAGCGGGTGGGACTGACCGCCTGTGCGCTGCTGTTGCTGTTTGCGGGCGCACTGGCGGTGGGAGAGATCATCGTCTCCGATATGGAGGAGATTTTGGAGCTGCTCGACCGGGGCGAATGGGAGGCCGACAGCGGCAATCTGCCCGAGGCGTTTGACGCCGTTGTCGAGGCGGTCGGTTTGTGGGAGCAGCGCCATACATTTTTGCATATTTTCCTTCATCAGGCGACGCTTCGGGAGATCACCGCCGACTTTGCCGAGGTGATAGAGACGCTTTCAGTCGGCAACGTGGAGGGCTTTAAGGTCAAAAACGCCCGGCTGGAGGAGGAGCTGGACTGCATTCGGCACGGGCAGAGGATCAGCTGGAGCAATGTGTTTTAGGGGGAGGTGACAGGATGGAAAACAAGCCGAAAAACACGAAACAAAACCGCAAGGAGGACGGGGAATTTCACTCAAAGCATGTAAACCACGACCCGCAGGCCGAGAGCGCCCGCGCCGCCCAGCTCAACGATCCGCGCAGATAGGGGAAACGCCGGCCGAATTTTTCGGCTGGCGTTTTTTGTCGGGGTGTGGTATGATAACATCTGTTATAAATATGTATACTGAGGAGTTGCGCTTATGTGTTATCAGAAACATAAAAAAATAACGAAACACAGTCGCCGTAAATTAACCAATATGATCTCCGCCATTCTGGCCATGCTCCTTTTTATAGGCTGCACGGCCTGCTCCGCACAAAAAACATACGAACCCGGCAGAAATGCGCTGGCGTCAGGCAGCTATGATAAGGCTATGGCCATTCGCCAAAATGGAGAGCTTTGGGCCTGGGGCGGGCTGATGTATTTTCCCGATATAGAGGGAGCCAGAGGCGGTACCCCTTCCTTGCCTGTGAAAGTTATGGAGGGTGTAACCAGCGTTTCGGCAGGCGCGACGTTTGTCGCCGCGATTAAAGAGAACAATGAATTGTGGTACTACGGAGTGAGTTTAAACGAAGGGGTTCGTCAATACCTTGACGAAAAGGTGATGGACAATGTTGTTCAGGTTTCGGCGGGATCCCATTATGTTATGGCGGTAACCAGCAGCGGCGAACTATGGGCCTGGGGTGACAATACATATGGGCAGTTGGGGGACGGCGCGACGGAGTACCGAGAGTCGCCGGTAAAAATAATGGACAACATTGCGAGCGTTTCCGCCGGGGGTACATATTGCATGGCCGTTACAAAAAGCGGCGAGCTGTACGGCTGGGGACAGAATATGTATGGAAACCTTGGCGACGGTACGTCTGTGGATCGGACGGTTCCGGTGAAGATACTGGAGGATGTGTCCATGGTCTCGGCGTATTGGAATCATACGATGGCGGTTAAGAAAAACGGCGAGCTGTGGGGATGGGGCTATGGCAGCTCGGGAGGCCTAGGAGATGGGGCTTTGAGCGATCAATATAAGCCGATAAAAATTATGGATAACGTAGCCATCGTTTCTGTCGGATATATGCACACAATGGCGATCACTAAAGACGGCAGCCTTTGGGGTTGGGGTAACAATGCGTCAGGTGAGGTTATGGACGACGAGGCTCATCAGATGCGAGCCCCCGTAAAAGTTATGAACAACGTGTCAAGCGTACTGGCCGGCCACGGTTTTACCATAGCTATCAAGAAGAACGGCGAGCTGTGGAGTTGGGGACGCAATGACAGCGGACAGCGGGGCGACGGGAAATCGGAGTTCCTTAGAACTGACAAGTCTGCCTCTTTGGTGATGGAAAAAATGATGCTTCCGTAAGTGACGAGGGAATACAGATGAGAAAATGAACCGGCACCGCTGATATAAAGCCCGAGGCCGCCCTTGTCGGGGCGGTCATTTTTGTCCGTTTGACTTTATTTCCCGTTGCGGTTATAATCGTTATACCGCCAAATTGGGAGGTTTTCCATGTGACCCGTTCACAGGCCCGCGAAATCGCCGTCCAGATCCTGTTTTCCTATCCCTTCAACGGAAGCTCACTCCGCGAGCTGCTCGCCGAGTGGACCGAAGCATCCTTTTTCGAGCGGCTGTCCGGCGAGGACGAGCTGTACGAAACGCCGCCCGGCCCCGACGAGCGGGACTATATCACCCGCGTTGTGGCTGGTGTGGAAGAGCATCTGCCCGAGCTGGATTCGTACATTGAAAAGTACTCCGTCGGCTGGGAATTCGGACGAATTTCCGGCATGGCGCGCGCCGCCATGCGGGTGTGCATGTTCGAGGTGCTGTATATGGACGATATTCCCAACAGCGCGGCCATCAATGAAGCGGTGGAGATCCTGAAAAAGTATGAGCCGCGGGAGATCGTTTCATTTACCAACGGTCTGCTCGGCAGCTTTATCCGCGCACAGGGGCATCTCCAATGAGTCTGTTTCTGGGGATCGACACCAGCAATTACACCACCTCGGCGGCGCTGCTTGATACCGTTTCGGGTGAGATGCGGCAGGCCAAACGCCCGCTGGCCGTGCCCCCGGGCGCGCTTGGTCTGCGGCAGAACGAAACGGTCTTTCAGCATATCAAGGCCCTGCCAGAGCTTGTGTCTGCATGGCCGCTGCGGGATGTGTCGTCTATCGGCGTCAGCGCGCGCCCGCGCGATGTCGAAGGCTCCTATATGCCCTGCTTTGTGGCCGGGGAGTCGGCGGCGCGGCTGATCGGCGGCGCGTTGGGCGTGCCGGTGTATGATTTTTCCCACCAGGCGGGGCATTTGGCGGCGGCGGCCTTTTCAGCCGGCCGGACGGAGCTGTTGGAGGCTCCGTTTTTGGCGTGGCATGTTTCGGGCGGAACGACCGAGTTTTTGCGCGTCGCCCCGTCGGAAAACGGCGTGTTTCTTCCCGTGCGCGTCGGCGGAACGCGCGATTTGACCGCCGGGCAGCTCATCGACCGCACCGGTGTACTGCTGGGGCTGGACTTCCCCGCGGGGCAGGCGCTGGAGACGCTGTGCGCCGGGGAAGGGGAGAGCTTTCCCGTGCGGGTGGAGGACGCGGCATTTTCGCTGTCGGGACTGCAAAACAAGGTGGAGACCATGGAAAAACAGGGGGCGGAGCCTGCCCATATCGCGTTTTTCGCCATCGAATCGGTCGGCAACGCGCTGGTCAGGGCTACGCGGCAGGGACAGGAGAAATACCCCGGGCTCCCGGTTTTGTGCGCGGGCGGCGTCATGTCCAACCGGCGGATTCGCGCTCGCCTGGAGACGTTGGGCGCGCTGTTTTGCCAGCCGGCGTTTTCCGCCGACAATGCCGCCGGAGCGGCCTTTTTGGCGTCCCGCCGTGTCCCGTAAATTACAACAAAGGGAGGCGAACCATGAAGAAAAAACTGATTGCCACACTGATGGAGGCGCTGTCCTCCGTCGCGCCGATCACCGCCGTGGTGCTGCTGTTGAGCGTCACGCTCACGCCGATGCCGGCCGGTACGCTGCTGCTGTTTCTGTTCGGCGCACTGCTGCTGATTGTCGGCATGGGGCTGTTCACCATGGGGGCCGATATGTCGCTGATGATGATGGGCGAGGACATCGGCATCACCATGACAAGGAGCAAAAAGATCCTGCTGGTCTGCGCCGTCAGCTTTGCCATGGGCGTCATCATCACGATTGCCGAGCCGGATTTGCAGGTGCTGGCGCAGCTTGTCCCGGGCGTGCCCAATTTGGTATTGATTGTGACGGTAGCCGTGGGAGTCGGCCTGTTTCTGGTCTTTTCCATTTTGCGCATCCTGTTCCAAATCCCGCTCTCCCGGATGCTGATCGGCTGCTATCTCGCGGTGATCGTGCTGTCGATCTTTACCCCCAACAACTTTGTGGCGGTCGCGTTTGACTCGGGCGGGGTCACCACCGGACCCATCACCGTGCCGTTTGTGTTGGCCATGGGCTTGGGTTTGGCCTCCATCCGCGGTGACAAGGAATCCAGAGACGACAGCTTCGGGCTCGTGGCGCTGTGCAGCATCGGCCCGATCCTGGCCGTCATGATTTTGGGGATTCTTTACAAGCCGAGCGGCGCGGGGTATGTCCCCCCGGTCATCCCCGATATCGTCATGACCCGCGATGTCTCCCATGAGATTCTTCACCATATTCCGGAGCAGATGCTGGAAGTGTTGAAATCGGTCTGGCCGCTCATGGCGGTGCTGGTCTTGTTCCAGCTCTTTACCAGACGGTACCACAAGCGCCAGTTTTTGCGCGTGCTGGTCGGTTTTATTTATACCTTCGCCGGGCTGGTGCTGTTTCTCACAGGTGTCAATGTCGGCTTCATCCCGGTGGGGCAGGTGCTGGGCAACGATCTCTCCCAATCGGCTGTCAAATGGCTGCTGATGCCGCTGGGCGCTCTCATCGGATATTTTATCGTCGCGGCTGAGCCCGCCGTCCATGTGCTGCGAAAGCAGGTGGAGGAGGTTTCAGGAGGCGCCATTCCGGGGCGCGCGGTGCAGCGGTATCTCTCCATCGGAACGGCGTGCGCGCTGACGATTGCCATGCTGCGCGTTTTGACCGGGATTTCGGTCTATTGGTTTTTGATTCCGGGCTATACGGTGGCCATTGTGCTCACATTTTTCACGCCGAAAATTTTTACCGGCATCGCCTTTGATTCGGGCGGCGTGGTCAGCGGTCCCATGACCTCCACGTTTTTGCTGCCCTTTGCCATCGGCGCGTGCGTGAGCCCCGACCGGATCATGACCGACGCGTTCGGTCTGGTGGCCATGGTGGCCATGACACCGCTGATCTCACTGCAAATTATGGGCATTGCCTATCACAACAAAATGTCGCAGGCGACGCAGCTCGACCTGCCGGCCGGACCCGATGACGAGATCATCGAGTTTATGGAGGAATTGTCCGATGAATCATGACTACCCGGCCATGCTGGCCCCGAAGCTGCTCGTGACCATTATAGACCGCGAAAGCGTCAAGCAGCTCGAAGAGATCCTGCGGGAAAAACATTTGCTGTTCCACTATATGTTCAACGCCAAGGGCACCGCCAGCTCGGAGATTTTAAAGACCTTCGGCCTCAGCGGCACCGACAAAACCGTCTGTATTTGCATCGCGCCGGAAATCAAGGCGCAGGCGCTGATGACGTCGGTGGCCGACCGGCTGTCGCTGGTCAGTCCGGGCAACGGCATTACGTTTGTTATGCCGATTTCCGGCGTCAGCGCGGCGGTTTCCCACGCGTTTTCGGAAGAAATGGAACGTCACAAAGAAAGGTTTGTGGAATGGATGGACAGAGAAGCGGAAAAAACAGTCGAAGAGGCCCGCTATGAGCTGGTCGTAGCCGTGATCAATCAGGGCTTTAGCGAAGAGCTGATGGAGAGCGCCCGCGCCGTCGGCGCGCGCGGCGGTACGATTGTACATGCCCGCCGGGCCGGCATTGAGGACGCCGTGAAGTTTTTCGGCATCACCCTACAGGCCGAGAAGGAAATTGTCGCGATTCTGGTGCACCATCATCAGAAAAAAGAGCTGATGCAGCGCATCGTCAAGACCTGCGGCATCAACACAGACGCCCACGGCATCGTAATCGCCCTGCCGGTGGAGAGCTGCGCGGGCATTGCGGAGGAGCACGAAGCGTGATCCGGGCGCGCAGGGAGGCCAAGCCCTATGTCATTCACAGGCCACGGCCAAGGAGGTTCCCATGAACGACGCGATTCTGTCGGTCTCCCAAGTGGGAGCGTATATCAAGCAATGGATGGACGGCGACGGGGTGCTGTCCCGTATTTTGGTGCGCGGGGAGATCTCCAACTACCGGCTGTATCCGTCGGGGCATCATTATTTTACCCTCAAGGATGCCGAAGGCGTGCTGCGCTGCGTGATGTTCCGCGGTGACGCGGGCAGCCTCAAATTCCGCCCGGAGGACGGCATGAAGGTGGTGGCCGCCGGGCGCGTCACCGTGTTCGTGCGCGACGGGCAATATCAGCTGTACTGCACCTCGCTTCAGCCGGAGGGCATCGGCGCGCTGACCATCGCCTATGAGCAGCTCAAGGCCAAGCTGCTGTCCGAAGGGCTGTTTGACGAGGCGCACAAGAAAAAACTGCCGCAGTTTCCGCGCCGGGTGGCACTTGTCACCTCCCCGGCCGGCGCGGCGGTGCGCGACATGATCCGTATTTTCGGGCGGCGCTGGCCGCTGTGCAAAATTCTGGTCGTGCCGGTGCGGGTGCAGGGCGAGGAAGCACCCGGCGAAATCTGCGCGGCGCTGGCCTATGTCAACCTGCACAATTTGGCCGATGTCATCATCACCGGGCGCGGCGGCGGCTCGATTGAGGATCTGTGGGCCTTCAACGAGGAGGCGGTCGCCCGGGCGATTTTCGCTTCCGCCATCCCCGTCGTCTCGGCGGTGGGGCATGAGCCCGACGTCACCATCGCCGATTTTGTCGCCGATGTGCGTGCCGCGACGCCGTCCCACGCCGCCGAGCTGGTGGCGCCCGATCAGCTGGAATGGACAAGCTATCTCAAAAAAGCCGACGCCCGCCTGTCCGGCGGGATGCAAAACACGCTCCGTCTGCGGCGGGAGCTGCTCAAACGGGCCACGGCGCGCCGGGTGCTTCAAAGTCCCATGGCGTTTATCCAGGACAAGCGCATGGCGCTGGATCTCATGGGGCGCAAGCTGGCCGCCGCCGCAACCAGAACCCTCAAAAAGCACCGAGAGGCATCCATCCGGCTGGTGTCCAAGCTGGACGCCATGAGCCCGCTGAAGGTGCTGGCGCGCGGCTATTCGATTGTTACGGGGCCGCAGGGGGCTGCGGTCAAGGACGCCGGCGAGCTCAAACCGGGCGACGTCGTGCGCGTCAGGCTGTCTCGGGGCGCCGCCGTCTGCACGGTGGATGAGACCATTGAATAAAGGGGAGAATCTGTATGGCCGAGAAGAAAAAAACCTTTGAACAGGCCATTGCCCGGCTGGATGAGATCGTCGCCAAACTGGAACGGGGCGACGCGCCGCTGTCCGACGCGCTGGGGCTGTTTGAGGAAGGGACGGCGCTGGCCGCGCAATGCTCCAAGCTGCTCGACGAGGCCGAGCAAAAGGTGATGAAGCTGACGAGCGGGCCGGACGACGCGCCGGAGGCCGTGGTTTTTGCCGGGGAGGAATAGGCGTATGGAGCACAATGAGCGTTACGGCAAATACATCGCGATGGTCGAGGAAGGGCTGGAATATGCCCTGCCCAATGTGCCCATTCCACAGGCGCGGCTGCTTGACGCCATGCGGTACAGCCTGTTTTCCGGCGGCAAGCGCATCCGCCCGGTGCTGCTTTTGGAGTTTTGCCGCGTTTGCGGCGGCAATCCCGAAATGGCGCTGCCATTTGCCTGTGCGCTGGAAATGATCCATACCTATTCGCTGATCCATGACGATTTGCCCTGCATGGACGACGACAGTATGCGCCGCGGCCGTCCGACAAATCACAAAATGTTTGGCGAGGCCAGCGCTGTGCTGGCCGGCGACGCGCTGCTCAACGCCGCGTTTGAAACCATGCTGGATCCGGACAATCTGGCGCTGCTCCCGGCCGGGGTCGTTGTCCGCGCCTCCCATGAAATCGCTTGGGCGGCGGGGCTTTACGGCATGGCCGGCGGCCAGCTTCTGGACATGTCGGAAAAAGTGGAGGAGAGCATTGACGAGGTGTCGCAGATCCATATGCTCAAAACCGGCGCGCTGATCGGCGCGGCGGCCTCCGCCGGCTGCATCATCG
>JAVBOJ010000078.1:0-5283 GCA_031550755.1 Oscillospiraceae bacterium
CGCTTCTTGAATCCCTGCACTATAATTGGACGGAGGAGTTCCTTTCTTTGGCCGGGGCAAAGAAAGGAACCAAAGAAACCCCGTCAGGGGGCTCTATCCGCCCCCTGAACCCCCGGTACTTTTCCTTGAATGCCGGCCCCCGTTTCGGTCTGCGACCCTACGGGTCTCGCCGAAACGGGGAGGGAATATCGGCTCATCGCCCCGCGTCCCTATCTGTTATCTGATATCTGTTATCTGACTTGGAGGTGCCGCCCTATGGACATGTGGACGCAGTTTTTGGACGCCGTGAAAAAGTTTGACTGGGCGCATTTCAATTATTTTATCCTGCTTTGGCCGGCGGCGCTGGGGGTGTTTCTGATCTTCTTTTTCCGCGCCTACCGGAGGGACATCCGTCCCAAGGCCGGGACACTGGAATGGATTCACTGGGAGGACAAGCCCCCCTTTACGCTGGAGGGCCGCCGCGGTCAGTTCAAACGGCGCGACATCTTCCCCATGCTGCTCATCACGGCGCTCTACGCCCTCGTGGCGTTTTGGAACATTGGCGACGACGTCGCGCCGCAGTCCTTTTGGAAGGCCACCCGCGAAGAGCCGACGGTCACCGTCGATTTGGGAACATACGAGGTCATCGACACGGCGTTTTACTACTCCGGTCTGGGGCACGGCAATTATACCCTGTCTTTTTCCGAGGACGGGGAAATCTGGCGCGACCAGCCCGGCATGACCCAGCCCTATTCGGATACGTTTAAATGGCGGTACGCCGCGCTGGAGAGCGAAAAGGGCCTGACCCGCTATGTGCGGATCACCGCCCAAAACCCGCCGATGGAGCTGGGCGAGCTGGTGCTGGTGGGGCTGCGCGACGGGGAGCGAAAGGCTCTGTCGTACGAGCTTTTTTCTGATCTCGACGGCGCGCAGGCCCTGTTTGACGAACAGGGCATTATCCCCAACCGCCCGACCTATTTAAACAGCATGATCTTTGATGAAATATACCATGGATACACCGCCTATCAGCACCTGCACGAGATCTATCCCTACGAAACCACCCATCCGCCGCTGGGCAAGCTGCTGCTCGCCGTAGGCGTTGAAGCCTTCGGCATGACGCCGTACGGCTGGCGGTTTATGGGCATCCTGTTCGGGGTGCTGATGGTGCCGCTGATGTATCTGCTGATCAAAAATTTGTTCGGCAAGACCCGCGTCGCCGTCTGCGGCACCCTGCTTTTCGCCTTCGACTTTATGCATTTCGCACAAACACGTATCGCCACAATCGATACCTACGGCGTGTTTTTTACCATCCTGATGATCTTTTTCATGTACCGCGTCATCACCGCCGGGTATGAAACGCCCATGAAGTCGCTCGTCCTGCCGACGCTGGGCGCGGGGCTGGCCTTCGGGCTGGGCGCCTCCTCCAAATGGACGGGGTTTTACGCCTTCCTCGGCATCTTCGCGCTGGCGCTCGTGTATCTCTATTTGCGCGGGCGGCACTACGGCCAGCAGGGGCGCGCCGACGAACACCGCGTATTTATGTGGAAATACATTCCGTTTTGCGTTATATGCTTCGCGGTAATACCCGCGATTATTTATACGTTGAGTTATATTCCCTACGCCCAGACAAACGGCGGGCTGACGCTGGAAAACCTGTTTGACAACATGTGGAACAACTCCAACGCCATGCTGCGGTACCACTCGGGCGTCACCGACGGGCATCCGTACGAGGCGCGGTGGTTTTTGTGGCTAATCGACGCCCGGCCCATCCTGTTTTACGCCGACTGGCAGACCGGCACCCGGTCGTCCATCGCGTCGTTTACCAGTCCGCTGATCGCCTGGGGCGGTCTGGCCGCCATCGTCTCCTGCTCGTTCGCGCTGTTCCGCCGGAAAAGCCGCGAGGCGCTGTTCATTTTGATCGGATACGCCGCCAACCTGTTGCCGTGGCTGTTTATTTCCCGCATCACCTTCGCCTATCACTACTTCCCGTCGGTCATTTTCCTGACGCTGGCGCTGTGCTATGTCATGAACGCCATCTTCGACCGCGGCTGGCGGCACCGGTTCTGGTGCTACGCCCTGACCGCCATCGGAATCCTCCTGTTTATCCTGTTTATTCCGCCGCTGTCGGGCTACACCGTCTCCAACGAATACTACCGCTGGGTGACCGGCTGGTTCCCGTCGTGGACGTTTTAGAGGGCGCTATGCAAAACAAACAGTTTTCCCTCCGGGTGGAGGACAGTCGCGTCTTGGCGCTCTCGCACCCGGGTGATCCCTGCGGCATGAACTGGGTTGAGGGCGCAACCCCTTGGGGGACATGTGTTTTGCCCGAAGGCGTCACGGCGGAGGTCGAGCGGTGCTTTACCCCGGAAGGAAACCTTTCGGAGAAATATGTATTCACAAACGCTACGGATTTTGATGTTTTTATCCCCCGGGGTGGCCTCGGCATCTATACCCCGTTCAACGACAACTATCAGGACGCCGCCACCTGCATGACCCGGCGCTGCCACGCCCATTTGTGGTGCGGCGGCGGGACGTCGTACGTCTGCGCTCTGCGCATGAACGGCGAGGGGCCGCATCTGGGGCTGGTGCTGCGCGAGGGTTCACTGGACGCCTACAGCGTCGAGCGGGACGATCAGCCGCCGCACGCCAGCAACGACCGGGGGGATTTTATCCTGCATCCGGCCGCCGCGCACCTGCTGCCCGGCGAGCGTCTGACGGTGCGCTGGGAGCTGTTTTGGCACAACGGTATGGACGATTTTTACGAAACGCTGGCGGGGCTTCCGTCCTGCCATCGGATTGAGAGCGATTTTTACACCTACTTTTCCGGCGAGGAGATCACCGTCACGGTGGACGGAAAACCCGAAACCCTGCCGGCGCTACCGCCGGGGGAGCATTGCGTTACGCGGGGCGATACGTGGGCGCGGCTGTTCGTGGCCGAGCCGCTGGCAGCGCTCACCCGCAAGCGCTGCCGGTACATCGCCGAGCGCCAGCAGTTTTCCCGGGAAGGGAGCCGGCTGGACGGGGCGTATCTGGCCTATGACGCCGAAACGGGGACGCCGGTGTACGACCATGCCCGCGACGACATAAACGGCGGGCGGGAGCGCGTCGCCATGGGCATCCTGGTCGCCAAGCACTTGCAGGACAGCGACGACGCGGGTTTGCGCGCCAGTCTGCGCCGTTACCGGGACTATATTTTGCGGGAGCTGTTCAATGCCGAAACCGGCGAGGTCTGCAATGACGTCGGGTATGACAACGGCTGGCGGCGAATTTACAACAACCCATGGTTCGCCGTGTTTTTCCTCGAGCTGTTCAAGCTCGACCGAAACCCCGACGACCTGTCGCACATGGCCGCCTGTCTGCTGGACTACTACCGCCACGGCGGCGAGCGGTTTTACGCCATCAACATCCCGGTGTCCGAGTCGCTGGCGCTGCTGCGTCAGGCCGGGCGGGACGATGCGGCGGATATTTTGCTGGGGCATTTCCGCGCCCAAGCGGAGTTTTTCATCCAAAGCGGGCGGGATTATCCCGCGCACGAGGTCAAATATGAGCAGAGCATCGTCGCGCCGGCCTGTGTGTTTTTGTGTGAGCTGTGCGCCGTGACGGGCGAGGCGCGTTACCGCATGGAGGCCAAAAAACAGCTGGACATCCTGTCGCTATTCAACGGACGCCAGCCCGACCACCGGCTGTATGAGGCGGCCATCCGTCACTGGGACGGCTACTGGTTCGGCAAAAACCGCCTGTTTGGAGACACCTTCCCGCACCATTGGAGCACCCTGACCGGCAACGCCTACTGGCGCTACGCCGAGATTGCGGGCGACGCGGCGTATTTGAAAAAAGCCGAGCACTCCTTCCGCAATACGCTGTCGCTGTTCAAGCCGGACGGCGGCGCGTCCTGCGCGGGGCTTTACCCCTTCCGCGTCAACGACCGCCGGGGGGAGTACTATGATCCGCTGGCCAACGATCAGGACTGGGCGCTGTATCATATATTGAAATATATGGACAGAATGTCCGGACACCGTGTATAATAAGGGTTGTAAAACCTTTGATGCGGAGAAGTACGCGTTTTGTTGTCCCGATGCAGAGAGCCGCGGGTGGTGTGATCGCGGCCGGGGCGGAGCGCCGAATGGACCGCGGAGGGCGGCCAATCACCGACGGGAACCCTACCCGTTATCCTGAAGGGCATGTATGCCGGTACATGAAAAGTGGGCGCATCGCGCCAATTTGGGTGGCACCGCAGGAATATTCTCCTGTCCCGAGTCTGGGACAGGAGTTTTTGTATATTCCGCGGCCCCGGCACATTTTGAAAGGAGCGCTGACCATGGCACGCATTCCGCACAAGCTGTATTTAAACGAAGATCAATTGCCCAAGCAGTGGTACAATCTGCGCGCCGACATGCCGGAGCAGCCCGCCCCCATGCTCCACCCGGGCACCGGGCGGCCCATCACGCCGGACGATCTTCTGCCGCTGTTTCCCGAGGTGTCCGCGCGGCAGGAGCTGGACGCCGCGACGCGGTATGTGGACATCCCCGAGCCGGTGTGGGAGTATTACAAGAGCTTTCGTCCGTCGCCGCTGGTGCGGGCCTATGCGCTGGAAAAAGCGCTGGACACACCCGCGCATATTTACTACAAATTCGAGGGCAACAATACCTCGGGCAGCCACAAGCTCAATTCGGCGGCGGCGCAGGCGTATTTTGCCAAGGCGCAGGGGCTGAAGGCTCTGACCACCGAGACCGGCGCGGGGCAATGGGGCACCGCCCTGTCCATGGCCTGCGCCTATTTCGGGCTGGAGCTCAAGGTCTTTATGGTCAAATCCTCTTATGAGCAGAAGCCGTACCGCAAGGCCGTCATGAGCACCTACGGCGCGGAGGTCATTCCCAGCCCGTCGGACAAAACCCGCGTCGGCCGCGAGATCCGGGCAAAATTCCCCGGCACCGGCGGCAGTCTGGGCTGCGCCATTTCGGAGGCCATTGAGGCGGCGTCCGGCACGCCGGACACCCGCTATGTCTTGGGCTCCATGCTCAATCAAGTCATGCTGCATCAGTCGGTCATCGGGCTGGAGAGCAAAATCGCCATGGAAATGCTGGGCGAATATCCCGATATTGTCATCGGTTGCGCCGGCGGCGGCTCCAACCTCGGCGGACTGATGGCGGCCTTTATGCAGGACAAATTCGCGGGCAAAAAGCACCCGTATTTTATCGCGGTGGAGCCGGCCTCCTGCCCCACCATGACCCGTGGGCGCTACGCCTACGACTTCGGCGACACGGGGCATATCACCCCGCTGGTCAAGATGTACACCTGCGGCTG
>JAVBOJ010000100.1:0-11280 GCA_031550755.1 Oscillospiraceae bacterium
ACGCCATCACGCCGGAACAGGCGGCGGGGGCGTGCGCGGCGCGTCCGAACGCCGTGCTGGCGGTGCATCCGGAATGCAAGCCGGAAGTTGTGAAAATGGCGGATTTCGTGGGCTCCACGGCGCGAAGTTTAGAAGATGTGCGGGAAAGTGACAAGACAGAATTCATCATCGGCACCGAGCAGGGGGTGGTGGACCGGCTGGCGGTCACAGCACCCGGCAAAAAAACATGGCTGCTGCACCCGCGGCTGGTCTGCCCCAACATGAAAAAGACCCGGCTGGCCGACGTTCTGCGCGCGCTGGAGACCGGCGGGGAAGCGATTTCGATCGACGCCGCCGTGGCCGACGGGGCGCGGGCGGCGCTGGCGCGCATGGTGGAGCTGGGGCGGTAAAACCCCCCGCAACATAATCGTTGTGAAGGCGGATTTATTCCGCCGCAGCAACATCATTGTTCCAATCCGAGAAAAACATCAGTTTTTCGAGGCTGCTAATCGAGGTGGGCCATATGAGAAGAAGCGTTCTGCCGCGCGGCGCGGTCATATCCGAGGTCATCAAAACCGATGTGGTCGTGGTGGGCAGCGGCATGGCCGGGCTGTACACCGCGCTCAATCTGGACTTTCGCCTGTCCTGCCTCATCGTCACCAAGGAGAGCTTCGACGTCAGCAACTCCTGGATGGCGCAGGGCGGCATCGCCGCCGCTATCGCACCGGACGACCGCCCGCAGATCCATTTGCAGGATACGCTGGTGGCCGGCGCGGGGCTGTGCGACGAGGAGGCCGTGCGGGTGCTAGTGGACGAAGGCCCGGACAATGTGGACATGCTGCGGGCGCTGCGGGTGCCGTTTGACCTTAACGAGGACGGCGACCTCCAGATCGGCCGCGAGGGCGGCCATACCCGCAACCGCATTGTCCACGCCGGAGGCGACGCCACCGGGCGGGAAACCGTCAAGGTGCTGGCCGTCATTGCCGCCGCGCGTCCCAACATCGAGTTCCGGCCGCATTCGTTTTTGGTGGATATTTTGACCGAAAACGGCCGCGCCGTCGGCGTGCTTATTTTTGACGGCGCGTTCCGCGCGGTGTTGGCGCGCGGCGTTGTGCTGTGTTCCGGCGGCATCGGGCAGGTCTACGCCCCGCTGACCACCAATCCGTCGGTGGCCACCGGCGAGGGTTTGGCCGCCGCCCTGCGCGCCGGCGCGCGGACAAAACATATGGAATTTGTGCAGTTTCATCCCACCGCGCTCTATATCCCCGGCCAAAAACCCTTCCTCATCTCCGAGGCGGTGCGCGGCGAGGGCGCAACCCTCCAAAACGCGGAGGGCATGCGGTTTATGGAGGGGCAGCACCCCATGGCCGAGCTGGCGCCGCGCGATATTGTCGCCCGCGCGATTGACCGGGAGATGAAAAAAACCGGAGCGCCCTGCGTGTATCTCGACATACGGCAAAAACCGGCGGAGTTTTTGAAGCGCCGGTTTCCCACCATTTACAACCATTGCGCCCGTTTGGGCATTGAGATTGCCCGCGACCTCATCCCGGTGCGGCCGGTGCAGCATTATCTCGTGGGCGGACTGCAAACCGATCTGTTCGCCCAGACCAATGTGCCGGGGCTGTACGCCTGCGGCGAGGTGAGCTATACCGGCGTCCACGGCGCCAATCGGCTGGCGTCCAACTCCATGCTGGAGTGTCTGGTATTCGGCGCCCGCGCCGCGCGGCATATCAGCGGGAGCTGTCCGCCGCTGCCGGAGGTTGTTCCGCCGCTTGCCAGCGCACCGTCGGAGGACTATGAGGAGCCGCAGGAGGCCCGCGCCCGCGTCGGGGAGATTTTAAACCGCGACGGCGGCATCGTCCGCAACACGGTGGGGCTGATGCGCGGCGTCGCCGACATCGGCCGGCTGATCGCCGGCATGGAAGACAAAAATCTGCCCGGCAAAGCCCACTGGGAGGCCTACGGCATGGCGGTGGTGGGCGGGGAAATCCTGCGCGCGGCCGGGGCGAGAACCGAGAGCGTCGGCGCACATTACAGGGAGGAACCGGCATGTACATGATCGACGACCTGCTGCGCGGGGCGCTTTCCGAGGACATCGGGCAGGGAGATATCACCACCGAGAGTTGTATTCCCGAGGACCGCCGCGCCAGAGGGCGCTTTGTCGCCAAGGAGGACGGGGTGGTCTGCGGGCTGTTTGTCGCGGCGCGGGTGTTCGCGCTTTTGTCACGGGAGATTATATTCACGCCGCTGTGTACCGAGGGGGAGCGGGTGGAGAAGGGGCGGGAGATTGCCACGGTCGAGGGTTCGGCCCGGGCCGTCCTCACCGGCGAGCGCACGGCGCTCAACCTGATGCAGCGGCTGTCCGGCATCGCCACGGCGACCGCGCGGGCGGCCGAGGCCGTCGCGGGGACAAGGGCGCGTATCGCCGACACCCGCAAAACCACACCGGGGCTGCGTGCGCTGGAAAAATACGCCGTCCGTACAGGCGGGGGAACAAACCACCGGTTCAACCTGGCCGACGGGGTGCTCATCAAGGACAACCATATCGTCGCCGCCGGCGGGATTGCCGCGGCGGTGGCCGCCGCCCGGCTCCGCGCGCCGCACACCCTGAAAATCGAGGTGGAAACCGCGACGCTCGATGAGGTCAGGCAGGCGCTGGACGCCGGCGCCGACATCATCATGCTGGACAATATGACAAACGAGCAGATGAAAGAGGCGGTGGCGCTCATCGGTGGGCGTGCGCTGACCGAGGCGTCCGGCAACATGGGCGACAGGGATTTGCGCACCGTGGCCGAGACTGGGGTGGATATTATTTCCATCGGCGCGCTGACCCATACCGTCCGCGCGATGGATATCAGTTTGAAATTTGTATGACATAAAAAGCACCCGGGAACGCACAAGCTGCGTCCCCGGGTATTTGATATTGAGCTGCGGAAAGGACAAGGAGAATAGCGAAATGAGCGGTGGCGTGCATGTCTGTATCATTTGTAAGAACAAACGTGAGGGTGAGCAGGCTGTCGGAGGAACCATGGCGGCGCTCCCGCCACGTTTCCAGTATATGTAAATTCGTGCCCGTGTGTGAAGGAGAATTTCTCATGGAAAAAATCAGGCTGGGCAAAACAAATCTCATGGTGACCCGCACCGCCTTCGGCGCGCTGCCGGTGCAGCGCCGGGACATGGACGCCGCCGTCGCCATTCTGCGGCGGGCCTATGAGGCCGGCGTCAATTTTTTTGATACCGCCCGGGCTTACAGCGACAGCGAGGAAAAGCTGGGAGCGGCGTTTTCGCCGGCCGAGCGGCAAAATATAGTCATCGCCACAAAGACCGGCGCTCAGGAGGCGGCGGCGCTTTGGGAGCATTTGGAGACCAGCCTTACAAACCTCAAGACCGATTGGATCGACATTTATCAGTTTCACAATCCGGCCTTTTTGCCGCGTCCCGGTGGGGCAGACGGGCTCTATGACGCCGCGCTGGAGGCTCGCCGTCAGGGGAAAATCCGCCACATCGGCCTGACAAACCACCGGATCGGCATCGCCCGCGAGGCGGTCGAGAGCGGCCTGTACGACACGCTGCAATTTCCCTTCAGCCTGATCTCCGGCCCGGAGGAGCTGGCGCTGGCGGAATCCTGCCGGCAGGCCGACGTGGGCTATATCGGCATGAAGGCGCTGTGCGGCGGGCTGATCACCGACGCCGAGGCGGCCTTTGCCTACATCCGGCAGTTTCCGCAGGTCGTACCGATTTGGGGCGTGCAGCATATGCACGAGCTGGAACAGCTGCTGCGGCTGGAGGAGAGTCCGCCGGAGCCGGACGACGCGCTGCGCGCGCGGCTGGAGGACAACCGCCGGGCCCTGTCGGGCGATTTTTGCCGCGGCTGCGGGTACTGCCTGCCCTGTCCGGCCGGGATTGAAATTTTCACCGCCGCCCGGATCTACTTTCTCGCCACCCGCGCGCCTTACCGGCAGTTCATTACGAAGGAATTTCAGGAGACACTGCGCAGGGGGGAGGACTGTATCGGTTGCGGCGCCTGCGCGCCGCGTTGCCCGTACGGGCTGGACACGCCGGCGCTGTTACAGCGCCAATACGCGTTATACAGGGAGCTTGTCGCCGCGCACGCCGACGAGGCGGAATGAACAAACGCTAAACTTTGCGGCGGTTTGTTTCGATATAAGATAACGGGTTCGTGTAATTGAATAGCAAGGGCAAGTCTGTCGAAAGGCAGAACGCGCAAAGCTATAGGGTCTAACGCTCCCGTCCGGGAGACACGACTGCCAGCTGCCGCTTACGGAGACAGGCGTTTTCGTCTTCGTTTGAATTGTCCGAAACATTTTTTCGGACAATTTTTTATTTTTTGAAAATATTCGGTCAGGTTTTTCGGGGTAAGGAATCATATTGGCGTAAGGACAAATCCTTGCACAAAATCGGGGGGTAAAACATGGACAATAAGACGCTTGCACGTTTGGTGGAACGGGCTCGCCAAGGTCAGGGGGACGCATTTGCCGTTTTGTATAGTGAATTTTCAAAGCCGGTGTATTATACCGCGTTGAAAATCACGAAAAACGCGCAGGATGCGGCCGATGTCGTACAGGAAACACTGACCAAGCTGTTCCAAAACCTGAATACCTTAAAAAACCAGCAGGCACTGGTCGCGTATGTCAACCGGATCGCCTACAACGCTTCGCTCCAGATTTTGAAAAAATCCGGACGGGTCAGCGCTGTGGACGATTGGGAGGACTGGCTGCCCGATTCGCAGGAGGAAAACGCGAGCTTTCTCCCAGCGGAATGTCTGGAAAATAAGGAAATGAGCCGGCTCGTCATGGAGGCCGTCGACGATTTGGGGGAGGATCAGCGCACCGCGGTGCTGCTCTTTTATTTTCAGCGCCTTTCGACCAAGGAGATCGCCGGAGTTTCCGGCGTGAGCGAGACGGTCGTGCAGAAGCGCCTTTCCCGCGCTCGCGCCAACATCAAGGAGAAGCTGGCCAACGGTCAGCTGATGGGAGCCGTGATGGTCATGATGAACGAAGACATTTTGACCAAGTTATTGAATGCCGAAGCCGACCGTGTCTTTACCGAGACGGTCAGTCAGGCCGGCTGGATCCGGGTGGCCGAAAACCTCGGATTGCCCGCCGCGGTGATCGGCGCCAATACGATGATCGCCACGACCTCCGCCGTCATGAACGGCGGCGCGGTAAGCACCATCGCCACGACGTCCGCCGGTCTGACCGGCTGGGTGGGCACCAAGCTGCTGGCCGCGGCTGCTGCCGTGGTTCTTGTGGCCGGCGGCACAACCGCCACCATGGTGCCGGGGCCTGTCCATGATTATGTACAGGAGTACGTGAACATGGAGGGCTCACCCCTGGCCTTTTTACAAGATATCTTTCCCGACGTTCCCCCGAGCGCCGGAATAGATATATCCCCCATCACCCCCATTCCGCCGTCGCCCTCCGTCCCCCCCGACGGAAAGGCACCATCGTCGGGCGGATCCGATCCCTCCGGCCACACACCGGAGACTCCGGGAGCCACCACTCCCGCGGATCCGTCCGCTTCGGCGGAGCCCTCACAAGACCCAGTACAGTCGCCGGTCTGGGAACCGTCTCTGTCGCCGAGTCTGTGGCCCGTGATCCCGCCCCGCGACGGTGCGCCGGTATCGGCCTGGCAGCCGACCGCGCCTTACAAAGTACTGTTGATGCACAGCGTACTGACCTATCGAAAGGGCGAAGTCCCCGCGCAGGCGAAGATGATTGACGACTTGGGCGTTGCCGCCGATGTACAGATTGCGAGCGTGCAGCTCGGAATGGTGGACCTTGTCGATTTTGACGTTGTCGGGAAATACGCCGTGTATGTATATGTGACCGATGTTGACGGAAACCGTCTGCCGGTGCGCGCGGCAATCATTGTCATTGCGGAGTGAGCGCGCGGGCATCGATATTAGGAATGGCCCCCCCTACAGGGACGCCTGTGCGTCCCGTTGACGATAGATTGAAAGCGGAAAAAAGGATTTATAATGTGAGGAGGAACCCCGAATGAGAACCGTGGAGAAATCGCAAACCAAGAGACTTCTGGCGATCCTGATGGTTGTAACCCTTATGGTGCAGCTGGTTGTGGGACTGGGCGCTCTGGCGGAGGATTTCATGGCCAACGAGGCGGTCAGTCAGGACGGCGCGAGTTTGACGTTTAATGTACTGACCGGCGACCAGAGCCACTCCGGCCTGAGCGTGGACAAGGCGTCGCTGTCCGAAGGGGACGCGGCGCTGCCCGTGACGCTCGACCTGCGTTACGCGTTGGCGGCGGAGGAGAGCGTTGCGTATGAAAACGTCGCGCTGTCGTTCCTGCTGCCGGCGAATGCGAACGTTACCTTCACCGGCGACGCGCTGTTCACGAACGAAACCGCGAACTACAACGCCGAGACCGGCGAGGTGACTTGGCCGGCGACCGGCGCTGTGGCCGAGGGCACCGGCACGCTGACCGTTCAGGTCGAGCTGCCGATTGACGCGTTGGAGGCGGGGGAGCAGAGCTTTGCGGCGAGTCTCACCGCCGACAAGACCGCCGAGGGTTTAGAGCCCGTTGCCATTGCGCTGAGCCAGCCGGTGACGCTGGTGGTGGAGGACACCGCCGCCGAGGGCGGGTTTGGGATTATGGCGGCGAATGTGACGATTACGGGGTATACGTCCGGGGCGGACTGGAATGTTCGGGAACCTAAAGCTATTACCGTGACGGCCAGCAACCTGCTGGGACTGCCCCAAAAGACAATTGAGATTACTGTTTCCGAGGGTATGAATCTGGTTACTTATCCCGGCAAGGACGGCGCGGAGTTGCCCGCCGGACTGGTCGGACTGGTGTCCGGTGTGGATGAGTCAGGCTTAAATCGGAATAACATCGCTCATTTTGGCAAGATTGTGTATACCTTGACCGATGAGGCCGATGTGGTCGGCATCCCCATAACCGTTCTCGGCGACCATGTGAGGTTTATGAGAAACCATACCGTGCCCGATCCTATTCTCGCTACCGTCAAAAGCAATTCCGTGAGTAAGGCCTCGGCAAGCGTAACGGTAAAATTGACAAGCACGTCTATTGTAAACACATTTGAATTTTATCCCGGCGGCACCTATAAGGCGGTTCCCGGCGTCCCAGTGGTTTTGGACTGGGTTCGTCTGGTGGAGTGGGTGAACGGCGGCGCCAACGCGGCTTATGGGAAGACCGTAAAGGTTACGTTCCAATATCCCAGCACGGCCGCTGTGACGGATATCATACCTCTTGGTTCGACACTCAACGGAACCCGCCCGGGCGGCACCACCGCGTTCACAAACAGACATGGCGTCACCTTTGACAGCGTCTCCATCGATACGGCAGCGCACACCGTGACGGCTTATTATAAAAACTTGGCCGATTCCAACTATCTTGTGCCGTGCTTGAAGCTGGAGCTTACCTTTAACGGATCCGCCGTGGGACAAACTTACTCGGTGAACGCGACAGCGGACTGGGAAACATATGACGGGCAAATCCTCAATTTTACAACATGGAACCCGCTCCAGCTTGAGGTCGTCAACAAGACTGAAAACAGGATCGTTCCCGTTGTTTATCCTGCTACGATTGGCGAATCTTCCGCTAGCGGCTACAGCAGATTGGGGTTTGTCCGTTTTGAAAATCTCAGTTCCACTGCCCGCACCAAACAGATTATTGAATACTCCTTTCCTCAGCAGCTTCAGGCCAGAGGCTTCGAGGTGCCCGTCGCCATGGGGAACAAAGCGCCTGTCTACGTGGAGTATCAAGTGTATGGCGAAGGCACGACCCGCATTACCAGCGGCGGGGAGTACCGGGAAACCGCTTTCAGCGGAATTATGAGATTTTCCCCCCAAACGCTGGACTTGTCCGCCGGGCAGTACCTCCAATGGGCACGGGCGCGCTGCGGAGATTTCCCGGCCGGCTTTTCAACAGGATTTAATCCGGATGGCAGTGAAATGTGCTTTCTGTTCGGCAATACAGTGCCGGGTACGCCTGTCAATACTCAGTATTATGTCAATGTAAAGGTTACCTCACAAAATGACCCCGTGGTTGGCGCTGACGCTCCGGTAACCGACGTGTTTGCGGTGACAGTAGTTCCGCCTAATGTAGCCGCAGACATACTTTCCCATTTTCCGGCAGGAAATATCGCGTTTACCCAGCAAGATATGCCCGTGTACAGCAGTATTTTTATTACTGAAGGCAATGTACAGAGGTTGAACCATCCGGTATTTTACCTCAATCTGCCGCAGGGAATTACAGTTAATGGCAATAGCATAAGCTTGAAAAAAGGGACGGACAACGTTTCTCTGGGCAATATTACCACCCGGACGCTGTCCGACGGCACCACGCTGGTCACGATCCCGACGCAAGGGACGATAGGGAGTCAAGTTGACGAGACGATCGACTTTGCAATCCAGTATTATTATCTCTATTACACTTTGCAGGGCAGCGGATCCAGTGTTATTACGGCCAGCTTGAGAGACATTATTTTCCTCGGCACAGCGCCGGGCGACAATACTGTAATTTTTGATCTCGGCGGAAACAGCAAACGCATACAGGACGTGAAGGACTTTGACCAAGACGGAGACTTCGCCGAATGGATTATGGGCGATTACGGCATCCCCTTCACCATATACCCGAACCTCCACTTCGCTGTGGGCGCGGACATCGGCCCTGTGGGCGGCCCGTACTTCACCTACGACGCGGCCAACGCGGGCAGCACGACGGTGAACTTCGGCGTGAACGGCGAGGCGGAGTATCGCCTGCATATTGACAACAACGATACGACCGAGACGGCCGGCACCTTTGTGTCGTACATCCCGGTGCCGAAAACCGGCACGAACTTCGGCACGAACTTCCAGAGCGCGGCGTTCGCGTGGGATATGCGCCTGAAGGGCGCGGCCACCGGCGTGCCCGCGAAATACACCGTCGAGTATTCCAAAAACGCGACTGCGGCCAACTATCAGACTGCGACCTACGCGTCCGGCGCGGGCTTTGTCGCGGCTGACTGGGAAGCGGTCACGATGATCCGCGTGACGGCCAACGATGTTGCTCCGAATACACATGATATGATCAAATTTTACCTCGTCGTGGCGGAAAATGAGCCGGTTTCGGCCACCAAAAACGGCGCGGTGGATCTGTGGAATCCGTACTATCAGACCACGACGGTGACCTTTGGCACCGCTTGGGTCAGGGGGAAAGCGGTCGCCGGCAAGCTGGTGACCGGGTCGATCCGGGGCACGGTGTTCAACGACGTCAACAAAAACGGCCTGCTGGACGGCGCGGAAAACGGTCTGGGCGCGGTGACCGTGACCCTGACGGTTCCGGGCGGCGTGGGCTACACCGGCCCGACCACAACGACGACCAATACCGCCGGCGTGTACCGCTTCGACGGACTGCCGGACGGACTGTACGGTATCACAGTAACCAAACCGGCCGGGTTTGAGAGCTATGTATTCGCGCAGGTCGGGCAGAGCGTGGACATTACGGTAAACTCGGTGGTGAACGCCAGCGGCGCGAAAACCGACGTCGACCCGTCACAGGCGGGCGCGCGTTACATAAACGCCGGCCTGCATCCGGTGGGCTTCAATGTCACCTTTGACAAAAACGGCGGAGATACCGAAGCGACCCCGAACCTGATCTCGGTGCTGGCGCCGGCTACCACGGTGGGCACCCTGCCGACTGCGCCGACCCGCGCGGGGTACACCTTCGCGGGCTGGAACACCCAGGCCGACGGCAAGGGCACGGCGTTCATCGCGACCACTCCCGTAACGGCGAGCCTCACGGTTTACGCCGTGTGGCATCCGAACCAGGTGACGGTGCGCTACCATAAGAACACGACCGACGTCTATTCGACCGAGGCCGACCCAAATGTCAAGGTCATCGCGTACAACGCGACGGTCGGCACCCTTCCGACGGCGCCGACGCGTGCGGGCTACAGCTTCGGCGGGTGGAATACCAAGGCCGACGGAACCGGGACGGCGTTCATCGCGACGACGCCCGTGACCGAGGACATCACGGTTTACGCGAAGTGGACGCTGAAGACGGATTACCAAATCGTTTACAACGGCAACGGGCACACCGGCGGCACGGTTCCGGCGGCGGTGACCGGGAAGAAGCTCAACGACATCGTGGCGGCAGCGGCGGCGGGCAGCATGGTGAAAACCGGCTGCACCTTCCGCGGCTGGGCGTTCACGACCGGCGCGGGCAGCCCGTACTACACGGCGGGCGACGACATCACGCTGGACGCGGCTTTCCTGTACAACCGCATGGACGCGACCGGCAAGGTGACGCTGTACGCCGTGTGGCAGGCCAAGGATTACACCATCGCCTACAACGGCAATACAAACGGCTCCGGTACGGCTCCGGTGGACAACGGCAGCTACAATATTGGCGACGCGCTCACGCTGAAGGGCGCGGGCAGCCTGGAAAAGCTGGGCTATGACTTTGCCGGCTGGAACACGCTGGCCAACGGCAGCGGCACGAACTTCGCCGCGGGCGCATCGACCACCCTGGACGCGACGCTGATCGCGCTGGCCGACGGCACGAACAAGATCACGCTGTACGCCAAATGGACGGCGATCAATTACAAGGTTACATACAACGCCAACGGTTCGACGTCGGGCAGCAAGCCCGCCGACTCGGCCACGGCGCAGGTGGGCGCGCAGATCACGCTTTCGGCCAACACAGGCACGCTGGCGCGCACAAACTATACCTTCGACGGCTGGAACACAAGAGCCGACGGCGCGGGCACGAGCTACGCCGCCGACGGCACGACCAAGCTGACGCTGGACGCGGCGTCCATCGCGCTGGCCGATCCGGTGACCCATGTGATCACCCTGTACGCCAAGTGGACGCCGAGCAACCCGAGCGTTTTCACGGTGACCTATGACAAAAACACGACGGATACCGTCACCGGCGCGTTGCCGGTGGATACGACCCAGTATTCGGCGGGGCAGACGGTGACCGTCTCGAGCGCCACAATCGCCCGCGCGGGGTACAACTTCGGCGGATGGAGCTTGAGCACAACCGGCGCGGCGGTGACCAGCTTCCAGATTGCGGTCAATACCACGCTGTACGCCGTGTGGACGCAGGGCACCTACACCGTGACCTACAACAAAAATACGACGGACACCATCACCGGCGCCCTGCCGAGCGACGCCACCCAGTACGCCCACGGCGCTACGGTGACCGTGTCGGCGGGAACCATTGGCCGCAGCGGTTACGCCTTCGGCGGCTGGAGTCTGACCACAACCGGCGCGTCAACGACCAGCTTCCAGATTACGTCCCACACGACGCTGT
>JAVBOJ010000108.1:0-6864 GCA_031550755.1 Oscillospiraceae bacterium
ATCGCCGCGACGAACAGGCAGGAGCAGGAATTTTCCAGCCAGTTGCCGGGCGCGCCGCCCTTGTCAATCACCTGATACCAGCGCCCGTCCTCCGACTGGTACCGCAGCACGGCGGTCAGCAGGTCGCGCACCGTTCCGCGCAGCGCCTCACAGGCCGGATGCGCCGGGTCGAAGAATTCCAAATCGTCCAGCAGCGCCACCGGCACCCAGCCGATCGACCGCCCCCAAAACTCCGGCGACAGGCCGGTGACCGGGTCGGCCCATTCGCACGTCCGCAGAGCGTCCCACGCGTGGTACCACAGGCCGGTGTCGGGGTCGCGCGTCTTGTCGCGCATGAGCAGCGCCTGCTCGGCGACGAGGTCGAAATATTCCGGGCGGTCAAACCGCCGGGCGTATTCGGCGCAGATGGGCCCGGCCATATACAGCCCGTCCAGCCACATCTGATGGGGATACCACCGCTTGTGCCAAAAGCCGCCGGCGCTGTTTCGCGGGAAGTCCCGCACGACGGACACCAGGTTGTCCAGCGCGGTTTTGTAGCGGACATCGCCGGTTTTGTCCAGCAGGGGAAAAAGCAAAATCCCGGGCTGGATATCGTCAAGCTGGCCGGGGTCGGACGACGGCACGCTCCCGTCCGGCGCAACCAGCGGATCGACCCAGGCCTTGAGGTAGTCGTAATACCGCTCGTCGCCGCACAGGCGATAGGTTTGGTACACACCCGACAAAAACACGCCCTGGTGGTAGTGAAAATGCCCCTTGGGCGGCAGGTCGGGCGCGGGATGTTGGCGCATCAGCGTCTCGCAGGCGGCGCGGGCATAGTCGAGCGGGGCGGACATGGGACGACCTCCTTTGACAGATAACAGATAACAGATAATAGATAGGGGTACGGAGGGTGTCCAACCTCCGTTGTAGGGGACGCCGCCCTCGGCGTCCCGACGTACCCCAACGGTTTCACGACCAAAGAAAGTCACGCTCCCGTCCAAAAACCCCCGGGCGAACACAGTTCGTCCCCTACAGCTCCAACGCCGCGACGCATTCCACATTCGCCGTGCGGGGGAACATGTCCACGGCGGCGCAGCGGGCAAGCCGGTAGCCGGTCAGCCGGGCGATGTCACGCGCCAGCGTGCCCGGATCGCAGGAGACATAGACCACCCGGCGCGGCGCCAGCGTCAAAATCGCTCCGATGAGCGCCTCGTCCAGCCCGCGGCGCGGCGGATCGACCACCACGGCGTCGGGGCGCGGGCCGTCCCACCGCGCGGCGAAGTCGGCGGCGTCGGCGCAGGTGAATTGCGCTTTGTCGGCCAGCCCGTTTTTGCGGGCGTTTTCCTCGGCGTCGCGCACGGCCTCGGGCACGATCTCAACCCCCACCACCCGCCCGGCGCACCGCGCCAGACAGAGCGACAGCGTCCCCGTGCCGCAGTAAAGGTCAAACACCAGCCCGCCGCCGCCGGCCATAGCAACCGCCAAGTCGTACAGCGCCTCGGCCTGCGCCGGATTGACCTGAAAAAACGACAACGGCGACACCGTGAAGGTCAGGCCGCACATCCCCTCCTCCAAAAATGCCTGTCCCCACAACGTTTTCTGCCGGCCGGACAAAATTCTGTTGCCCGGGCGGTCGTTTGTGTCCAACACGACCCCGACCAGCCCCGGGCAAGCCGCCCGCAGCGCTTCCAGCAGTTCCTCCGTATGGGGCAGAGCGCTTTGCGTCGCCGAAACGCAGCACAGCACCTGCCCATTTCGCGCCGTGCGGATGACCAGATGGCGCACAAGCCCCACGCCGGTTTTTTCGTCGTAGGCCGGGACGCCAAAGCGCTCCATCCAAGCCGTCAGCGCTTGCGGCAGCCCGGTGTCCGGCTGGAGCGGGCAGTCGCGCACCGGGATGAGTTCATGACTGCGTGCGCGGAAAAAGCCGGTTTCGGCCCGCCCGCCGACGTCCCGCACCGGGAAGGACGCCTTGTTGCGATAGCCCTCAACCCGCGGCGACGGGAGAACGCCCTCGACCGGGCATTCCACCCCGCCGATGCGCCGCAAGGCGTCGGACACCCGCGCCCGCTTGGCCCACAGCTCCTCCTCATAGGCGACATGCCGGAAATTGCAGCCGCCGCAGCGCGGATAGGCCGGGCAATCGGACTCGATCCCGTGCGGCGACAACACCGTCCGCTCCTCCCAAATCCCGTAGGCCGGCGCACCCTCCCGGACGATGCGGACAATGCCCTCATCGCCCCGCGCCCCTTGCGCCACAAAGACCGCGCGTCCCAACACACGCGCCACGCCCAGCCCCTCGCTCGAGTAGCCCTCGATGACGGCGGGGTGCAAACTGTTTTTGATCAGCGGGTTTTCCATATCTCCTCCAGCTCCGCAATTGGCAGCTCAAACGTGACGATACCGATCGCATACGGCCCGATGGAATATTCCGGACAGACGATCATCAGCGCGTCGTCGGTGAGGTACCAGCACTCATACAAAAATATGTCACGCGCCAGCGCGGGATAATCCTTGTTCCAAAATTCATAGGGCAGGGTTTCCATCTGCGCGGCGATGCGTTCGACCAAAAAGTCCACATAGGTTTCGCGCGGGACGGTGAACAAATCGTCCAGCGACAGCCGGTCACCGGCTTGCACATCAAACGTGTCGCCGTATGTAAAAGCGCTGCCGTGTGCGCCGCCGGTGAAGGTGAGCTGCTCGCGCCGGATGCTGAGCAGGATTCCGTCGTTGCGCTCAACGCCGAAGTCGTCGTACTGATAATGCGGGACGAAATTCTCCGGGTCGCTCTCCAGCGCCGCCCGCATGTTTGTCTCAAAGTCGTTGTGCGTGACGTCAAAGCCCCGCTTCTGCTCCTCATAATATTCGTTGATGCGGACAAGCCCCGGCGTGTCCGGATTTGTGATTTTGGGCAGGGATTGCGTGCATTCGGATAGCGTCCGGTCGCCCTCGTCCACGCAGACGGAGCTGTTGGCTTGCATTTCCACCGCGATGCCGCCGGACGGTACCGGGGTCACTTCTTTCGGCGACGGGCTGACCAGCCCTTCGCGCCGTTCCGGCGTGGACGTCGGCGTGGGAGGCGGCGTCTGCGCGTTGTGTTGACAGGCGGTCAAAAAACAGAGCGCTACTATTAAAAATACAACTTTTTTCATGGATTTTTTCCTTTCTGTCGGCAAACAATATAGATATCCTTACAAAAAAGGAGAGTTCACATGGACGATCAACAACTCAAAAAAATGCACGAAGAGCAAGGCTTTCGGCGAATCGACGAACTAAACCGCAAAATTGATACCACGGCGTACAATCTGGAGGTTTCGGAGGAAATTCTGGCCGGGACGCCGTCCGACGCCCATCGCGACCGCCTACGCGGCAAGAACACCCAGCGCCGGCACGCCATCGGGTCGATGCAAAAGGAGATTCGCGACATCGAGCAGACCATGCAGACCCGCTCGCGCGAAAAATCAACCTAAAATTTCCCAGTACGCCTCGCCGGACACCGGCGCGACCCGCGCATCCGCGCCCAACCCACACACCGCCAGAATCCCCTGTTCGTCGCACAAAACCGGCAGGTTTTGGCGCAGATGACGGGGGATTTTGCGTTCAATCATCCACTTTTTGACCGTTTTGCGCACCGTCCCCAGCCGCAGCAGATCGCCCTCGGTGCGCGGCCGGGCGGTCACGCCGCCCACGATCGCCCCGGCGCACAGGCAGAGCGCACCCAGCGGCGCGGCCTCAAACGCCGGAACATACCGGGCGCGTAGGGTCACCCCGCCGCAGACCGTCTCGCCGGGCAGCGCCAGAGATACCGGGACGAAGCCGGGCGGGCACTCGGGCGCGACCGACAAAACGCCGTAGGAAAGTATGCCGGCAAAGCCTTGCGGCAGAGAGAGCCGCGCGTTTTTGCGCGTCGTCCGGCACAGCGCCAGCAGCCCGTCTATATGGGCTTCCTCCGGGCAGCCCGCCCCGGCGTCTTGACAAAACGCCCGCAGCATCCGCCCGCGCAGGGCGGGCGGGGCGGTCAACACCGCCGAGGCCGGCAGGGTGTTTTCCGCCGTGAGGCTTTGCGCCAGAAGGGCTTGCGCCAGTTCATCCAAAAAGTCGGCGTCCCGCCGCGCCTGCGCCGTCAGGCGACCCACCGTCCGCAGCGCCGCCGGGTTGAGCGCCTTGAGCGCCGGCAGGACGTCCCGCCGCAAACGGTTGCGGGCGTATGCCATATCGGCATTCGACGCGTCCGTGCGCCACGCAATCCCGCGTTGTGTGAGAAATGCCTCGGTTTCCGCCCGCGAAACGGCCAGCAGCGGCCGCACAATGTGGCCGCGCCGGGGCGGAATGCCCGCCAGCCCGCGCAGCCCCGTCCCGCGCACGAGGTTGAGCAGGACGGTCTCCATGTTGTCGTCGGCGGTGTGCCCGGTGGCGATGACGTCGCAGGAAAGCGCCGCCGCCGCCCGCTCCAAAAATTCGTAGCGCGCTACCCGCGCCGCCTCCTCCAGCCCGCGCCCGCGCGCCTTGGCCAGCCCGGCCACATCGGCCCGTTCGGACACAAACGGAATGCCCCGCGCGGCGCAAAAATCCCGCACGAAAATCTCGTCGGCGTCGGATTCCGCGCCGCGCAGGCCGTGGTTTAGATGGGCGCAGGCAACAAAAGAAAGCCCCGGCTCACAGCGCCGCTCGCACAGCGCCACAAGCAGGGACAGCGAATCCGCCCCGCCCGACACCGCCGCCAGCACCCGGGCGTTGGGGGGTAGGAGGCTGTGGAGTTGGGAAAATTGCAACATTTTTAAGTTCATACTACACTCCGGGACAGAGTGAACAGTGAACAGTGAATAGTTAACAGTTGTGGTGTCGGCGGAGCCGACAAATTCAATTATCGCGCTTCGCGCGATTCCATCACTGTTCACTGTTCACTGTTCACTGTACACTGCTTACTCATGCTTCCATTCTCTCGACGAGAACGTCGTGTACTGCGGCAGCCATTGCAGGTGGATGGTGCCGGTCGCGCCGTGGCGGTTTTTGGCGACGATGCACTCGGCGGTGTTGCGCTCCTCGGAATCCTCGTTGTAATAATCGTCGCGATAGAGGAACATGACGACGTCGGCATCCTGCTCAATCGCGCCCGATTCGCGCAGGTCGGACAGCATGGGGCGCTTGTTTTGCCGCTGCTCGTTGGCGCGGGAGAGCTGCGACAGGCAGAGCACCGGCACATTGAGCTCCTTGGCCATGATTTTGAGATTGCGCGAAATGTCGGCTACCTCCTGCACGCGGTTTTCGGTGCGTCGGGTCCCCTGCATGAGTTGGAGATAGTCGATGACAATCAGCCCGAGGTTTTCCACCCGGCGGCATTTGGCCTTCATCTCGGCGACGCCGATGGCGGGGTTGTCGTCAAACCGCAGATCCATTTTGGCCATGCCGGCGGACGCCTTGGCCACCCGGTCCCATTCCTCCGGGGTCAGGTCGCCGGTCTGGAGCTTGCGGGAATCGACAAAGGATTCCGACGCGAGCAGGCGCATGACCAGCTGCTCGCGGGACATTTCCAGCGAGAAAAACACGGCGGCCGAGCCCGCCTCGCGCACGGCGTTGACCGCCATGTTGAGCGCGATGGAGGTCTTGCCCATGCCGGGGCGCGACGCGATGAGGATCAAATTGGAGCGGCCCAGCCCGCCGATGCAGTGATCCACCTCGGCCAGTCCCGTGGGCAGTCCGGGCAGCCGCCCGTGATTGCGCGAGAGCTCCTGCAGCTGGCCGAACAGCTCGACCAGCACGGTGGACATGGTGTGCAGCCCCTGATTGGCGCGTCCCTGACGGATCTCATAGATGCGCTGCTCGGCGGCGTCGAGAATGTCCCCGGCCTCGCCCTGCCCCTCGTCCACCAGCTTTCCGATGTCGCCGGCGGCCTCGGCCACCTGACGCAGCAGCGCCTTGTCCCGCAGGATGCGCACATAGTCCATGACATGCGCCGCCGTCGGGGTCACATCCATCAGCCCCATGAGATAGGAGCGGGAGGTGGCCTCGTCGAACACGCCGCGGATGCGCATCTCGTCCAGTACGGTGACCGGGTCGATGCGCTTGGACGCGGCGAACATGGAATAGATGGTTTCAAAAATATCGCGGTTGTGACTGATGTACAGATCCTCCGGCCGCAGCACTTCCACCACGTCGGGCACGCAGCGGGCGTCAATCAGCATGGAGCCGATGACGGCCTGCTCGGCCTCAATGCTGTGGGGCAGCCGGTGACGCGTGAGCAGTTCGTCCATAAGCCGTTCTTTACCCCTCGTGAGTTCTTTGTTTTTTCCACGGATTCATTCCGGGGAAAAAATATCCTCGTGGAAAAATTCCTTGGAAAACGTTGGTTTTGCAAGGAGGGTTTATGCCTCCTGCACGACGACGTTGAGGGTGGTGGACAGCTCGTGCCCCAGCTTGACCTTCACCTGATACGCGCCGCATTGGCGCAGCGGCTCATCCAGCACCAGCTTGTGCCGGTCGATCTCGACGCCGTATTGCGCCTGCAGGGCCTCCGTGATCTCCTTGCCGGAAATCGAGCCGAACAGCCGCCCGCCCTGACCGGCGCGCGCGGACACCTTGACGGTAAAGCTCTGCATCTTCTCCGCCAGCGCCTTGGCCTTTTCGACCTCTTTGACGGCGCGGTCCTTTTTGGCCTGCTCCTGCTGCTTGAACACATGGACGGCGCCCTCCGTGGCGGGGATCGCCAGCTTGCGCGGGAACAAATAATTGCGGGCGTACCCGTCGGACATTTCCACAAGGTCGCCTTTTTTGCCCTGCCCCTTGATGTCCTGCTGCAAAATCACTTTCATAAAGACACCCCCGTAAATTCTTCGTTTTCTCCCCGGATTCATTCCGGGGAGAAAATATCCTTGTTGGAAACTCCAT
>JAVBOJ010000011.1:0-15264 GCA_031550755.1 Oscillospiraceae bacterium
CAGCCCGCAGATCGGACACGCCGTCTCCCAGCTTGGCTGAGACGGGGAAGATTTCCGCAAAGTCATAGACCGCCCGATAGGCGGCGATCACCGGCAGCAGCAAATCCTTCTGCGCGACCGTGTCAATTTTGTTGACAATCAAAAACACCGGCACTTTTTCCGCGCGTAAGCGCTCGATGAGCAGTGCTTCCGGCTTGCCGACGCGCGGCTCCGGCTCGACGACCAGCAGCGCCGCGTCCACGCCGGCAACACTTTCATGCGTCACGCGCGTCATATATTCGCCAAGCCGCGAGCGCGGCTTGTGAAACCCCGGCGTGTCCACCAGCACGATCTGCGACTCGCCGTGGGTCGCGACGGCGCACAGCCGCCGGCGGGTGGTCTGGGGCTTGTCCGTGACGATGGCGACCTTTTCGCCCACCAGCTTGTTCATCAGGGTGGATTTGCCCACGTTGGGCCGCCCCAACAGCGCGACCATACCGGATTTCTTCAGTTCCATTTCTTTTTCCCTCTGATTCCCCATAAACTTAATAAAACACTCGCGGCGAACACGCCCCAGAGCCACGGAGCTTGCCCCAGCGCATCGCCCACGGCGCGAAGGGTTTCCGCCCGCAGAAAAACCAAAAGCCCCGCGCCGGCCGCGCCGAGGGCGGTCAGCAGCACGCCGCCGGCGGCGGCGTCCTTGGCGTCACGGATGAGGTCGTCCTTGTCGCGGCACACCTTCTCGCACAGGCGCTCCAGCGCCGTGTTGTGCAGCTCGGTGCCGGTCACGGCCCCGAAGCAGACCAGACAGGCCGCCCAAGCAAGCGGTTCCAAATTTCCCAAAATGCCCCAAAAAACAACCTGTACGGCGACGCACAGCTCAATGCGCAAATTGCGCTCGGCACGCAGGGCGCGCGCAACACCGCGCAGGGCGTTTCCGGCGCTCCTCAAAAAACGTCCCATCCTACCGCCCCAGTCCTTCGCGCGACAGAATCTCCTCTTGCTTCGCGCGCATACGCGCCTCGTCCTCTGGCGTTTCGTGGTCATAGCCCAACAGGTGCAGCAGCCCGTGCAGCGCCAAAAAGGCCATTTCCCGGGCAAACCCGTGGCCATACGCCTCGGCCTGCGCCCGGGCCGTCGGCACCGAGATCACGATGTCTCCCAGCGCCGCCCGGCCGGTGTCCGGCTCGGCGGTTTCGGGCGGAAGCCCTTGCCCCGGAGTCAGTTCCCACATCGGGAACGACAGCACGTCAGTGGGTTTGTCCAACTGACGGTGTTCCCGGTTCAGCGCGCGGATGCCGTCGTCATCCGTGTAAAGGATATATGCTTCACAGTCTAGCCCGAGCGCCGCGTCGTTCAGCGTCCGTTTCAAGGCATTCTTTACGACCGCAGTGACTTCCGCCGGGACGCCCAGTCCCCTTTTCTCGCTTTTGATATAAATCTTGTTCATCGTCTGATCCGTTTCTTGGCCGACAGGGACGAAATCTTGTTCTCGTACTCCTCGTAAGCCTTGACAATCCGCTGCACCAGCACGTGGCGCACCACGTCGCGCGCTGTCAGCTCGCAGATGGCGATGTCCTCGATGCCGGCCAGCACCCGCAGCGCCTCCTTGAGGCCGGAGACCTTGTCGCGCGGCAGGTCGATCTGGGTGACGTCGCCGGTGATGACGACCCGCGACCCGAACCCGATGCGGGTGAGGAACATTTTCATCTGCTCGCGGGAGGTGTTTTGCGCCTCGTCGAGGATGATAAACGAGTCGTCCAGCGTCCGCCCGCGCATATAGGCCAAGGGCGCCACCTCGATGGTGCCGCGCTCGGCGTAGTTGTGATAGGTTTCGGCGCCCAGCATGTCAAACAGCGCGTCATACAGCGGGCGCAGGTAGGGATCGACCTTGTTCTGCAAGTCGCCGGGCAGAAAGCCCAGTTTTTCGCCGGCCTCAACGGCCGGACGGGTCAGGATGATGCGGTTGACCTTTTTCTGCCGGAAGGCGGTGACCGCCGCGGCGACGGCCAGATAGGTCTTGCCGGTGCCGGCGGGGCCGACGCCGATGGCGATGGTGTTTTTCTGGATCGCCTCGACGTACTTCTTCTGCCCCAATGTTTTTGGCTTGATCGGCTTGCCCTTGGCCGTGACGCAGAAGACATCCGAGCCCAGCTCTGAGAGCTTGTCCTCACTGCCCTCGGAGACCATCTCCAGCACATAGCGCACGTTTTGCGCGCCCACCGTTTCGCCCCGCGCCGACAACGACAGCAGGCTTTCGATGGTTTTGACTGCCTTGTACACGTTTTCCACATCGCCGCTGACCTTGAGCTGGTTGTCCCGGTTGATGACCTTGACGTTCAGGGCCTGCTCGACGATCTTCATGTTTTCGTCAAACAGGCCGAACAGCCCGATAATCTCTTCCAGCCGATCGACTTGTATCGTTTGTTCTATCATATTGTACCTCTCTGTATTGATTATTCGGCCGCCTGCAAGGGGATCTGCACGTCGATTTTCTCCCTGCATTCGGCCACCAGCCGCACGGCGAAAAAGCCCGCGCCCGCCTGCGGCACATACTGCGCGTCCACCACCTCGCCCTGCCCCATTTCCCGGGCAAGGCGCGTTTCCAGCCGCGCAAGCAGGATGCCCTTGGCCGTCTCCTCGGGGATGCGATAGTCCGCCGGGGTGTACTCCCGGTACTCCTCGGTGACCAAGATAACCGGCAGCGCCGCGCCGCCCGGCAGACGCAGGATGGTATTCCTCACGATTTTATCATAATACCGATAAGAATTGAAGTCATTTCCATAGAAATTTATCCGCGATCCGCCCACGACCAGCGCACGCCGGGTGGTTGTGCGGCCGGTATACTGCTTCGCGGCGGCGTTTTGGGGCAATTTGGCGCTGTAATCGTACCAGACGCGGGCCTCGATATCGGCCCGGGCATGGACAAAGCGCGCGCCCGCCTTGGAATCCACCACGCCGCTGACCAAAAGATCCCCCTTCTCCACCGTCTGGCCGATCCGCACCACCGCCGCGCCGGACAGGGTGTCGATGGACACCACCACGCCGTCACGCGCCGAGACGATGTTGCAGGGGCTGCCGTCCGGGATGAGCTCCGGTTTGGGAATGCGCTCCCGCACCTCGACAACGGCGCGGCTGCCCTTGACGTTGACGGTCAGCCAGGACAGCTCCTCGACCCGCAGAATCATCTCATTTTTGATTTCATTGATGTCGATGGACGGACCATAGGTGCCCATTTTGACGCCGATTTCGGCCAAATTTTCCAAAATCTCGCCGTCGCTGACCGTTTCATTGCCGACAACCTCAAATTCCCAGATAAACATTGACAGTATATAGAGCGCCAAGATGCACGCCCCAAAGCCCAAAAACAGCAGATGCCGCCGGCGCAGCCGCCAAAGAAAAAACGGCACGCCTTTTTTCTGCACCGGCACAACGGTGCAGAGGCATTTTTCGGCGAAATGCTGGACTTTTTTGTACCCCTGCGGCAAAATATGCGCCCGCAGATGGGTCTCGTCCATACGCTGAAGTCCCCAAAAGGCGATGCCGTTTTGAGAGCATACATTTAAAAAGCGCTCGGGAAACGCCCCCTCCACTTCTACCTCTACGCTGCCGCGCAGCAGGTTGACCGCACCCAGCACAACGTCCCCTCCTTTTTGCTCCTCTAAAACACAAACTCCACGGCGAAGATGGTGCCCTCCAGGCTCAGCTCGGTGGCGTTCATGGCACGCAGCTCCAAGCCCTCGCCCTTGACCTTGACGACCACCTGACCGCCGTTGATGTCGATCTCGCGGTCGCCGTATTCCAAAATGCCGCGGTGGTTTTCCAGCAGCAGCCGGCGGCAGCCCATGATTTCCAGCCGTGGCAGACCCGCCACCAGATCCGGCGGCAAATCCAGTATTCCGGCCGCTTTTTCCCACACGCTTTTCCGCGGCGGATTTTCCCGCATATTCTCCACCCTTTCCCTACAGGACTTGACCCTTCTTTACTTTATGCCGAGGTGGTAAAAAACATGAAAAAACCGCATATATTCTTCATGAGGTGAAACAAATATGTCCCGACTTTTTTCCAACCGCAGATTCATGGAGATCGCCGTGGGGCTCAGCATCCTGACCGGCTTTGTCGGCCTCATCGCCTTCCCGACACAGGCCACAGCCTCCGCCGTACGGGGCATCCGGCTCTGTCTGGATGTGATTTTGCCCACCCTGTTCCCTTTTTTTGTGCTGTCCACCCTCATCATTCAGACCGGGCTGGCGCGCTATTTCGGCTTGGCGCTGGAGCGCCTCATGCGCCCGCTGTTCAACGTCAGCGGCGCCTGCTCGGTGGCGGTGGCGCTGGGCTTTGTGGGCGGATATCCGGTGGGTGCCAAGACCGCCATTTCGCTCTACGAACAGGGGCTTTGCTCCAAAAATGAGGCCGAACGGCTGCTGGCGTTTTGCAACAACTCCGGGCCGGCGTTTATTTTGGGCGCGGTGGGCGTCGGCATCTTCGCCAACTCGCGCGCCGGACTGCTGCTCTACCTGGCGCATACCGCCGCGTCGCTGACGGTGGGCTTTTTGTTTCGGTTTTACCGACGGCGCGAGGATCGGGAGCTCTACCGCCCCGCGCCCAGAACCACCTTCGAGGTGGTCAAATTCACCCGCGCCTTCACCTCGTCGATCACCTCGTCGTTTCAGTCGGTTCTCAACATTTGTGCCTTTGTCATTTTCTTCACCGTTGCGGTGCAAATGTTATTTTTGTTTGGTATTTTGCCCGGTCTGGCGCATTTTTTCTCCATTCTCCTCTCTCCCTTCGGCGTCACGCCCGAGACCGTCGAACGGCTGCTGACCGGGTTGATTGAGATCACCTCCGGCCTGTGGACGTTGCAGGGCACCAGCTTTTCCATGGGCTCCCAGCTGGCCATGGCCGCCTTTATGCTGGGCTGGGCGGGCATCTCGGTGCATTGTCAAGTGCTGTCCTTCATCGGCGGCAGCGGCTTGCGCACCTGGACCTATGTCTGCGGCAAGTTTTTGCAGGCCGGGCTTTCGGTGGTCTATGTCTACGCGATGGCGGGGCTGTTCGGGTTGGGCGCGCCGGTGTCCGACTATCTGGCCGAGCAGGTGGGGGCGCTGTCCGCCATGGATTTCGGCTCGACATTGGGCGCCAGCGTCAAGGTGACATTGATCGTGTTTTTTCTCTTTTTGTCGGCCTGTTTGGTGCTGGCGACCAAAAAACACTGGAAAAAAATCGCGTGAGGTGATATACTGTCGGCGAAATCAATTTTTTGTCCGAGAGGGTGCGCGCCATGAAGCTGTTCCGTGCCAAAATCGACCCCCGCTGCGCCTATTGCAAGCACAGCATTCCCTTGACCGGGGCGGATCTGGGCTGCATCAAGCGCGGCGTGGTGGAGGCGTCCGGTCAGTGCCGGCGGTTTTCCTATGACCCGTTCAAGCGCACGCCACCCAAGCCGGTGCGTCTGCGCAAAAACTACAGCGACAAGGATTTTGCGTTATAAAGGAAAGCGGCCCGGGTGAAAACCCGAGCCGCTTTTGTTGTTTGTTGGATATGCAATCCCCCGGTCTGCGGCCACCCCCTTTTGTAAGGGAGGCTGGGTTCAGGCCCCTTTTCCAAAGGGGCTGTCGGCGGAACGCAGACTGGGGATTGGACGACCGGGCGAACACAGTTCGCCCCTACAATAACCGGCGAGCCGCCTCCTCAATCGCCTTGTCCGCGCTCCAAAACACGGCGTTTTCTCCCATTTTGGCCAGCAAGCCGCTGCGGCGCAGCATGCTCTCCACTTGCGGCTGTAAGGAGCACACCATCATTTGCCCGCTCTGCGCCATCAGGTTTTCGCGCAACTCCTCCAGCGCCTGAATGCCCGACATGTCGATCAGCGTGACGCCGCGCATCGAGATGATCAGCACCCCGCCGATCTCGGTCAGCTCCTGCCGCAGCCGCCCCACCGTGGCAAAAAACAGCGGCCCGGTCAGATAGGCCACCCGCACGTCGCGCAGTGCGTCCGCGTCCAGTCCTTCCTTGCGCGAGAGGCGTTTGGCGTCCACCTCCGAGACAGTAATCCCGACGTTGGAGACCTGCACCACAAACAAAATCAGCGCGAACACCACCCCGATCAGGATGGCCTGTGTCAGATCGAAAATCACGGTGGCGGCCATGGTCAGGAGATATTTGGCGATGGCTCCCTTGAACCGGCGGGAAAAAATATACCGGATTTCCTTCCATTCGTTCATGCGCCAGGCGGTCACCATCAGCACGCCGGCCAGCGCCGCCAGCGGAATTTCCGACATGATCGGTGCCAGCAAAAACATTGACAGCAGCAGCCCCAGCGCGTGGAAAACGCTGACCAGCCGGGTCACGCCGCCGGCCTTGATGCCGACGCTGGTGCGGGCAATGGCCGCCGTGGCCGGAACGCCGCCGAAAAACGGGATAATCATATTGCCCACGCCCTGCGCCACAAGGTCGCGGTTGGCGTCGTATTTTTCCTTTTTCATTTTGGCGGCCACCTCGCCGCACAACAGGCTCTCGATCATGCCCAGCGCCGCGATGCTCAGCGCCGGCACCAGCATGTCCCGCATACCGGCAAGGCTCAGCGCGTCGAAGGTCAGGCGGTTCTCGGGAAACAGCGTTTTGGGAATCTCCCCGATGGTCTCCAGCGGAAAGCCGCACACGGCGGCCAGTCCCGAGGCCAGCGCCAGTCCGGCCAGCGACGACGGAAACGTCCACTTTTTCGGCCACAGCAGCATGACGGCAATGACAATGCCGCCGGTCAGCAGCGCGTACCAGTTGGGCGAAAGCGGCGTTTTGAAATACTCCGCCAGCTTCAGCGCCGAGGATTCGGTCGGCGGCGTCCGGACGCCCAGCACATTGTCGAGCTGTCCGATGGCGATGATGAGGGCGATGCCGGAGGTAAAGCCGGTGATGACCGGCGCGGGGATGAACGACACCACCCGGCCAAATTTCAGCAGTCCCGCCGCCACCAAAAAAATGCCCGACAGCAGCCCCGCCGTCCAGATGCCGGACAGGCCGTATTTCTGCGCCAGCACGATCAAAATGGCGGTCATGGCCCCGGTCGGCCCGGAGATTTGAAACGACCCGCCCGACAGCGCGCCGATGATGAGCCCCGCCAAAATCGCGGTGATGAGCCCGGCGGCCGCCGTCGCGCCGCAGCTCACGCCGAAGGCCAGCGCCAGCGGCAGCGCCACCGCCGTTACGGTGATGCCGGCCAGCAGGTCGCGCTTGAACCGGGACATATTATACTTTGAAAATTCGCTTTTGAGGTCGGATACATATTTTTTCAGCATATTCGTTCCCCATCCCCTGTCCTGTGTACCGGAAAATTATACAGTATTCCCGCCCTTTCGCGCAAGAGGGAACGATTGCAATTTAAATCCAATTACATTATACTGTTTTATGAACATTTTAACGATTGCGAGGAATTGTATGCAAACACCCGCCATGATTCTGTTTGATTACGGACACACCCTCGCCTATGAGCCGGACTTTGATCGCCGGCGCGGCAGTGAGGCCGTGCTGGCGCATGCCGTGTCCAACCCGGACGGCGTTGCGGCGGAGGACATACAGACGCTGGCCGCCCGGCTGTTTGCCCGGTGCCGTCCGGCGCGGGAGGCCGGGCTGGAGATCCAGAGCCTGCCGCTGGATCGATTTTTGTATGACTATCTGCGGCTGTCCTTTGCCCTGCCGCCCGAGGAGCTTGAGCGGATTTTCTGGGATGCCGCCGCGCCGGGCACGGCCATGCCGTATGCCAATGAGATGCTGGCCGAGCTGAACGCCCGCGGCATCCGCACCGGTGTCATCAGCAACATCTCCTTCGGCGGCAGCACCTTGCGCGCCCGGCTGGACAGGCTGCTGCCGGAAAACCGGTTTGAGTTTGTCCTCGCCACCAGCGACTATGTGTTCCGCAAGCCGGAGCCGCTGATATTTCAGCTGGCGCTCAAAAAAGCCGGGCTGGACGCGTCCGAGGTCTGGTTTTGCGGCGACCACACGGAAAAGGACGTGGCGGGCGCGGCGGCGGCCGGCCTGTTCCCGGTCTGGTACCACAGCGACATCGAATGCTTTTACAAGGATCGGAGCAGCGCCCCACCCGACTGCCCGCATCTCTACCTCCGCGACTGGCGGATGCTGGCGGCGGCGCTCGAAAATTGACCCTCACCCTGTAAGTTCTGGACAGACGGAATGAAATAGAGTATAATCGCCTTGGATTAAATTGTATGGGGTGAGCGTCATGCCAAAGCGCATTTTGGCCTTTGATTTCGGCGCGTCCAGCGGCCGCGCCATGCTGGGGCTGTTTGACGGACAGAAAATCTCGATGGAGGAGCTCCACCGTTTCCCCAACGACCCGGTGCAGCTGGACGATACCCTTTATTGGGACTTTTTCCGGCTGTGGTTTGAGGTGCGGCAGGGACTGACCGTCGCCGCGCGTGCCGGCGGGTTTGACAGCGTCGGGGTGGACACCTGGGGCGTGGACTTCGGTCTGCTCGACGGCTGCGGACGTCTGCTGGAAGCCCCTGTTCATTACCGCGACGAGCGCAATGTGGGATACATGGAAAAAAGCTTCGGCCTCCTGCCCCGCGAGGCGCAATACGCCCGCACCGGTCTGCAATTTCAGCGGTTCAACACGCTGTATCAGCTCATGGCGCTGGGGGACACCCGCCCGGAGCTGCTGGAGCGGGCGCACAAGCTGGTGCTGATGCCCGATCTGTTTTCGTATTTTCTCTGCGGAGAGACGGTCTCCGAATACACCATGGCGTCCACCACGGCGCTGCTTGAGCCGCACAGCCGGACGTGGGACGCCGAAATCATGAAGACCTTTTCCTTGCCCGAGCAGCTGTCCTGCCCGATGGTGCAGCCGGGCGCGGCGCTGGGCGGGCTGAAGGCGCGTTTGCGGGAGGAGCTGAGCCTACCCGACGCGAAAGTCTTCGCCGTGGCGGGACATGATACGGCGTCCGCCGTGGCCGCCGCGCCGCTGACCGGCGACAACGCCGTCTACATCAGCAGCGGCACTTGGTCGCTGATGGGGGTGGAAAGCCCGACACCGGTGCTGTCCGCAACCGCCTGCCGATACAATATGACCAACGAGGGCGGCTATGACGGAAAAATCCGTCTGCTCAAAAACATCATGGGGCTCTGGCTGGTGCAGGAGTGCTGCCGGCAGTGGAAGCGCGAAGGCCAAGAGCTCGACTTCGCCCAAATCGCCGCCTCGGCGCAGGAGACCCGTCCCTTTGCCTGTCTCATCGACCCCGACGACGCGGCGTTTATGGATCCCGGCGACATGCCGGGAATGCTCCGCGCGATGTGCGCCAAAACCGGGCAGTATGTCCCGCAGACCGTCGGGGAAATTGCCCGCTGCATCTACGAAAGCCTCGCGCTGGCCTACCGCGCCACGGTGGCGCAGCTGGCCGAGGTCACCGGCAAGACCTATGACCGCATCCACGTCGTGGGCGGCGGCATCCACAACCGGATGCTGTGCCAATGCACCGCCGACGCCACCGGGCTGCCAGTCATCGCCGGCCCGTCCGAGGCCACGGTTCTCGGCAACATCGGCGTCCAGCTCATCGCCCAAGGCGAGCTGTCGTCGCTCTCCGACCTGCGGCAGGTCGTGGCGGCCTCGTTTGCGCAGACGGTCTATACGCCGCAAAATACCGCCGCGTGGGACGACGCGTACGAAACCTATGGAAAATTATACAAAAAATAGGGAGGGGTATCCATGCTGACCAAAGCGGTGCGCCTGTACGGCAAAAACGATCTTCGGCTGGAGGAGTTTGAGCTTCCGCAACCCCAAGACGGGGAAATTCTGGCCAAAATTATCTCGGACAGCCTGTGCATGTCGTCCTACAAGGCCGCCATGCAGGGCTCCGATCACAAGCGCGTGCCCGACGACGTGGCGCAAAATCCCATCATCATTGGGCATGAGTTCTGCGGCGAAATTGTCGAGGTCGGTGCGCGGTGGAGGGATCAGTTTGCCCCCGGCGACCGGTTTTCCATCCAGCCGGCGCTCAATGACCCGGCCAATGTCCACGCCGCGCCGGGCTACTCCTTCTCCCATATCGGCGGCGACGCGACCTATATTCTCATCCCCGAAAAGGTGATGGAATTCGGCTGTCTGCTGCCCTACAAGGGCGAGGCGTTTTTCGCCGGATCGCTGTCCGAACCGGTGTCCTGTGTGGTCGGCGGGTTTCATGTCAATTATCACACGACGCCCGGCGTCTATACCCACGAAATGGGCATCAAAAAAGGCGGCAATATGGCGCTTTTGGCCGGTGTCGGCCCGATGGGTCTCGGCGCGATCGACTATGCCCTGCATTGTGACCGCCGCCCCGGTCTGCTCGTGGTCACCGACATCGACGACGCGCGGCTGGGCCGCGCCGCCCAGCTCTATTCCGTCCAGGAGGCGGCAAAGCAGGGCGTGACGCTCCGCTATGTCAACACCAAGGAAATCGCCGACGTACCGGCGGTTTTAAAGGAGCTGACCGGCGGCGCCGGGTATGACGATGTGTTCGTCTACGCGCCGGTGGCGCCCGTGGTCGAGCAGGCCGACGCCATTTTGGCCTTTGACGGCTGCCTCAACTTCTTCGCCGGGCCGACCAACCCGGAGTTTTCCGCCAAATTCAACTTTTACAATGTCCACTATATGGCCACACATGTGGCCGGCAATTCCGGCGGCAACACCAACGATATGAAGGAAGCGCTCGACATGATGGGGCGCGGGCTCATCAACCCCGCCGCCATGCTCACCCATATCGGCGGGCTGGACGCCGTGGTGGAGGCCACCCTCAACCTGCCCCACATCCCCGGCGGCAAAAAGCTGATTTACAACCACATTTCCATGCCGCTGACCGCCATCGCAGACTTCCGCAAGCTGGGAGAGGCCGACCCGGTGCTGAAAAAACTGGCCGACATTGTGGAGACGCACAACGGGCTGTGGTGCGCCGAGGCGGAAAAATATCTGCTGGCCAACGCCAAAGCCATCTGAGGAGGGTCACTATGGAATGGATCAATCAGGCCGGCGGGGTTCCCGCCGCCGCGGCGGCTGTCGCGCCCGCGATCCGCGCCCTGTCGGGCTTTGCGTCGGTCTCCTTTTCCGCCGACGAGAGCGTGGCGGGTCTGTCCGCCGACGGTTTGGACGCGCTGTATGTCAAATTGCCCGAAGCCTTGTCCAGCAATCCTTCCAGCCTCGCCGTGTCCGGTCTGGGCATATTTACGATCAAGCCTCACGGCAAAACCGGCCGGCTGGCCGGCAAGGTGTCCATTGTCACCGGCAGCGCACAGGGCTTCGGCGAGGGCATTGCCCGCCACATGGCCGCCGAGGGCGCGTTTGTGATCATCGCCGACCTCAATGAGGAGCTGGCGCGTTCGGTCGCCGGGTCGCTGTGCGCCCAATTCGGTGAGAATTCCGCCGTCGCCCTGCGGGTCAACGTTGGCGACGAGGGCTCGGTCGAAGCCCTTGTGCGCGAGACGGTGCTGCACTACGGCGGACTGGACGTGTTTGTCTCCAACGCCGGCATCCTCAAGGCCGGCTCACTGGAGGAGATGACGCTGGAAAACTTCGAGCTGGTCACCAAAATCAACTACACCGCCTTTTTCCTCTGCACCAAATACGCCGCCCGCCCCATGAAAATCCAGCGCCGTTTCGCGCCCGAGCGCTGGTATGACATCCTGCAAATCAACTCCAAATCGGGGCTGGACGGTTCCAACAAAAACTTCGCCTACGCCGGCGGCAAATTCGGCGGCATCGGTCTGGTGCAGAGCTTTGCCAAGGAGCTGGTCGAGTGCGGCGTCAAGGTCAACGCCATCTGCCCCGGCAACTTCTATGACGGGCCGCTGTGGTCGGACCCGCAAAACGGTCTGTTCGTCCAGTATCTGCGCACCGGCAAGGTGCCCGGCGCACAGAGCATTGAGGACGTCAAAAATTTCTACCTCTCCAAGGTGCCGATGAACCGGGGCTGCGACCCGTTGGACGTGGCCCGCGCCATTTTCTACAGCGTCGAGCAGCAATGCGAGACCGGGCAGGCCATTCCGGTGACCGGCGGGCAAATCATGCTAAAATAGTCTCGAAAATCTGCGGATTTTCTCAAATGAGGGAACAGGGCTGTTTTTTCGGCGGCTGTGGGAACCCGCCAAAGCTTGCTTTGGAAGGTAGCAGTGAGTCCGCCGGAAAAATAAACGATTTACGGGGGTTGGGTACGAGATGCAGATTCAAAACCTCAACGCGCCGACAAAAACGGAACGGCTGGATGCTCTGCGGGCGCTAGGCTTGCCGCCGCGCCGGGGCATTTTGGGCCGCGACGTCAACAACCATATCCACACCAGCTATTCCTTCTCGCCGTACAGCCCGACCATGGCGGTCTACAAGGCGTACGACGCCCGGCTGTGTACCGCCGGGATCATGGATCACGACTCGCTGGCCGGCGCGCGGGAATTTCTGGAGGCCGCCGCCGTCCTCAACCTTCCGGTCACGGTGGGGATGGAGTGCCGCGCCGATTTTGCCGGCACGCCGGTGGCCGGTCGGCGCATCAACAACACCGATCAGGACACGGTGGCCTATATCGCCCTGCATGGCGTGCCACACAACCGCATCGACGCCGTGACGGACTATTTTGCCCCCTATGTCGCCGCGCGCGGCGCGCGCAACCGCGCCATGACGGCAAACCTGCATGAACTCTTTGTGCCCCATGGACTGACGCTGGACTATGACCGCGACGTGCTGCCGCTCTCCATGGCGCATGACGGCGGCAGCGTTACCGAGCGGCATCTGCTGTTCGCCGTGGCGAAAAAAATCGTCGAGACATTCGGCAGGGGACAGGCCACGGCGGATTTTTGCAAAAAACTGCAAATGCCTCTCCCGGCAAAGCTGGAGGGGTATCTGCTCGACGAGGCCAACCCTCATTACGAGTACGACCTGCTGGGGCTGCTCAAGGGCAACTTTATGGAGGCGTTTTACATCCCTGCCACGGCCGAATGCCCGCCGATTCATGAGCTGTCGGCCATGGCCCGGGAGAACGGCATCGTCATGGCCTACCCCTACCTCGGCGACGTGGGCGACTCGGTCACCGGCGACAAAAAGCCCCAGCGCTTCGAGGACGGCTACCTCGACGAGCTGTTCGAGCTGCTGCCCGCCCTCGGCTTCCCGGCGGTCACCTATATGCCGTCCCGCAACACCCCAGCACAGTTGGCGCGGCTGCGCGCCCTGTGCGACCAAAAAGGTCTGTTCCAAATCAGCGGCGAGGACATCAACCAGCCCCGGCAGGGCTTTGTTTGCGAGGCGATGCGCCGTCCGGAGTTCGCCCCGCTGTATGACGCGGCATGGGCGCTGATCGGCCACGAGCGCCGCGCGACAAAAGATCTCGCCGACGGCATGTTCTCCGAAGCATCGCAAAAAACACCGCTTTCTGCCCGAATTGAGAACTACCGAGACAGTGCGATGTCTTTATTTGCATGAATAAGGGAGGAAATTATGATGAGTGAGCAAACCATCAAGGCCGCTTATGAGGCCGCGCGCGATACCCTGCGCGAATACGGCGTGGACGCCGAAGCGGCGCTAAAAAAACTGGATGAGATCCCCGTTTCGCTGCACTGCTGGCAGGGCGACGACGTGACCGGGCTGGAGGCCGAGGCCGGCGGCGTCTCGGGCGGCATTTTGTCCACCGGCAACTACCCCGGCAAGGCCAGAAACGGCGACGAGCTGCGCGCCGATTTGTCCAAGGCGCTGTCCCTGCTGCCCGGACCGCACAAGGTCAATCTCCATGCCTCCTACGCCGAACTGGCCGGCGAAAAGGTGGACCGCGACGCCTATGAGCTGCGGCATTTCGCCCGGTTTGTCGATTGGGCGAAGGAAAAGGGCATCGGGCTGGATTTCAATCCCACCTATTTCGGCCATCCCAAAGCCGCCGACAACCTGACCCTGTCCCATCCGGACAAGGGCATCCGTGCATTCTGGATTGAACACGGCAAAACCTCCCGCCGCATCGCCGCCGGGATGGGGAAGGCCTTGGGGCAGACCTGCGTGACCAATCTCTGGATTCCCGACGGCATGAAGGATTTCACCGCCGACCGCTTGGCGCACCGCGCCCGGCTGAAGGATTCTCTGGACGAGGTTTACAAGGAAAAATTCTCCCCCAGGGAGACGCTGGACTCGGTCGAATGCAAGCTGTTCGGCATCGGCACCGAGAGCTTTGTCGTCGGCTCGCATGAATTTTACATGGGCTACCTCGGCTATGCCCACAAAAACGGCTTTGAGGATCTCATGCTGACGCTGGATATGGGGCATTTCCACCCCACCGAGCAGGTCTCCGACAAGCTGTCCTCCCTGTTGCTCTTCTCCAAGGAGATTTTGCTGCATCTCTCGCGCGGCGTGCGCTGGGACTCCGACCACGTCATCGTCTTTTCGGACGAGATCACCGAGGTCATGCGCGAGCTGGTGCGCGCCGACGCGCTGGATCGCACCCACATCGCACTGGACTTCTTCGACGGCAGCATCAACCGCGTCACGGCGTGGGTGGTGGGCGCGCGGGCGGCCCGCCGGGCGCTGCTGGCGGCGCTGCTGGAGCCGACCGCCAGGCTGAAGGAGCTGGAGCTCGCCCAAAACTTCGGCGACCGTCTGGCGCTGATGGACGAGGCGCGCACCCTGCCGGTGGCCGCCGTTTGGAACGAATACTGCCGCCGCAAAAACCTGCCGGGGCAGGCCACACAGTGGCTGTCCGACGTCGCCGACTACGAAAAAAACGTACTGTCCAAGAGGGTGTGACCATGAACAAACAGGAACTGCTTTCCCAGTACGGCGATAAAATCGACGCATTTATCAAGCTGTCCCGCGACGCCGGCGTGCGCCCTGACCTCGTGCAGGGCGGCGGCGGCAACACCTCGGTCAAGCCGGGCGGCGGACTGATGCTCATCAAGGCCTCCGGCTTCCGGCTGGACGACATCACCCGTGACACCGGCTACGCCGTCATGGACGGCGCGGCGGTACGCACCTTTTACGAAACGCACAATCCCGCCGACCTGACCGATGTCGAGGCCGAGGGCTCCGCCGCCGCCAAGGCGGCCGTCCTTGCGGTAGAAGAGCTCCCCGTCCTGCGCCCGTCGGTGGAGGCCGGGTTTCACTCCCTGCTGGACGCCTATGTGCTGCACACCCATCCGGTGTACGCCAATCTGGCGGCCTGTCTGGAGGGCGGTCAGAAGGCAGCCGCCGAAGCGCTGCGCGGCAGTGATTACAGCTATGCCTTTGTGCCGTATATTGACCCCGGCGCCAACCTCACTTTCGCTATTCGCGACGCG
>JAVBOJ010000010.1:0-53814 GCA_031550755.1 Oscillospiraceae bacterium
TCAATATTCATATTGCATAAACAATGCATTGAAGTACGTTGATCCAAGTGGTCTCTCCGAAAAATTACGTCAGTATGTTGAAGGCAACAACGGAAGTGTAGTATATGTTGGCATTAACAAAGATAAAAACAAAGATTTATACGACAAATATAAGGCAAGTAGCATTATATATGTTACAACAGCAAATGCTGCATCCTACAATTTAAAGCAAATGGCGGCCGCTCTACAATACTTACAGGAAAACAATCTGCTTGACTATGACGCTCTTGCGGCGAAAGCGGAGGCGGCAACTGAGCGTTTTCATAATTCGGGCAATAAGTTGAAAGTCTCCGAGTCGGCTATGAAACACAATGGCGAACTTAAAGCGGCGATTGCCGATTACGCCCGGACGCGCCCCATAATTGAGGAATATAAATCGAAGAAATATAGCAATAAATATCTGGCAGAGCATGAGGCAGACATAACCGTTTACAGGGCGGCGCAGGCTACCATGCGGGAGCTGCTAAACGGCGAAAAACTCCCGAAGATGGATACCCTCAAAGCCAAATGGCAGACGCTTTCGGCGGCGAAAAAATCCGGCTATCGGGATTATCGCGCTGCGCAGGAGGATATGCGCGAGATAGTGGCGGTCAAGGCAAATATAGACCACCTGCTCGGCCTCACAGACCGAGACAGGAACAAGGAACAGACGCGGTAGCGATGGGACGCAAACAAGGCCTACAGGCCGCTGCACTTCGGGCCGAACCGGCCCGAAGTCCGTCGGGTTTGGGGCGAAGCTCCAACAAGCAATTTTTAAGTTTTCCCGCGAGGGAAAATCTCGAAAATGTGCGAGTAGCTTGCCGCTTGTCCTGCTTGCAGGTTAGTGGAAACCTCGGAAACATCTTTTTTGTGGCGTTCATAGGTTGTTTACAATTCTTCTTTAAAACTACTTGACAATACAGTTCTATCGTAGTAGAATGACAACGTAGGTTCTACTGCATTAGAATTTTGCCGGTAAAAGGAGCGCATGAACATGAAACTATTTGATTCGGAACTAAAGGTCATGGACATATTATGGCGAGAGGGTGATACAACCGCAAAAAGGATTTCGGAAATCTTGAGCGAGCAGATAAACTGGAGCAAGACCACAACCTATACTATTATCAAACGATGCCTTGAGAAAGGGGCGATAGTGCGGCTTGAGCCGAATTGGATCTGTCGTCCGCTTATAACAATCGAACAGGCGCGGGAGTATGAGACAACAGAACTTATTAACAAGATGTATGACGGCGCGGCAGATCATCTTGTAGCTTCCGTACTGGGAAGAGGAAACTTATCTCATGAAGAAATAGATAAGTTGAAACAGATTGTCAGCGAACTGTAACGAGGTGGGGTGTATGAGTGTATTCCAAATGAGCGTTTCGGCGTCTGTTCTCATTTTGGCAATAGTGATAATCCGTGCGCTTGCCATTCATAAGCTGCCCAAGAAAACATTTTTAGTGCTTTGGGGTGTGGTGCTGCTCCGGCTGTTGATTCCGTTCTCCTTTCCGCGACCATTTTCCACAAATACAGTCGTTGACAAGGCGGCAGAATGGTTTGCGGTGTCAGTGAACACACAGACAATAATTCCCAATAACAACGTATTGCCAAGTGCAAATGCCTTAAACCCTATTGTATACCCAACATCGCCGGATGTCGGTACGCAAATATCTCCCATATTGGTTGTGTGGGTTATTGGAATGGTTGTTTGTGCCCTGTTCTTCCTTGTGACACATTTACGTTGCCGCAGGGAATATAAAGCGGCGCTGCCCATTGAAAACGATTATGTCGCTGATTGGTTGCAACAGCACAAAATTAAACGATCTGTGCAGATAAGGCAGTCAGACAGAATAAGCGCCCCTATAACCTACGGGCTATGGAAGCCTGTTATCCTGTTCCCCAAGACAGCCGACTGGCAGGACACTACCCAGTTATTTTATGTACTCACACATGAACTAACGCATATCAAACGGTTGGACATTCTTTCAAAGTGTTTGCTTGCCGCCGCCTTGTGCGTCCACTGGTTTAACCCCTTGGTGTGGGTCATGTATGTGCTGGCAAACCGTGATATTGAATTGTCCTGCGATGAAAATGTTGTGCGAGCTTTCGGAGAAAGAACAAAATCCTCTTACGCTCTCACACTCATAGGATTAGAGGAAAGGAAAAGCGGTTTTTCCCTCCTATATAATCATTTCGCTAAAAATGCGATAGAAGAAAGGATCAATGCGATTATGAAACTCAGGAAAACTACTCTATTTGGTACAGTATTGGCGCTTGTATTAGTGGCAGGTTTAATTGTAGGAACTATGGCGGTATCCGCGGCCGCGCAGGCTACTCCCGATGAGGTTACTTCCGGACAAAATACTCCCCGTAATGATGAAATGCAGCAGCAAACTCCTAACGAATCCTCGAAACCAAATGATGCGGAGGACTTATCTGCAAAGGTTAATGTGAATGGCGCTTATTCTTGGCCGGTGCCTGATTACTATACTATTACAACAGCATTTGGAACGCATATGCATCCTATTGAGAAAATACTCGTTTCACATGATGGCATTGACATACCCGCTCCAAGCGAGACTCCCATTTTAGCGGCTAACGCGGGCACTATTATTGAAATGAGTGAAACTGATACATATGGGTATTTTATTTGGCTTGACCACGGTGCCGAACAGCAGACCTTTTATGGACACCTGTATGGATACGCGGAGGGGCTTGCCGTCGGGGATGTGGTAAAAACAGGTGATGTAATCGGGTATGTTGGAAGCACAGGGGAAGCAACAGGGCCGCATTTACATTTTGGCTTGAGTGTCAATGGAGAGTATATAAATCCGATTGATTATTTGGCCACAAATGACACAAATAACAACTAAAGTTCGGTCTTGTCGATTGGAAAGAAAGTAACGTAACGAAATTCCGCTGTCAGCGATTGCTCTGGTGAGCGGTGGGATGTATCTTTAGCCACTCCGGGCCGATTCGGCCCGGAGTGGCACAACAATAGAAAAAGTAGTTTATCGAAAAATCCGATCTTAGAAGGGAGGGCGGATTCTATGGCCGAAAACTGGATATTGGTAGTAGGATACGACCGCCCTCATTTTGAAATAGCACGCAGAGATTGGCTGAAGTACAATGTGTATCTTCATTCCGTGGAATCAGCCGCCGAAGCTATCTCACGGTTTTATTATCGGAAGTATCTGGCGGTCATTGCTTCATACAATGTTTTGGCAAGTGTTTCAGAATAACCTGCATATCAGAGCGAATCGCCGCGACCCGTAACCGGGCTGCGGTTTTTCTTTTACCGTCCTTATATCCCCGCTGCCGCTCCCCGCCATCCCCATTTGATTTTTCAAGCTCAACCAAAAAATCGAATGGAGGAAAACAGTATGGCAACAATCAATTTGCGGGACTTTTACCCGTGGTATACGCATGACGAGTTTGTGGATGTGCCGGACGTTATCGCCGCCGAGCTTATGACCGACAGGCGGTACAACAAAACGCAGGAGCGCATGGCGCATCGCAATAAAGTACATTCTATCGACGCGTAGGATGGTACAGTAGAAGCGGCAAGCATCCATTGCTCCGACAGCCCGGAGGCGATTTGGGAAATGAAAGAGCGGTATTGTCGCTTGTGCCGTGCGCTAAACTCCCTGCCCGAGATACAGGGTCGCAGAGTTGAAGCGTATTACATACTTGGCAAGAGCCGGAAAGAAATCGCCAACGCCGAGGGCGTAAGCGAAAGCGCAGTGAACGCCGCCATTGAAAAGAGACTTCTGGCAATGAAAAAATATTTGAAAAATGGCACCGGAGGGGGTTGTCAAATGCCTTAATTCTGTCCTGATATGTGAATTGGCTGAAATGGATCTTTCCGAGATTGAGGCTGTACGCAATACAGCCAAACATGAGCTTGACGGATGCAAATATCGCAGTGAGGAAATGCAGGTCAGGTATGGTGAAGTCATATCATGGACTGAACTTTACGACGCAGCAGACCTCGTGGCAAAGAAGATGATTGTCGCTAATCTCATTAACCGGGTCGAAGTCGGGACGGATTACCAAATCCATATCGACTTCAACATTGACCTTGAACACTTCAATGATCAACTTGAGTGTTGCTCTTGAGGGTAAAAACAAACCGCCGAAACCTTACGGCCTCGGCGGGTATCTATGAGTGTTTTCCCTTAAATGGTGGAGATAAGCGGGATCGAACCGCTGACCTCTTGAATGCCATTCAAGCGCTCTCCCAGCTGAGCTATACCCCCAGATGTGGAAAAACACTGATATTCTGTTGTTGATGTTATCGTAGACGTTTAACTCGCTCTCCCAGCTGAGCTATACCCCCATATTCGATTCCGGCGCGCGGGACAACCCGCAACGCGGCGACGAAAAGAATTGTACCACAGGCAAGCCGGTCTGTCAATACAAAAAATTATCATGCCGGCAATTCTCCTGGGGGGTACAATTCGCGCGGCTTTCGTGATATAATCACTCGGCGACATCGCTACCCACTACTAACCGTCCCGAGGTGTTGTATGGCCAAGAAAGAAAAAGCTCCGCCGACGCAAAAGCAAAACCCCGATATTATCGGCCTGCACGCCGAGGTGGTGCGGCAGAAGATTCCCGAAACGCTGGAAAAAAACTTCATGCCCTACGCCATGAGCGTCATCGTCTCGCGCGCCATTCCGGAGATTGACGGCTTCAAGCCGTCCCACCGGAAGCTTTTGTACACCATGTACAAAATGGGACTGCTGACCGGGGCGCGCACCAAGTCGGCCAATGTCGTCGGCCAGACCATGCGGCTCAACCCCCACGGAGAGCAGGCCATTTACGAAACCATGGTGCGGCTGACGCGCGGCCATGAGGCGCTGCTGACGCCGCTGGTGGACTCCAAGGGCAATTTTGGCAAGTCCTATTCGCGCGACATGGCCTATGCCGCGTCGCGTTATACCGAGGTCAAGCTAGACGCACTGTGCGCAGAACTTTTCCGCGACATCGACCGCGACACGGTGGATTTTATAGACAACTATGACAACACCACAAAGGAGCCCTGCCTGCTGCCGACCACCTACCCCAACGTGCTGGTGTCGGCCAATTTGGGCATTGCCGTGGCCATGGCGTCGCAAATTTGCGGCTTCAATCTGGCCGAGGTCTGTCGCACAACGGCTGCCTGGCTTAAAAACCCGGCGCATGACCTGTTGTCCACCCTGCCGGCACCCGATTTTTCCACCGGCGGCGAGCTGATTTACGACCCCGACGCCATGCGGGAGATTTACCGCACGGGGCGCGGGTCGTTCCGTCTGCGCGCGCGGTGGCGGTATATGAAGGAGGAAAACCTCATCGAGGTGTTCGAAATCCCATATACCACAACGGTCGAGGCCATCATGGACAAGGTGGCCGAGGGCATCAAAAACGGTAAAATCAAAGAAGTATCCGACATGCGCGACGAAACCGGGCTATCCGGGCTCAAGCTGGCCATCGACCTAAAGCGCGGGGTCGATCCCGAAAAGCTCATGCAAAAGCTCATGAAGGCCACCCCGCTGATGGACACTTTTTCCTGCAATTTCAATGTTCTCATCGCCGGTACGCCGCATGTGCTGGGCGTCGGCGAGATTTTGGAGGAGTGGAGCGCCTGGCGCACCGAATGCGTCAAGCGCCGGCTGTATTTTGATCTCTCGCGGCTCAGGGAAAAGCTGCATCTGCTGCTCGGTCTGCGCAAAATCCTGCTGGACATCGACCGCGCCATTGCCATCATCCGCGAGACAGAGGAGGAGGCCGAGGTGCTGCCCAATCTGATGATTGGGTTCGGCATCGACGAAAAACAGGCGGAATTTATCGCGGAAATTCGCTTGCGCAACATCAACAAGGAATATATTTTAAAAAGGGTGGCCGAAACCGACGACCTCACCCGCGAGATCGCCAATCTGGAAGCGACCCTGTCCTCCAAGGACAAAATCCGGGCGCTCATCATCGCCGATCTGGAGGCGGTGGAGAAAAAATACGGTGCGCCGCGCAAAACGGCGCTGGTATACGAGCATGAGGTCACCCATTACAACCCGGAGGAACACATCGAGGACTATCCGGTGCATGTATTTGTCTCGCGCGAGGGATACTTAAAGAAGATCACGCCGCAGTCGCTGCGCATGTCGGGCGAGCACAAATACAAGGAAAACGACGGCCCCAAGCATGTTTTCGAGGCACAAAACCGCGAGGAGATTTTGGTCTTTACCAACCGGCAGCAAGCGTATAAGGCGCGGCTTTGCGACTTTGACGATGCGCGCGCGTCGGTTCTCGGCGACTTTTTGCCGGCCAAGCTGGACTTTGACGAGGGCGAAAGCGTCGTATTTGTCTGTCCGGCGGGCGACTTTTCGGGGCATATTTTGTTTTTCTTTGAAAACGGCAAGGTGGCGCGGGTCACGCTGTCGGCCTATGACACCAAGTCCAACCGCCGCCGTCTCACCGGCGCTTACAGCGATAAGAGTCCGCTGGCCGACGCGCGGGTGATTTCCGCCGATGAGGAGCTCCTGCTGCGCTCGACCGACGGGCGCGCGCTGATTTTGTACACCGCGGCGCTGACGCCCAAGACCACCCGCAACACCCAGGGCGTCGCCGTGATGACCTGCAAAAAGCAGCACAAGCTCTGCGCCGTGGGGACGGCGACCGGCCTGACCAATCCCGCCCGGTTCCGGGTGCGCAGTCTCCCCGCCGCCGGTGCGCTGCTACGCCCGGAGGACGTGGGGGAAGAGCAAATGCAGTTAACAGTGAACAGTGAGCAGTGAACAGTTTATCATACTGCGCGTGATTGCATCCCTATGAACTACTAACTGTTAACTGTTAACTATTCACTATCCTGGGGTGGTGTCCGATGAAACGTTCTCTCTCCCAATACGCGCTGGATTATCTCGTCATCACGCTGGGCTCGGCGCTGATGGCGGTGTCGGTCGTGTGTTTTTTGGATCCGCAAAACATTGTGCCGGGCGGCGTGACGGGCTTGGCCATGATGGTCAATCACCTCTACAGCGCCCTGCCTATTGGCATGACCATCCTGATTATCAACCTGCCGCTGTTTATTTTGAGCTGGCGGTTCGCCGGACGCCGGTTTTTGCTGTACACCATTTACGGCACGGTGGTCTCCTCGGTATTCATCGACCTCGGCGCGCATATTTTGCCCATCATTCAGGTGGAGCCGTTGCTGGCAGCCATTTTCGGCGGACTGACGCTGGGCGCGGGGCTGGGGCTGGTCTTTACCCGGGGCGCCACCACCGGCGGCACCGATGTGGCCGCGCGGCTGCTCAAGCTGATTTTCCGCCATATGCAGATGGGGCGGCTGATGCTTTGCGTGGACGCCGTGATCATCGCGCTGGCCGGGCTGGTGTTCGGCAAGGTCGAAAACGTGATGTACGCCGTCATCTGTCTCTATGTCGGCACCCAGATCATGGACGCCATTCTCTACGGGCTCAACACCGCCAAGGTGGCGTATATCATCTCCGACCACCCCGAGCGGGTGGTGGGTGCCATTTCCGAGCATCTGGACCGGGGTGCCACCCTGCTGCAGGGCGAGGGCGGCTATACCGGCAACCCCAAAAAGGTCATCCTCTGCGCCGTCAAGCGGCAGCAGATCGCGCTGCTCAAAGAGGTGGTCAAGACCGCCGATCCGGCGGCGTTTCTCATCCTGTCGGAGGCGCACGAGGTGCTGGGCGAGGGGTTCCGGGAGTACGACAAGCACGCGCTATAAACTTCCTTTGAAAGCCTGATGGCTTCCAAAGGATTTGGAACAAAGATATTTTTTGGCCGGAGTGAATCCGGCCAAAAAATAAACAATTGCGGGGGTTGGAGTACGCAGTACGAAGGAGGCTACATAATGAAAGTTTTTATCAGCTGGTCGGGCAAGGGAAGTCTCAGCCACCGGGCGGCGGAGCTTCTGCGCGAGTGGATTCCCATGGTGGTGCAGTCGGCGGTTCCGTGGATTTCCAGCGAGATCAGCGCGGGGCAGATTTGGAACAACGAGGTCAACCGCCAGCTGGCATCCACCGAAATCGGCATTCTCTGCGTCACGCGCGAAAATTTCGCTGCGCCATGGCTGATTTTCGAGGCCGGCGCGCTGGCCAAGGGGATGGAGCAAACCCGGGTCATCCCGCTGCTTATTGACCTCAAGCAGTCGGACATCACAAACAGCCCGCTGACCAGTTTCCAGAGTAAGACCCTCGACCGGGCGGGGTTGTTCGAGCTGCTGCGCGATATCAACGAGCTTTGCGGGCAAAAGCTCCCCGCCGAGGCGCTGCAAGCAGTGTTTGATGCACTGTGGCCCCGGTTCGAGACTGGCTGGGCGCGCATAAAAAAAGAGCTGGCCGCCCCGAAGGAGGCCCCGCCCCGGCGGGAGGCCGCCGATATTCTGGAGGAGGTGCTCTCACTCACCCGCGACATGTACTCCAAGCTGTCCGGTCGCATCGACCAGCTGGAGTTCGTGGCCGAGGGCAAGAGCGCGTGGGAGGTCATGAACAATGAGATCGGGTTCTTGACGGCCAAGAAGCGGCATGAGCTTTCCCCCGAGGACAGGGAGACTGTACTCTCCGCTTTCCGCGAGTGGGAAAAAGAACAGGGGGAAGCCCCCGCGGAATGACCTACAATATCCAGCCCAGCGCCAGCGTCACCAGTGGAATCCACGCCAGCGACACCAGCGTGGACAGGGTCAGCATCTGCGACGCCAGCTCGTAATCCGCGCCGGCGTTGCGCGCCATGATGACCCCCTGGCTCATCACCGGCATGGCCGACAGCATGGTATACACCGCCGTCATATCCGGCGGCGCGCCCAGCAGCAGACACGCCCCCAGCGTCAGCCCCGGCATGATCACAAGCCTCCCGGACAGCGCCAGCCACCCCTCGCGGGGGACGCGCAGGGAGGCTTTTCCCATGCGCGAGAGCGCCGCGCCGGTGGTCAGCAGCGAGATCGGCACCGTCAGCCCGCCGAGATAGGTCAGCGCCGACAGCGCAAACGGCGGCAGTTGGATGCCCGACAGGACAATCGCAAGACCCGCCAAAAAGCCCAGCAGCGGTGGCGAAAAAATCTTTTTGAGGAGGCCGCCGGACTTCCCTGCCCCGCCGCCGTCGCGCAGGATGCCCAAATTGCCCAGCGTCCAGAAAATCACCGTATTGGACGGGAAATAGGTCACCACCCACGGCAGCGCCTCCTCGCCGAACAGCGCCTGAATGACCGGCAGACCGATAAACACCGCGTTGGACATGGAAAACATCATGCAAAAGACGCCCCGGCGGGTCGAAGGGACGCGAAACAGGCGGCAAAGCCCCATCGCCAGCGCATAGCCGATCAACAGCACGGCGAACGGCAGCAGCAAAAACCACCCGGTTTCTCCCAGAAAATCGACCGACAGACGGGAGATCGTGGTGGTGCAAAGCAGGGCCGGAATGGCAAAGCCGATGGCGATACGCGACAGGGTTTTTTCCACCGCGTCGGTCAGCACGCCCCGCCGGGCCATCAGCACCCCGACCAAAATCAACACCAGCAGCATGAGCACCCCTTGCAGGGCATCGGAAAGCGACGGCATACAGATCTCCTTTTATAAAAAATCCGGCCCGAACGAATGCGGCAGAAGCTCAGAAAGCGTCCACGACACGAGCCCGCCCTCCGGCGTCCTGCCGAGTACCCGCAGTCCGGGCGAAAATTCGCGCAATACTTGCCGGCAGATCCCGCACGGCGGACAGGCCGCGGCGCGGGACGCGGCAATCGCGATGGCGACAAAGGCGCGCTTGCCGGCGCAGACGGCGCGGGCGACCGCCACCCGTTCGGCGCACAGGGTCGCGCCGTAGCTGGCGTTTTCCACATTGACGCCGCAAAACACCTCGCCGTCGGCGCACAGCAGCGCCGCGCCCACCGAAAACCCCGAATAAGGCGCATAGGCCATCGGCAAGCTGCCGATGGCCTTTTGCATCAGTTCAAAATCGGTGAGCATCTCAGGCCTGCGGCGGCGCGGGCGGCTCCTGCTGGGAACCGGGCGCCGGGGCGTAATACTGCTGCTGGGGCTGCTGCGCCTGCGGCGGCGGGGGATACTGCCCCGGCTGGCCGTAAGGCGGCGGAGAATGCGGCGCGGGATAGGGCTTGGGCTGTTTGCCCATCACCTTGCCGCGGATGATAAAAAATCCGACGGGGTGAAGGAACGCCAGCAGGGTGGCGTTTTGGGGGCTGACCTGCTTGAAGATGGGCATGGACGCGAGCGACACGGCGGCGTAGATGCCGAGCAGCGCCAGCCAAAAGCCCACAAAGGGAATCAGCGGTAGAAGCAGCACGGCATACAGCGCGACTAAGTACCACGAGGTTTGATTGAGCTTCATTTTGCCCGCCTGCATGTCGGGCACCAGCAAACCAAGCAGATACAGATTGGCGACGGGGATCCACGCCAAAAACGCCTTGTCGGCCGCCGGACTGCGCTTGCCCACCTCATACAGGCCAAGCGCCATGAGCACATGCAAGCCCGCGGCCACCAAACAGCCCAGCACGATCAGCACGATGACGAGCGCGCTCGGCCCGGTACGGTATACGCTGCCGCCGAACAGATCGGCCAAATCACCAAGACCCATGAAAAAACCTCCTTATTACTTGGATACCTTAACTGTATCCAAGTATAGCACCGGGACAAGGCACACGTCAATTGACATTTGGAAAATCCCTCTATTTTCCCACACAAAACCGGTCAAAAATCGTTTTGATGATCTCCTCACTGATGAGCTTGCCGGTAATTTCGCCCAGCGCCTCCAGCGCCTGTTCGGCATCCATCAGGGCGGCATCGGGCGTCAGCCCCGCCTCCAGCGCACCGGCGGACAGCGCAGCCGATTTGGACGCACGCAGCACCGCCTCGGCATGGCGCAGATTGGTCAGCACGCCGCCGTCATACGGCAGGGCGTTTGTCTCGAACATCCGGCGCACCATGGAGGACAAGGCGTCCAGCCCCGCCCCGGTCTTGGCGGACACCGGGCAGACGTACAAAAACGCGGCCTCCAGCAAATCCAGATCGGCGCGGCGCGGCAGGTCGGATTTGTTCAGCAGGACAATTGACGGCACACCCCGCGCCAAATCCATCACGGCGCGGTCGTCGTCGGTCAGCTCCTGCGACCCGTCAATGACCAAAAAAATCAGTCCGGCATTTTTGGCGGCGTCTCGCGCCCGCGCAACCCCTTGCCGCTCAATCTCATCCGGCGTTTCACGAAGACCGGCGGTGTCGGTCAGCTTCAGCCAGACGCCGCCCAGATGCGCCGATTCGGTCAGGGTGTCGCGGGTGGTGCCCGGCAGGGCGGTCACGATGGCCCGCTCGTAGCCCAGCAGGGCGTTGAGCAGCGAGGATTTTCCCACGTTGGGCCGCCCGAGGATGGCCACGCGCACCCCCTCGCGCAGGATCCGTCCGCGTTCATAGGTGCCGTGCAGCGCCGTCAGCTCGCCGGCCACCGCCCGCAGCGCCGCCGCCATGTCGGCGCGGGTGTCCGGCTCAATGGCGTCGTCGGGGAAGTCCACAGCGGCGTGAAACCGTGCGCACAGCGCGGTCAGCGCGTCATACGACCGCCCCAGCGCCGCCGACATGACCCCTTCCACCTGCCCGGCGGCGTGGCGCGCGGCGTCGGCCGTCTCGGCCGAGACCAGATCGACCACCGCCTCGGCCTGGGTGAGATCCATCCGCCCGTGCAGAAAGGCGCGTTTGGTGAACTCGCCGGGACGAGCCGGGCGCGCCCCGTTGTCGTAAATCACCCGCAGCGCCTCGGACAGCAAGGCCGGAGAGCCGTGACAGTGGAACTCCACCACGTCCTCGCCGGTGTAGCTGCCCGGTGCGCGGAAGACCACCGCCATGGCGGAATCGAGGGTGCGCCCCGCGCCGTCGATGAGCTGGCCGCGCACCAGACAGCGGCTGGCAAAGTCGGAAAGATCCAGCCCGTCGTGCGCCGCAAACACTTGGGCGGCAATGGATATCGCCCGATCTCCCGAGAGGCGAATAATGCCGATGGCGCCCTGCATGGGCGGGGTGGCCAGCGCCGCGATGGTATCGTACATGAAAACCCTCCGTTACTCGATTTTTCCGCCGTTGTCCACAATGCGCAGCTTCTCCAAAAATGCCGCCACCGACGCCCGCGCCACGGTAAATTCCGCCGGTGCGCCGTCTATTTTGGCGGCCAGATACCGCTCGTTGACCGGGAAAAGCGCCATGACGGCCTGCCTGCCGTCCCAAAAATGAAGGGTCACGCGCAGCACCGGCTCACCGACGGGCTGCTCCCCCGCTCTGTCGGCCAGCGTGAGCTGCAACAGCGCGGCGTACAGCCGCTTTCCGTTGGTATCCAAGATCTCGCGCCCGTCCAGAGAGACCCGGAGGGCCTCCCCTTCCCACGAAAATGCCAGCACGCGGGTGGCGTCCGGCAGCTCGATCGTGACCGTGGAAACCTCTTCAATGGGATAGATCCAGAGCAATTTTGAGAGAATTTCCGGGGTATGCAGGTTTAAAAATTGATAATTCCTCATTTCGTCCACCAGGACGCTGTTTTTGCCCTCAATCATGACGTACCGCCCGGGAAAGCTGCTGCCCGGCCAAAACCCGCCGATGAGCAGCCGCCGCGTGACGCCGTCGGCCAGCTCCACCTCCAGCGAGTACGGCTCGTCCAGCCCGTACTTCTTCAGGTCGGAGGGCTCGTCCTCAATCACCAGCGACGGACGGATGTTCGCCAATGCGTCGATGACCCGCTCGTTGAGGCTGTAGTCGTTGGCGCGGTGGGTCACCGGCTCGGTGACCAAAAACCGGGCGGGCTCCAGCGGATCCAGCTCGTCGTCGGCCAGCCGCCGAAAGGCGTAGGTTTCGCGCCCAACCACCCGCACCCGCCGGACGGCGGCGCCGAGGTCGCCGGCGTAGTCGGACAGGTCGGGCCAAAAGCGCAGGTCGCGCAGCTCCGGTTCGCGGCGGCTGAGCGCCGCGCCGGTCTCCGCCGGGATGACATAAATCGGCTCGGCGTCCGCGACGCGGGCATACCAGCCGTCGCCCAGCGGCGTCTTGCCGCCCAGCTCCAGCGTGACGGTTCGCCCTCCCGCCGTGACGCTCCAGACGACCGCCGGCGGGCGCAGACCCCAGTCGGCTAGCAGCTCCTCACCGGGGGGCTCCGGCGTCAGCAGACGACCCGTGACCGACACCGCCGCCGCCGCCACGGTGCGCAGTTCTTCCGGCCGATAGGAAAACCCCAGCCGCGCCGGGGTCAGCGCGAAGCCGCCGGGCGAGCGGGTCAGGGTGTAGTCCAACCCGTCCGCCGGGGCGATGCGGATGGCCGACACGCTCTCCACCGATTGTGCCACAAGGGAAACCGCCGCATCCGGCGCGATTGGCGACGGCGACGAAAATTCCTCCGGCAGGGTGGAGGACAGCGCCCACACGGCGCCCAGCAGTACCGCCAGCACCCCGCCGGCCACCGCGAGAGGTCGCCCAAATCCGGCGCTCACAGATGCCTCCGGCGGTGCCACACCCAATATCCGGCGGCCAAAATGCCCAGCGGCAGGAGGACGACCAGCGCCCAGAAAAAGAAGACATTGTCCCGCTGGGTGTTGGTCATTCGGTTGTCGGCGTAGGACTTGGCCGGGATGCGCACGGTCTGTCCGGCCTCGGTCATGTACGAAAGAAGGCCGCTCATCAGGCTGCCGTTGAGAAAACGGTCGCCGTAGTCCACCGTCAGCGACACAGGCAGCAGCAGCACCCGGGCGGGGCGGGCGGCTCCCTGCACACTGTACCGGGTCTCCTCGCAGAGCGCCGCGATGACAAACGGGCCGGGGGTATCGTCGGCCCGGCGGGCCGGTTCGGTCGTCCGGCTGTCGGCCGAAATGAGTCGGGCGTAAGAGGTTTCGGAGGTGAACAGCAGCGGAGATAGCGCCCGGTCGCCGGACGCGTCGCCCGTCCAGACCGAGGTGATGGGGCGGCTCATGGAGGTGACGGCGTACAGCGACGAATGCAGAAACGGCTCGGTGACGGCGTGCTCGGCCAGCTGGGGGATGAGATACAGCGGGCTTTGGATGGCCTGCGCGTCGTCCATGACAAAGCGGTCGGCGAGCTGCATGCCCCATGCCGCCAAAAACCGTTCCAGCACGGGGAGTCCCGGCGTCGCCTGATCGACCGCGACGAGGACGCTGCCGCCGTTTTTGAGATAGTCGTCCACCAGAGCGATTTCCGCCCCGGTAAAATCGGCCATGGGCGCGGAGATGATGAGCGCCGACGCGCCCTCCGGCAGGGCGGCGCGGGCCAGATCAACCGTCTCGGTTTCGTAATTGCCGGCTTGCAGCAGGGCCAGCAGCGTCTCCTGCGGGGTCTCGCCGTGACCCTCGGTGAAGACGGCCCTGGGCAGGGTGTCGGCGGTGACAGACAGCAACGCCCCCGTGACGGCCTGATCGATTTGTAGGCCGTTGACCGTCAGGCCGACCTGAATGCCCAGACCGTACGAGTCGTACTCCGGCGTGACCGAAAACAGCTCGGTGAGGCCGAGGACTTTGTGACGCTTTTCGGTGGCCGCGATGATGTCGTAACGCGAAAGCTCGCCGCCCTCCGGCTTATATTTTTGCAGCAGACCGGCGTTGAGCTCGGGGTCGAGGTAAAATACCCGCAGCCGTCCGGCGGCGATGGTCTCGTATTTGCGCAGTGTCTCGCGCACGGCGGGCAGGTCAAACCCGCCTGCGGTGATGGTTTCCATCTCGGCCTCGGTGGCCAGCACGTAGAGCTCCACCGACTCGGGCAGGGCGCGCAGCACGGCCTCGGTTTCGCCGGAGATCTCGTAGATTTTTTCGGCGGTCATATCGGCCTTGAGATAAAACCGGTCGGTGAGCAGGGTGGCGAGCATGTTGACCAGCACGACGCCGGCAACAAACGCGGCGGTTAGCGCGGCGGAATACAAGCCGTAGGAAAGCCGTTTGTGTTTCATGCCGCCCACCGTTTCCGTTCCAGCGCGCGCACAGAGAGGAACAAAAACAGCGCGCACACGCTGAGATAAAAGACGATGTCCGACAGCGAAAACAGCCCCGCGCGGAAGCTGTCAAACCGTCCGAACAGCGAGACAAAGCCCAAAATCCTCCGCAGCCAGGCAGCGCTGACCCCCGCCGACAGCATGTCGGTCACATAGAGCGCCAAAAAAATGCCCAGCGAGCCGACAGCGGCGACAAGCTGGCTTTCGGTCAGCGCGGAGACAAACAGGCCGATGGAAATATAGGCCGCCGCGGCGAAAAACAGGGCGGTATAATTGCCCACAATGGACGCGCCGTTTGGCGTGCCGTAGATCGAGACGAGGAAGGGGAAGATCAGCGTAAGGATCAGCGCCAGAACAAACACGCCCAGCGCCGCGAAAAATTTGCCCAGCACAATATCCCGCAGACGCACCGGCGCGGTCAGCAGCAGTTGGTCGGTCTTCTGGCGCAGGTCTTCGGAAAACAGCCGCATGGTGAGCAGCGGCGTGGTGAACATCAGCGCCAGCAGCAGAAATCCGAACAGGCCGGACAAATCCGAGAAGGCAAAGCTGAGGTTGACCAGATAAAAATAGAGGTTCGCGGCCAGCAGGAACATGGCGATATACACATAGCCCAGCGGCGCGGTGAAATAGGCGCGGAAATCGCGCTTAAACACAGCCTTCATAGCGCGTCCTCCTCGCCTTGCGCCCGCTGGGCGGTCAACTTGAGAAAAATTTCCTCCAGCGAGACACCGCGCGGCGCCAGGCGCAAAATCGGATACTGCGCCGCCGCCAGCGCGGCAAACAGCGGCCGTCGGATATCGGTGTTTTCCTCGACCTCCACGAGATACTCCCACGCGCCCTCCTCCGGCTCGCCCAGGACCCGCGCCGATTTGACGCCGTCGCGCGCGCGCAGCAGCGACAGGACATTGTCCCGCGGCCCGGCAATGCGCACGGTCAGCCCGCGGTCGTTTGTCACGAGCGCCGCCAGCCTTTCGGGCCGGTCGTCGGCCACGATAACCCCTTCGGACAGCATCAGCACCCGTTCGCAGACCGCCGACACCTCGGGCAGGATATGGGTGGACAAAAGAACGGTGCGCGACTGGCCGAGGGTTTTGATGAGCTGACGGATCTCCTTGATCTGCTTGGGATCCAGCCCCACGGTGGGTTCGTCCAGAATCAGCACATCCGGGTCGCCGATGAGCGCCTGCGCCAGCCCCACCCGCTGGCGGTAGCCCTTGGAGAGATTGCGGATGACCCGGTGGGTGACCTCCCCGATGTCCGCCATCCGCGCGGCGTGCGCGATATGCTCCTTTTTGCGGGATTTGACCCCTTTGAGCTCGTAGACAAACCCGAGATATTCGGCCACCGTCATGTCGAGATACAGCGGCGGCTGCTCGGGCAGATAGCCGATGTGCCGCTTGGCGGCGACAGGATCGGCGAGGATATCGAGCCCCTGGATGCGCACCTCCCCGGAGGTGGAGGAGAGATAGCCGGTGAGGATGTTCATGACGGTGGTTTTTCCGGCGCCGTTGGGGCCCAGAAACCCCACAATTTCGCCCTCCTTGACCGAAAAGGTGAGCTCCTGCACGCCGCGGCTGCGCCCGTAGGTCTTGGTCAGACCTCGCACATCGATCATCGTGCGCCTCCCCTTTCTTCCGTCTGCATGGGCTGCATTGTACCATATATATCCAAGATATGTATGAAAAAAGTGTGAATGTTGCAATATTTAATAATTATATCACTGGTGTCAAGTGGAGGAGGGGCTCGCCGGGGGGCGCTGCCGTATCCCCCGACCAAAAACAGCGCGGGTGGCAACACCGGCTGATTCACAAGAAGGCTTTCGCTTATAACATATTCCCCGTTTAAATTTATAACAATAATTTATAATCCGTCAAAATGATAACTTGCTCTTGATTGTTTGTGATATGATATTATTGAGGTAGTATACATGGAGCGATTGCAGGCCAAAAGCTTCCCGATTTACAGGGAAAATATGAGCCGGAGAGATGTATCCGTACCGGTATGGCGGAGTATCGGGATAAGGGAAGGTGACGCTATGACGCTCGAAAACCAAATGGAAAAAACATTTATCGATATTTTAACCCTGCGGGAAAACCAGTGGACATATCGCGGTGACATCAAGACGGAAGCAGCTCTGTGGGAAAACCTGCGCGGGCATATCAACCGAATCAATCTTGCCCGGCTTGATGGCGTGCTGCTGTGCTGCTGACCGACAGCGAGTTTCAGCAGGTGCAAAACGAATTCAGACGTTTGACGCAGACGCCGTTTTTGGCGTCTCAATGGCTGCGCGGCGAAAACGGAATCGCGCAGATTTCAATCGAGCGGGAGGATATTCCCAGCGGGAATGTCGCCCTCACGCTTTTCAGCAACAAGGACATTGCGGGCGGGATATCCAGCTACGAGGTTGTGAACCAAATCGTGCCCGATACCGAAGGGCGAACCGCTCGCGGAGACGTTACCTTGCTCATAAACGGCTTGCCGGTTATTCATGTAGAGCTTAAAAGTGAGCTTGCCAAGGATGGGTATTGGCAGGCGTTTCAGCAGCTGGAACGGTATTCACAGGCGGGGTTTTTCGATGGAATTTATGCCGCTGTCCAGATTTTTGTCATTAGCAACAAGGTTTCCACAAGATATTTCGCCAGGCCTAGAACAAGCAATGATTTTTCTTGCGCCAAAAAGTTTTTATTTAACTGGCGCGAGCCGGACAATACGACCATTGAGGATCTGTATGATTTTACCAGGAAAGTGCTTAGCATGCTCAGAAATGTAAGCTTTCCCGGAAACCGTATTGATGTTCCCGCATAAAGCGCCTTGGTGTCCAATCAATACATATTCGCCGTCGTGAGTGTATTTCTCCGAATATCCTCTTAACCCGTTTTCTCCATATACTGGATATTTGCCTGCTTCGAATATGTCTTTTGAGGTTATATTACTACCGCTCCTAAAGTTGGAACCTACCTCCCCCAACGCCCGCTGCTCCCAAGCGTAACAATGTGTTAACCCAAACAATAACCCACTGGAGCCTGCCATTCGTAGGGGAACAGATCAATGCCCCCCCTCCTCGCCTTGGATTCCGCCATTTTTTATGATATGATAACAAAAACATCATGAGGGATGATCGTATGTCGAGCAAAAACACCGCCGCGCCGACCCCGCCGATGGGCTGGAACAGCTGGGACTGTTACGGCGCGTCGGTCAACGAGGAGCAGCTCCTCGGCAACGCCGCATATATGGCCGCCCACCTCAAGCCGTTCGGCTGGGAATATGTCGTGTGTGACATCCAATGGTATGAGCCGCAAGCGAAATCCCATGATTACAACGCGTTTTTTCCGCTGGAGATGGACGCGTTTTCCCGGTTGCAGCCCGCGCCCAATCGGTTCCCCTCGGCGGCGGATGGGCGGGGCTTTCGCCCCGTGGCCGACAAAATCCACGCCATGGGGCTGAAATTCGGCATTCATATCATGCGCGGCATTCCGCGCCAGGCGGTGCATCAAAACACCCCCCTCCTCGGCTGCAACCAAACCGCCCGCGACATCGCCCACCCCTTCTCGCTCTGCCCGTGGAACACCGATATGTACGGCCTCAACCCCGACGCGCCCGGCGCACGGGTCTATTACGAGTCCCTGTTCGCGCTGTACGCCTCGTGGGGGGCGGAGTTCGTCAAGGTGGACGACATCGCCAACACCGAATATACGCCCCACAACCCCTATGCGGCGCGGCGGGAGATCGAGCTCATCCGCGACGCCATCGACGCCTGCGGCCGCCCCATGGTGCTCAGTCTGTCGCCCGGCCCCGCGCCGATCGAGCAGGCGGAGCATCTGCGAACCCACGCCAACATGTGGCGTTTGACCGGCGATTTTTGGGACGGCTGGGAGCAGCTGTACCGTATGTTTGACACCTGTCACCGCTGGAGCCCCTATGTCAGCCCCGGCTGCTGGCCGGATTGCGACATGCTGCCGCTGGGGCTGCTGGCCGTCTGCAACAACCCGGCGCGCCAAACGGCCCGGCCAACCAACTTCACCCCGGAGGAGCAGCGCACCATGCTGACGCTGTGGTGCATCTTCCGTTCGCCGCTGATGCTGGGCTGCGAGCTGCGCGCGCTGGACGAGGCCACCCTGCGGCTGATCACCAACCGGGAGGTGCTGGGCCTGCTGAAAAACACCGCCGGGGCGCGTCAGCTTACACGCACGGGCGATACGGTCATCTGGGGCTCGTCCGACGACGAGGGCCGTGCCGTGGCAGCGTTTTTCAATCTCTCCTGCGCCGAGACGCATCCGTCCCTCCCGCTTGCGCGGCTGGGGTCGTTCCGGACCGCCGCCGTGCGGGATCTCTGGCGCGGGGCGGAGCTGGGGACGGTGTCCGGCCATGTCGGCGTCACCCTGCCGCCCCACGGCGCGGCGCTGCTGCGGCTGACACCGGACGCGGACTCGGCATCTCCGCTTGACGAATAGCGCGAAAACAGATATACTGAGGCGGGGACGAGTGTATATTTAGAGAGAAAGTGATATATACTCATAGCGGACAGAGTCGTTTTCTTGTCAGGGAGAGGGTATTATGTTGACCGTCGGTCAGTACATAGACAGTTTCTTCCCCGCCGTGGACGGGGTCATCCTCACCGTCAAAAACTACGCCCATTGGCTCAACGCCGAGCATGGGCGCAGTTATGTCGTTGCGCCCGAAGCGCCCGGCTATGAGGATCATGAGAGTTTCCCGGTCTACCGCATCGCGTCGCTGCCGCTGGCGGTGCGTCCGCCGTATCGCATCGGCGTGCCGCTCGACCCGGATTTTCGCCGCGCCGCGCGGTTTGAGCGCCCCGATATCCTCCACGCGCACAGCCCCTTCGGGTTGGCGCGCGCGGCCCAAACCTGGGCCGCCAAGCACAAAATTCCGGTGGTGGCCACCTTTCATTCCAAATTTTATGATGACTTTTTGGAGGTCGTCAAAAACGAAACCCTCGCCCGCAATATGACCAAAACCGTCATGAGCTTTTTCAACCGCGCCGACGAGGTGTGGACGGTCAATCACGCCACCGCCCAGACCCTGTATGAGTATGGTTTTCGCCGCGAGGCGGTCATCATGCCCAACGGCGTGGACATCGAATATCCGCAGGAGCCCGACGCCGCCCGCGCGGCGGCCCGGCGCACCTTCGGCCTCACCGACGATGTGTTTACCCTGCTGTTTGTGGGGCAGCAAATCTGGCAGAAAAACCTCAAAACCCTGCTGGAGGCCTGCGCCCTGCTGCGGCGCGCCGGCCTTCCCTTCCGGCTCGTGATGGCCGGCGAGGGCGTCGCTGCCGGGGAGATCAAGGGGCTGTCGGCCGACCTCGGCCTGAACGACAACGCGGTGTTCACCGGCGTCGTGCGCGACCGGGCGCTTCTCTTGGGACTGTACTTATGCGCCGATCTGTTTTTGTTCCCGTCGGTGTACGACAACGCGCCGCTGGTGGTGCGCGAGGCGGCGGCCATGGGCTGCCCGTCGCTGCTGGTCAAGCACAGCAACGCCGCCGACGGCGTCATCGACCGGCAAAACGGGTTTTTGGCGGAGAATTCCGCCGAGGCCATCGCCACCTATGTGTTGGAGCTGGCGGCCAATCCGGCGCTGCGCGCCGCCGCCGGAGCCTCCGCGCGCGAAACCATTCCCGTCTCGTGGCGGCAGGTGGCCCAGCGCGCCGCCGGACAATATGAACGGGTCATCCGTGAATACGCCGAAAAACACGGCGCCATGCCGCTGTCCAACTGGCAGCGCATGAAAAACGCCATGACGTTTAAACAATAAGGGGGGGCGCGGCTGTATGCGCGATTTCAGCTATCACAATCAGACCCACATTGTCTTCGGCAAAAATTCCGAGGCGCAGACCGGCGCGCTGGCCCGCGCGGTATCCGACAAGGTGCTGCTGCACTACGGCGGAGGCTCGGTCGTGCGTTCGGGGCTGCTCGACCGGGTGAAGGCGTCGCTGCGGGACGCCGGAGTGGCGTTTGTCGAGCTTGGCGGGGTCTGTCCCAATCCGCGGCTGTCGCTTGTGCGCGAGGGCATTGCCCTCTGCCGCAAGGAAATTCTCGGCTGTATTCTGGCCGTCGGCGGCGGCAGCGTCATCGATTCGGCCAAGGCCGTCGGCATGGGTGCCGTCTATGACGGCGACGTTTGGGACTTCTTCTGCGGCAAGCCGTTTCCCGGCACCCTGCCGCTCGGCGTCGTGCTGACCATCCCGGCCGCCGGCAGCGAATCGAGCACCGATGCCGTCATCACCAACGAGGATGGCTGGCTCAAGCGCGGCTCCTGCGCGTCCGAAGGGATGCGCCCGGTGTTCGCCGTGCTCAATCCCGCGCTGACCTTTACCCTGCCGCCCTATCAGACGGCGGCGGGCGTTTCCGATATCATGGCGCACGTCATGGAGCGCTATCTGGTGGACGAGGGCGGTGTGGACGTCACCGACCGGCTGTGTGAGGCGGTGCTGCGCGGCGTGATGCACAGCGCGCCGATCGTACTGGAGCGCCCGGAGGATTACAATGCGCGCGCCGAGATCATGTGGGCCGGCACACTGGCGCACAACAACCTGCTGGGCGTCGGCCGCCGGGGCGACTGGTGCTCCCATCGGCTGGGGCACGAGCTGTCGGCGCTCTATGACGCCACCCACGGCGCGACGCTGTCGGTCATGTTCCCGGCGTGGATGAAATATGTGTACAAGCAAAATCTGCCGCGCTTCGCGCAGTTTGCCCACAGGGTGATGGAGGTCTCCTGGGATCCGTGGGATTTGGACGGCATGGCGCTGGAGGGCATCCGCCGGCTGGAGGCGTTTTTTGTCCGGCTGGGTCTGCCGGTCACCATCCGCGGGCTTGGGGTGGAGAATCCCGACATCGCCGATATGGCGCGCAAGGCGACGATGCTGGATGCGAGCTTCGGCGGGCTGGTGCGGCTCGACCGCGCCGCGATTGAGGCCGTGTACCGGCTGGCGGTATAAACACAAAAAGCCGCCCCGCAAGACGGCTTGGCAAACGGAAAATATTGCGGTAAAATAGACGCAGAGGGTAGGCCGTTTTGAACGGTTCGCCCAAGTTAGTAATTTATTCGAAAGAAATAAACCGAACCTCTGGCGGGGGCGGTTTATTTCTTTTTGTCCATATATCGAATCAGCGAAACAACAAACGCCGCAAATGCGATCATAAGCGTCAACGCTTCATACGTAGACAAAGTCCATCACCTCCTTCCGGAGGCGTAGGTAATCACTGATCAAATCCTCACACGCCATCTTGGCGTGTAATTGGCCCCCACTCATCGCCGATTTATTCAGTAATTACTTAGGCAAACCGTCCCGATCCGGAAGCGCGTATGCCTCGAGCAGGGAGGCCAAGACGCGACAAGGCCGGGAAAACCAAGCCGCGCCGCAGCGCGACTGTTTTCTCGGACTGAGAGCGGCTTAGGCGACCGACCGCGAGAGGCTGGACGCGTGACAGCTACCCTCTGCTGTGGAAATTGTACGGCATTTGTCGAAATGTGTCAAGCAGATACCCGGGACGCCCTCCAGAACGGAGCTCTACGTCACCTTGTTCATCCATTTTCCCGACAGCGCGCGCACCCCGCAGACGACGCATTTAAACAGCATCTCGGCGTGCACCAGCAGCACGCAGGCCCAGATGGGGAAGCCGAAAACCCGCACGCTGAGGAAGGCCAGCGGGACGCCGATGGCCCAGACGGCCACGATGTCCATAAGCAGCGAAAACTTCGTGTCGCCGCCGCTGCGCAGGATGCCCACCATGATGGCGTACTCGACGCAGCGGATCGGCATCATGATCGCCGTCACCCAGAGCACCTGCCGGGTCAACTCGGCCTCCAGCGGCGTGACCTTGAACAGTCCCGGCAGCAGCGGGATGACCAGCGCCAGCACAAGGCCCAGCGCCACACCCAAAATGCCGGTCAGCCCCAGCACTTTCCGGGCGTACCGCAGCGCGGTGTCCCGGCGGCCCGCGCCCAGCTCATGCCCCAGAATGACGGCGCAGGCATTGCCCATGCCGTAGGACAGCACAATAAACAGATTGAACACCACGCCGGAGATCTGCACCGCCGTTTGGGCGGGGGTCCCGGCGTATTTATAGGCCGCGTTGTAGAGCGAATTGCCCACCGACCAGCTCAGCTCCACCAGAATGACAAACCCGGCGGTACGGAAAAACTTCGCGGCAAACGCCCGCCCGAAGCGCAGCAGTCCGCGCAGGGGCGCGGCCACCGGCATTTTTTTCGCGTAGACCAGCGCGGCCAGCACCGTGATCTCCACGGCGCGCGCGACAGACGTGGCGATGGCAGCGCCGTTTGTGCCGAGAGCCGGGAAGCCCAGCAGGCCAAAGATCAGCACGGCGTTGAGCCCGGCGTTGACCAGCAGGGCGATGACCGTGGTGAACAGCGCGGGGCGCGGCTGGCCGACGGCTCGCAGGCCCATGGAAAAACAGTAGGCGACGGCGGTGAACACATAGCTCGGCGCAACCCGCGTCAGATAACCCGCGCCGATTTCAATGACCGCCGGATCGGCCGAATAGACCGACATCAGCGCGCGCGGGAAAAACAGCGCCAAGCCCGCAAACAGCACGGCCGCAGCCAGTGAGCAGGTCAGCATGAGGCTGACGGTTTTGTGGATCCCGGCCTCATCGCGGTTTTCGCCCCAAAATTGGGCGATAAAAATCATGCCGCCGCTGGAAATGCCAAACAACAGCACGGTGTAGATCATAAACACCTGATTGGCCAGCCCGACGGCGGTAATTTCCGCGCCGCCCAGCCGCCCGACCATGAAATTATCCAGCAGGTTGATGGCGCTGCCCAAAAACTGCTGCATAACGATGGGCAGTCCCAACCGCAGGATTTTTTTAGAAAAGGAAATGTCCTCCATACGCCGCCGTCCATTATAAAAAACCTTTGCCGCGCGCGGCAAGTCGTTCCAGTATATCACCCTTTCGGCGGTTTTACAAGTTAAACTAGGTATTCCATATAATGCCGCACCACGTCGCGCGCCCGGGCGATATGCCGGCAGACCACCGACGGATGCACGCCCCATAGGTCGGCAATCTCCTTTTGCGACAGCCCCTCGCCCACATGCAGGCGGAAGGCCTCCCGCTGGCGCTCGGTGAGCTCGCGGCGCATGACCCGGCTCATCAGAGCGCCGGTTTTTTGCCACAGCGCGGCGTTGTCCCCCTCGGAGTACAGCTCGCTCCACAGCGCCGCGCGGCGGCGGGCGTCCGGCGGCCGGCTCATGAGGTGCGCCTCCTGAGATAACGCTCGATTTGGGCGGCGGTGTCGCGCGCCTCCCGCCACATCTCATACAGCATCTCGACGCGTTTTTGGCGGGCATAGGCCGGGGAGTCGTCCTCCGGCAGCCGCCGCACGGCTTTCAGCCGGCCATACAGCCGCTCGGCCTGAGCCTGGGATTCGTCGCGCAGCGCCTCCAACGTCACGCCCACTCCTCCTCACGGCTCGGCGTCTGCCGCAGGCAGTCGGCAAAAAACATCTCGGCATAGCCGCCAAGGCAGTCGGGACAGACGATTTCTCCGCCGATCTCGTAGCACGGGTCGCCCGGATACAATGCGCAGCCATACCGGCACAGGCGCGTGGGCGGACGATTTTGTGGATCGGAAAACATACAAACACCTCGATTCGTGTTGCTCAATCTCTTGTCGTATGTAAGTCTTTTTAGTTTCTGACTTCACTATACTACACATAACGTGTATCGTCAAGCCAAAAACATTGAGATGGCGTAGCAAAACCCGCCGGTTTGTGATATACTTCAAAGTTGAGGACTGCTTCATTTATTGTGCGCTACTTTATTCTATTCAAAAAAAACGGAGGGACACCCATGCGCAAAACAAAAATCGTGGCTACGCTCGGCCCGGCGACCGATTCGGAGGAAATCCTGCGCGGATTGCTCGACGCCGGCATGGACGTGGCGCGCTTCAATTTTTCCCACGGAGATTATGAGGAGCAGGCCGCGCGGCTGGCGCTGGCCCGCGCGGTCGCGGTGGAAAAGGGCATCCCGCTGGCCATGCTGGCCGATACCAAGGGGCCTGAGGTGCGGCTGGGTGTGTTTGAGGAGGGCCGCGTAACCCTGACCGAGGGGCAGAAATTTTCGCTGGTCACCGTCGATTGCAAGGGCGACGCCGCCCATGTGTCGGTGTCATACGCCGAGCTGCCGCGCGACGTGACGCGCGGGTCGCATATTTTGCTGGACGACGGGCTCATTGAGCTGGCAGTGGACAGCGTGTCGGACACCGAGATCGTCACGACGGTGCTCAACGGCGGCGTCATCTCGTCGCGCAAGGGCGTCAACATTCCCGGCGCACAGCTCTCCATGCCGTTTCTCAGCAGCCGCGACCGCGCCGACCTGCGCTTTGTGGTGGAGCAGCGGTTTGATTTCATCGCGGCGTCGTTTACCCGCTGCGCCGAGGACATCAAGGATCTGCGCGAGGAGCTGACGCGGCTGGACGGGGACTATATCCGCGTCATTGCCAAGATCGAAAACGCGCAGGGTGTCGCCAATATCGAGGAAATTCTGGCCGCCGCCGACGGCATTATGGTGGCGCGCGGCGATATGGGCGTGGAGATTCCGCTGGAAGAGCTGCCGATCATTCAAAAGGAGCTCATCAAAAAATGCTACCGCATGGGCAAGCAGGTCATCACGGCCACCCAGATGCTGGATTCCATGATGAAAAACCCCCGTCCCACCCGCGCCGAGACCTGCGACGTGGCCAACGCCATTTATGATGGCACCAGCGCCATCATGCTGTCGGGCGAAACCGCCGCCGGCAAGTATCCGGTCGAGGCGGTCAAAACCATGGCGCGCATCGCGTTGCGCACCGAGCGGGACATAGACTACAAAAAACGCTTCCGCAACCGCGAACCGGACGAGCATCAGAACATCACGAGCGCCATTTCCCACGCCACCTGCACCACGGCGCACGATCTGGGCGCCGCCGCCATCATCACGGTCACCCAGTCGGGCGTCACGGCGCGCGGCATTTCCAAATACCGCCCGGCGGTGCCCATCATCTGCTGCAGTCCGCTCCCGCATGTCCAGCGGCAGATGAACATGTCGTGGGGCGTGTCCTCCCTGCTGACGACCGAGCAGAAAAGCAGCGACGAGCTGTTTGCCCAGGCGGTGGAGGTCTCGCAAAAGGCCGGGCTGATTCAGGACGGCGACCTGGTGGTGCTGACCGCCGGCCTGCCGCTGGGCAAAACCGGTACGACCAATATGCTGCGGGTGCATGTGGTGGGCGACCCGATCAGAGTGTAGATAACAGTTAACCGATAGCGGCGTCTCCCAGCCCCCTTTATAAAAGGGGGTGCCCCGAAGGGCCGGGGGATTGCTCACTATTTTCCCGCCCTGCGGCATACAATAGAAAAAGGACGATTTCCATGACCTTCCTGTCCGAACACGCGCGGGCATTTCTCACCGCCAAGCCGTTTGCCCACCGGGGTCTGCATGACGGCACCGGCCTGTGTCCCGAAAACAGCCTGATCGCGGCGGCGCGTGCCGTCGAGGCGGGCTTTCCCATCGAGCTGGACGTGCGCCTGTCGCGCGACGGCGAGGTCGTGGTGTTTCATGACGCAACGCTTTTGCGCATGACCGGGGCGGACGGCGCGGTGGCCGACAAAACGTGGGCGGATCTGTCCGCCCTGCGGCTGTTGGGCGGCAGCCACGGCATCCCCCGGCTGGCGGATGTTTTGTCGCTGGTGGCCGGCCGGGTGCCGCTGCTGGTGGAGGTCAAGCAGGACGGACGGCCCGGCGCACTGGAAAAGCAGACGGCCTCTCTGCTGCAAGGCTATCGCGGAGACGTTGCGGTGCAGTCGTTCAACCCGCTGACGGTCGGTTTTTTTGCCCGACACGCGCCCGGCCTCCCGCGCGGTCAGCTGGCCGATCTCAACGGCGGCGGCGTGGTGGGACGCCTCCTCTCGCGGTATTTTCTCAACGGGTTCAGCTGCCCGCAGTTTGTAGCGGTGCGCGTCTCCGCCCTGCCCCATGACAAAACAGCCGCCTTGCGCACCAGGGGCTTGCCGGTTTTGGGCTGGACGGTGCGGTCGGAGGAAGCGCGCAAAGCCTGCGCGCCGTACACCGACAATATTATTTTTGAAGGGTTTGTGCCGACGTGACAACGCCCGGGACGTTTTTTCATACCGCGAGCGACGGCGCGCGTCTGCATATCACGCTGTGGACGCCGGAGGACGCCCCGCGCGGCGTTGTTGTGCTGGTGCACGGCTACGGCGAGCACGCCGGGCGGTATGCCGGCGCGGCGGAATTTTTCGCGGGCAAGGGGCTGGCGGTGCTGATCCCGGATCAGCGCGGATACGGAAAAACGCCGGGCAAGCCCGGCGTGGTGCGCGGCGGATATCGGCGGCTGCTGGCGGATGTCTCCGAGCTGTGCGCGTTGGCGCGCAAACGTTTCCCAAATGTGCCGCTGTTATTGTACGGCCATTCCATGGGCGGCAACATCGCGCTACGCTTCGCCCGAGCCCATGCCGGGGCGCTGGCCGCCGTGACGGCGTCCGCGCCGTGGCTGCGATTGTACCGCGAAAAGCCGCGCCCGCTGGTGTGGCTGTCGCGCGCGGTGGGGACGGTGTTCCCCGGCTTCACCTTCCGCACGCCGGTTCAGGGGAGCGCCCCGAAACGGTACAAAGCCATGAGCGGCCGGGTGGCCGGCGAGGTGGTCGCCCAAGGGCGGAAGCTGCTGCGGGACAAAGAAGTCTTTCCGATTCCGGCGCTCGTGCTAATCGCCGGGGAGGACCGCGTGGTGCAAAACGCGGCCATTGAACAGTGGGCGACCCAAGCCGGCGCGGAGGTGCGGCGGTATCCCGGCTTTTCCCATGAGCTGCACGGCGCGGAGGACGCCGCGCGGGTATTCGCTGACGTCTGGGGCTTCTGGGAACGGTTTTGCTGACGACAAAGATTGACAGACAGTCCGCGATTCGGTATACAGACAAAAAGAAGTAACCGCCCCCCGGCCAAGGCAGGCGGTTGCTCTTTTTAGATAACCTTCACCTGAGCGCACCGTTCCAAACGGACTGCCCTCACCGTGAGTATACCACTTTTCGCGGGAAAGTCAGCCCCCGGGGAGTGGATTTTTCTATATTTGAGCATGGAGGAAAGGACGGGCATCTCTTGGATCAACCTGTATTTATGGCGCTGCTGGGCGGACTGTACACCTGGGGCATGACCGCGCTGGGCGGCGCGGCGGTATTTTTCTTCAAAAACATCAACCAAAAGCTGCTCAGCATCATGCTGGGCTTTGCCGCCGGCGTGATGATCGCGGCGTCCTTTTGGTCGCTTTTGCTGCCGGCACTGGAAATGGGCATGGCGCCACTTTGGATCCTGCTGGGATTTTTGAGCGGCGGGGCGTTTTTGTACGCCGCCGACCATATTTTGCCGCATCTGCACAATCTGCCGGGCGCGGAGCCGGAGGGCATCAAATCGGGCTGGCGGCGCAGTGTGCTGCTGATTATGGCCATTACCCTGCACAACATCCCGGAGGGACTGGCCTTCGGCGTGGCGTTCGGCTCCATGGCCGCCCATCCCGACGCCCAAACCACCGCCATGGCGCTGACCATCGGCATCGGCATCCAGAACTTCCCCGAGGGGGCGGCGGTGTCCATCCCCTTGCGCCGGGAGGGCATGTCGCGCTCGCGCAGCTTTTTCTACTCCCAACTGTCCGGTCTGGTAGAGCCCATCGCCGCCGTCATCGGCGCGCTGTTGGCCGTCACCATGACCTCTATTTTGCCGTTTATGCTGGCGTTTGCCGCCGGCGCGATGATTTTTGTGGTGGTGGAGGAGCTCATCCCCGAGGCGCAGAGCGAACAGGGCGGCCACGGCGGCACCATCGGCGCCATGCTCGGCTTCGGGCTGATGATGCTGCTGGATACGCTGTTTTAGATGCCGACAAACCGGGCGAACACGGTTCGCCCCTGCGCGACGCCGTGTCGTCGAGCGCTTCTTTTTTTGATAAAACCCGTGCAATTTTTCATTTTTGTGGTACAATAGAGGACACCATCTCACAGAGGAAGGGGCAGGCGCATGAAAAAAATCTATGTGCCCATGATCCGGTTTGGCGACCGGGAGTTCGACGAGGGATACATCGGCTGGGGCTTCAACAGCTATGAGGATCAAATGCGCGACGCGCAAGCGGTTCTGACGCTGGTCGGCCGCCGCAACATAAAGATCCTCGACCTGGCCTGCGGACTGGGCATCTACCACAAGCTGTGGCTGGAAAACGGCCATACGGTGGTGGGCTCGGATCTGTCCGAGACCTTTATTTTCATGGCAAACAACACAAACGGCTCCTACCCCAACGCATCGTACCGGGTAGAAAACTATTACGACCTGTCCGATCAGGACGAATATGACCTCGTCACCCTGATGGACACGCCGATTGAGGACGCCGAGCTGCCCACGCGGGTGTTCCGCGCGCTGAAGCCCGGCGGAGAGTTTTTGTTCCAGATCGCCAACCCCGCCTATCCGCATCCGCGCGGGCAGGTGGGGGTCAACCGCCGGGACTGGAAAGAGATGGAGGATCATTCCCTGCTGCTCACCCGGCATGAGTACAATGCCGACATCGACCGGTGGGAATATGAGGAATGGCATGTGGACATCGAGCGGGCGGAGATCGTCGTGGAGCACAGCTTTTCGCATATTTTGACCTTTGCCCAGACGGTGGACGTCCTCCGGCAGGCCGGGTTTTCCCGCATCGGGTTCTACGGCCCGGACGGCGCGCCCTATGCCGAGGGCAACACCGAGCATCGGAATTATTTCGCGCTGGCGTATAAGTCACAGTAGGGGCAACCATCCCTATCTGTTATCTGTTATCCGTCATCTGCTCCCCGCCTTCCTCCCCCATCAGGCGATACAGGGTGGACAGCCCGATGCCCAACTCGCGGGCGGCTTTCCGTTTGCCCTCCAAGGTGTTGCCGTGGACGGCGAGCGCCGCCTCGATCCTCTCCTTGATAAACCCGCGCCGCAAACGGCGCAGCGGGCCCGGGGTGGACGCCGCCGAAAGCGGCAGGTGCGCGGCCTTGATTTTGCCGCCGGGGCAGGTAATCGCCGCCTCGATGACGGCCTCCTCCAGCTGCCGGAGGTTGCCCGGCCATCCGTAGGTCGTCATGGCGCGGCGGGCCTCCTCTTCAAAGCCGGTGACCGGCTGCTCTCCCATGGAAAAGACCCGTTGGAGGAAATAATCGGCGGCCGGCGGAACGTCCTCCGGGCGAGCGCGCAGCGGCGCGAGCTCCACGCAGCTTCCGGCCAAAATTTCCAGCCCCAGCAAGGCGTCGGCGCAGTTTTGCGGGAGTCCCGCCATAAACCGCACGGCGCTTTTGAATACCAGCGGATACAGGGTCTCGATCTGCGTGGGCGTCAGCGCTTCGGCGTCGGGCAGGTAGACCGTACCGCCCCGACCCTCTCCCAGCGCGGCGCACAGGGAGGCAAACCAATCGTCCCCCGTCTGTTCCACGGCGGAAAACGGCTTGTCATGACCTTGGCGCAAATGCAGATTGAAGGCGAAATCCTCCTTGCCGACGCCCTCCTCGCCGAGGAAAAACACCGGACAGGACAGTCTCGCCAGCCGGCTCATGCGCCGCTCGGTTTCCTGCATGACGGGGCTTTTGGTGGGAATTTCGTCGTATCGGCTGCCTTCTTTTTTGGCGTCCGGCTTGAATAAGCATAGAATCCCCACCGATTCGCGCCCGGCCTTGACCGGATAAAACTCGGCCAGCCCGGTGAGCATGGCACCGTTTTCCCCCGGCAGGCTGACACGCGCGGCCGATTCCTTTTGGGTTTTGAGGCAGGTCAAAAGCGCCGGCTCGTCGGTGAGATCCACATCGTACAGAGATGGCGTGAGCGCCTCTCCGCGGGAATTGACATACACCGCGTCCCCTTGCCGGTTCATCAGAGCCGCCGGATAGGGCAGCGCGTCGAGCACCCCGAATAAAAGATCCTGTTCCATCTGTTGATAGTCGCTCATAGCTTGCCTACCTCCGCAATACAGTCTCGAAAAGGCTGCGGCCTTTTCATCGAATTGAGCATAGGGAAACCCCCTGCGGCGCAGTGGTTGCGCCTGCGGGGCAAATCAATTTTGGACAACGGGGAGAGCTGAGATATGAAAAAACGTCTGTCCGCGCTGGGTTTTGGGTTCCTGTATCCCATTTCGTACGCCGTGCTGCAATTTCTGACCGCGTTTGTGGCCGTCTTCGCCTACACAGTCCTGCATATCAACAGCGTCACGCAGGAGGAGCTTACCGCCTTTACGGTGAATATCTCCCTGCCGATGGTGATGGTGTCGGCGGCTCTCCTGATTTTCGGGACGGCGGGGATCTACCGCCTGTGCAAGCGCTCTTTTTGGCGGGAAACCAGGCTGACGGTCAAGCCGCGCCTTGTCGGCAAGCTGCTCCTGGGCGGCATCGGGCTCAATGTCCTGACCATCGCGCTCATGCGGATCATCCCGCTGCCGGCGGCCGAAACGGCCAATTACGAAGGGCTCATGCAGACCTTGATGGGCGGCGGCTTGCTGCTGGCCCTGCCGATCGTCTGGTTTGTCGCGCCGGTGGCCGAGGAGATCGTCTTTCGCGGGCTTTCGTACACGGCGCTGCGGCGGGGCTTGCCGGTCTGGCTGTCGGTGCTCCTGTCGGCAATGCTGTTCGGCGCGGTGCATTTTAATTGGATCCAGAGTACATACGCCACCCTGCTGGGCGTCGCGCTGGCGCTTTGCTTCCACTGGAGCGGTAGCCTGTGGGCGCCGATTCTCCTGCATGTATCGTACAACAGCTCGGGCAATCTGGTGGGCAATCTGCTGATCGGCGCGGAAACCCCGCTGTTTTTGATCATCGTCTGGGGTGTTTTGGGCGCAGCCCTTGCGGTCTGGTGCCTGTTTGAGGTATACTGGGAGCGGTCTTGTGAAACGGGAGCCGTTTCACAAGAATTATATCATAAGGATGCTTCTCCGGCGGAATGAATCCGACTGCGAAACAAAAAAGGCACGGAAGAAAATTTCACAAAAGGAGTGGTTCCTCTTGAAGAAATCGGTATGGAGTTTGACGCTGGCGCTGCTGTTCCCCTTTGCCTACATCGCGCTCCAATGGGTGTTTTCCACCTCTGTGAAGGCGGCGGGCTTGCCCGAAACCAACAACATGGGGCTCGCGGTGATTTTTCTGGCCGGCGCGCTGGTGCTGTTGGGCGCGACGCAGCTGCTGCGCAAAAGCAACCTGGGTCTGTCCCGGCCGACCCTGACCCTGCCCACGGCGGGGCACGCGGTACCGGCGCTGTTTTGCGTCTTGGGCGGCATCGGGCTGAATCTGCTGGCCCGCACCACGCTGCGCCCGATTTTCGGCGTGACCTTCGGCGACGCCCAGACCATGACCGGTTTTCCCACGAATGCCAGTCTGTTTGTGGTGCTGCTGGTGTTCTGCGTCTGCATCCCGCTGATTGAGGAGCTTCTGTTCCGCGGCCTGTCCTACAAGGCGCTGCGTAACGAACTGCCGGTCTGGGTTTCGGTGGGCGGCAGCGCGCTGTTCTTCGGCGCGGCGCATATGGGACTGGGGCAGGGCGCGTACGCCGCGGTGCTCGGCGTCGTGCTGGCGTTGAGTTATGAATGGACGGGCTATCTCTGGGCGCCCGTGATCCTGCATATTTCCTACAAAAGCGTGGGCAACCTGGTGTCCGACCTGCTCGTCGGCAAGGACACCCCGGTGATCCTGCTGGTGGTCTTCGGCCTTGTGGGCGCGGCGCTGGCCGGCTGGTGCCTGCTGCGACTATACTGGACGAAAGAAGAGGCCCGTCTACATGAGAAGCTCAATCGCAAGCAGGGTTAAAATCCTGCTTCTGGCGGCGGTCGCCCCGGCGCTCTACCATCTGCTGCAACGACTTGCGGGTGAGCTGATGGGGGCTGTCGGCGGGCGGTTTTTCTGGGCGCAGTATGCCGGTTCGGAGGCCGACGAGGCCGTGAGCGCGGCGTGGCGAGAATTTATCTATCCATGGATCAACGCCGTTGACATTGTGACGGCGGTGGTATTTTTGCTGATTTTGTGGGGCGGACTGCGGTTTTTCCACCGTCCAACGGCGGCGACGCTTGGTCTGCGCCGGATCAATGTACATGATTTCGTCCCGGTGGCGCTGCTGGGGATTTTGTGCAACACCCTCACGGGATTTTTGGTCGCCGTGGCCAATTTTTCCGAGGAGGCCGTCGCCCAGCACGAACAGGTCATGGAGGTCATCGGCAGCGGCCCGCCTCTGCTGGCGGCGCTGATGAGCTGTGTCCTCGCGCCGATTGCCGAGGAGGTCATGGCACGCGGCTTTTGTTACCGCATTTTGCGCCGGGGCTTCCCGATGATCGTTTCGGCGGTGCTGTCCGGGCTGGTGTTCGGGCTGGCGCACGGCAATCCGGTACAGATTTTTTACGCCACGCTGATGGGCGTTTTATTCGGCTATTTGTATGAAAAAACGGCCAATTTGTGGGTGCCCATTTTGCTGCACATGGCCTACAATTCGTCCAATTACCTGCTGTCGGCGATGTCCGACGCCGGCATCCACTTCTGGCAGTACGCCTGGCAGCCGCCGGTGGTGCTGGGCGCAGTGATCTTTTGTATGCGGCGGGTGATCCGGCTGCACGAGAACGAAACCGACGCGCGGGACGCGCTGTTCCCGCCGAGGGGCGTGTTTGTCGCGGACGATGCCGGCAACGGGGAATTGTAATTTGGAGGCGGGCGGGGGATCCCCGCCCGGCTTTTTTTGCGGGGGAATATGTAGGGGGCGCATCCAAGTCCCCAGCCCCAGTCGACGGGCGACCGGGGACGGTCGCCCCTACAACGACGGGGCAGAACCCCCGCGTCCCTATCTGTTATCTATTATCTGTTCTCTGTTATCTAACTTCACCATCCGCTCTGCGCCATCGAGACAAAATCCTCCTCGGCGACGATGATATGATCGGCCAGAAACACCCCGACCGATTCCAGCGCCTCCTTGAGCCGCAGGGTGGTGACGCGGTCGTCATGAGAAGGCAGCGCCACCCCGGAGAGGTGGTTGTGCGCCAAAATAACGCTGGACGCGTTGCACGCCAAGGCCAGTTCCACCACGCGCCGCGTGTGGATCTGGGCGGCGTTGACAATGCCCTCAAACAACTTTTTGCAAACCAGCAGCTTGCATTTTGCGTCGAGACACAGCACATAGACCTGCTCGGTCTTGAGCCCGAAAAAGCGCGGCAGGAGATACGCCCCGGCCTTTTCAATGGTGTCGAGGCAGTCGTCGCCCGCGGTGCGTGACATCTGATAGCGCCGCCAAAACGGCGGCAGGAGCTTGATCAGCACGGCGGCGTTTTGCCCCACGCCGGACACCTTGCAGAGCTCCTCCAGCGGCGCGTCCAGCACGCCGGCCAGCGACCCGAATTCCGTTAGCAGCGCGTGGGCGATGGGGTTGGTGTCCTTTTGCGGCAGCGCGTAAAAAAGCAGCAGCTCGAGGATATTGTGCTCCGGGAAATTGTCCAGTCCCTCGGCGAGAAACCTCTCCCGCAAGCGTTCCCGGTGTCCCTTGTGCGGATTCACTGGCGGCTGCCCGGCTTGACAATGGGAAGACCCCGGGCGCACAGCGGGCAGTCTTTTTCCTCCCAGGAGGGCAGATCGATTTGCACACAGGCGCGCAGCGGTACGCCGAAATCGGCCTTGCCGCCGCTGCGGTCCACAATGGAGCCGACGCCGATAACCTGCCCGCCGGCAGCCTGCGCCAGCGACACGACCTCACGGACGGTGCCGCCGGTGGTGATGGTATCCTCCACGACCAGCACGCGCTCGCCGGGATCGATATAAAACCCGCGCCGCAGGGTCAGCGCGCCGTCCACGCGCTCGGCGAAAATATTGCGGCAGCCCAGATGCCGGCTGACCTCAAACGCCATCTGCACAGCGCCGACCGCCGGCCCGATGACCACGTCAATTTTTTCGCCGGCAAACAGCCCGGCCAGCATGGCGCAAAGCTTTTCGGCCTCCAGCGCCCATTGGAATAGCCGGGCGCACTGCATATAGCGGTCGGAATGACGGCCGGAGGTCAGGCGGAAGTGACCCTCCTGCAAGACGCCGGTTTTTTGTAAAATATCGGTAATTTCTCGCTCGGACAACATGGCGTGAAGCCCCTCTCTCTTCTAAGTGCTATAATTTTACAACAATTTCTCATTTTTGGCAAGTGCCCAAGCGGCAAATCTCCGCCGTCCGCCCACTTGACAAAATTCGGGGTGGACGGGTAAAATAGAAGAAGCGTCTCGCCGGCCCGAGTCGCAAAATAAGGCAAGCGGAGACGCAAAGCTTGCTTTGCGCGGAGCGCGGACTTATTTTGTGACAAAGCGCAGGTCTTTCCCGCAGGGAAAGCCGAAGCGGCAGGGCCGAGCGAGCGTGACATAGACGCAGTCCGCCGCGTCCCCGCATCCAATCCCCCAGTCGGCTCCGCCGACAGCCCCTTTGAAAAAGGGGTCTTGGGGGACGGCGGGCGAACGCAGTTCGCCCCTACACCAATGGCCGCCCCTGCAAACGGTTTATTTTTCACAACCCGAGGTATACGCCATGGAGCTCTCCGCGCTGTGCGACCCGACGTCCATGAGGGACTTGCTCTCCCGGCATGAGATCCGTCTGTCCCACGCGCTGGGGCAGAATTTTTTGCGTGAGGAGCACATCGTCCGCGCCATCGTGCGCGGCGCCGGGGTGGACGAGTCGGTCGGCGTGCTGGAGATCGGCCCGGGCGCCGGCGTGCTGACCCGCGCGCTGGCCGAAACGGCCGGCCGTGTGGTTTCGTTGGAGCTGGACGCGCGGTTGCTGCCGGTGCTGGCCGAGACGGTCGGAGACTGTCCGCAGGTCACTGTTTTGCACACCGACGCGCTGAAGGCCGATTTTGACGCGCTGATGGACACCTATTTCCAGGGTTTGACGCCGATTGTCTGCGCCAACCTGCCCTATCAGATCACCACGCCGATCCTCACCAAGCTGCTCTCCCGCAACCGCTTTGCCCGGATCACCGTCATGGTGCAGCGGGAGGTCGCCCGGCGCATCTGCGCCGCGCCGGACACGCCGGATTATGGCGCGTTTTCAATCTTCTGTCAGGCGCACGCCGCGCCGCGCATTTTGTTTGACGTGCCGCCGCACTGTTTTGTCCCGCCGCCCAAGGTGACCTCGTCGGTCGTGCGGCTGGATGCCGCCCCGGCCGAGCTGCCCGACAGGGAGTTTTTCTTCCGGGTGACCCGCGCGGCCTTCGGCCAGCGGCGCAAGACCCTGCTCAACGCCTTGGGGGCGCTGGGGCTGCCGCGCGAAACGGTGGCCGAGGCGCTCGCCCGGGCCGGCATCGCGCCCTCGGCGCGCGGAGAAACGCTGGGCATTCCGGAATTTGCTCGCCTGACTGCGGCGCTCAAAACCCCCGTAAAATAGAATTATCGCGCAGGCGCATTCCTTGCGCCAAAAAATATCCTTACGCCATTTTCCCGCAAGCGCCTCAGCCGCTTGCAGGATCTAAAAAGGAGAATGCAAGGTGGATACGACACATCTCGACGACCAGAGCTACGCCATGCCCTACGGCCAGTTGGGCGTTTTGGGCATGCGCGGCTGCGAGGATCTCATCGGCAGGATTGACGGCTACCTCACCCGCTGGCGTTCCGAAACGCACAGCGCCGAACAAATGTCGCTGGACGACTCCTCCCTTGCCTCCCAAGGCGGGCAGTATCAGATCCAGGCCTCCTGTCCGCGCTTCAACACCGGCGAGGCCAAGGCGCTGATGCTGCAATCGGTGCGCGGCTATGACCTGTATATTCTGTGTGATGTGTTCAATTACGGCGTCGATTTCCAGATGTACGGCATGACGGTGCCCATGAGTCCGGACGACCATTATCAGGATCTCAAACGGATCATCGCCGCCGCCGGCGGCAAGGCCCGCCGCATCACGGTCATCATGCCGATGCTCTATGAGGGCCGGCAGCACAAGCGCTTCGCCCGCGAATCTCTGGACTGCGCCATGGCGCTGCAAGAACTGACCAATATGGGCGTGGAGAACATCATCACCTTTGACGCGCATGACTCGCGGGTGCAAAACGCCGTGCCGCTCAAGGGGTTTGAGAACGTGCGCCCCACCTACCAGATGGTCAAGGCGCTGGTCAAAAGGGTGCCGGACATCCAGATTGACCGGGAGCATCTGATGGTCGTGTCTCCCGACGAGGGCGGCATGGCGCGCTGTATTTTTTACTCCACCGTGCTCGGCATCGACCTCGGCATGTTTTACAAGCGCCGCGATTACACCAAGATGGAGCGCGGGCGCAATCCCATTGTGGCGCATGAGTTTCTGGGCGACAATGTCGCCGGCAAGGACATCATTGTCGTGGATGATATGATTTCCTCCGGCGAGTCGATGCTGTCGGTGGCGCAGGATCTGAAAAACCTCGGCGCGCGGCGCATTTTTGTATTCGCCACCTTCGGCCTGTTTTGCGAGGGTCTGGACAAATTCCATGAGGCGCACGCCGCCGGGCTGATCGAGAAGGTGTTTTGCACCAATCTGGTCTACCGTCCCGAGGCGCTGAAAAACAGCCCGTGGTTCTGCGAGGTGGATATGTCCAAGTACATATCCTATATCATCAACACCCTCAACTATGACCGGTCGATCAGCGACCTGCTCGACCCCACCCGGCGGATTGAGGCGCTGTTGCAGCGGCGGCGCGAACAGGGGTTATAAAATGTGACGGGGCGGCCGCAAGGCCGCCTCTGGTTTTTTGTTGACGGGGTTGTACACGCGGGCGACCGGGGACGGTCGCCCCTACTTCTCACTCTTGCCATTTCTTCCGCATGGTGATATACTATACCATCGGTAAAAATACGAAACCGGGGGTCGTTGCATGAACCGTCCGAAATATTATCTTACCACCTCCATCACTTACGCGTCGCGCGTGCCGCATATCGGCAACACATACGAGGCGGTGCTGACTGACTGCCTGGCGCGCCACAAACGCGCGCAGGGATTTGACGTCTATTACCTCACCGGCACCGATGAGCATGGGCAGAAAATCGAGGAGCAGGCCAAGAAGGACGGCCTGACCCCGCAGGCGCATGTGGACAAAATCGCCGGCGAGCTACGCCGCATTTGGGATTTTATGGACGTCAGCTATGACGGCTTTATCCGCACGACCGACCCCGCCCATGAAAAAATCGTGCAAAAGATTTTCAAGAAGCTCTACGAGCAGGGAGATATTTACAAATCTGCCTACGAGGGGCTGTATTGCGTCGCCTGCGAGGCGTTTTACACCGAGACACAGGCCGAGGGCCATCGCTGCCCCGACTGCGGCGCGGAGGTTTCTCCCGCCCGCGAGGAAGCCTACTTTCTCAAGCTGTCGCGCTATGCCGACCGGCTGATGCGTCATATCGAGGCGCACCCGGACTTTATCCTGCCCGAATCCCGCCGCAACGAGATGATCAACAATTTCCTCAAGCCCGGCTTGCAGGATCTTTGCGTCTCGCGCACCAGCTTTTCGTGGGGCGTGCCGGTGGATTTTGACCCCGGCCATGTCGTCTATGTCTGGATTGACGCGCTGTCCAATTATATCACGGCGCTGGGCTATGACCCCGACGGGGTCAGCGGCCCGCTCTACCAAAAATACTGGCCGGCCGATGTGCATGTCATCGGCAAGGACATTGTGCGGTTTCACGCCATTTATTGGCCGATCATCCTGATGGCGCTGGACATTCCGCTGCCGACGACGATTTTGGGGCATCCGTGGCTGCTCTCCGGCGACGACAAAATGTCCAAATCCAAGGGCAACGTCGTCTATGCGCGTGACCTTGTGGACGAGTTCGGCGTGGACGCCGTGCGGTACTACCTGCTGCGCGAGATGCCCTACAATGCAGACGGCACCCTGACCCGCGACCAGTTTGTCGCGCGGGTCAACTCCGATCTGGCCAACGATCTGGGCAATCTGCTTTCCCGCACGACCGCCATGTGCGAAAAATATTTCGCCGGGGCTCTGTCCGACGCGGTCGAAGCCGCGCCGCTGGACGCCGAGGTGCTGGCGCTGATCGAACAGACAGAGGCCCGCTATCACGCCGCGCTCGACGCCTTCCAAACGGCGAACGCGCTGGCCGAGGCGTGGAAGCTGGTCGCGCGCGCCAACAAATACATCGACGAGACCATGCCGTGGGCGCTGGCCAAGGACGAGGCCAACAGGCCCCGGCTGGCGGCGGTGCTGAAAACCCTTGTGACCGTGCTGCGGGCGCTGGTGCCGCTCATCGAGCCGGCCATGCCGCGCGCCGCCTCCAAGATGCGGGCGCAAATCGAGGGCGAGGTCATTCTCAAGGGCGAAAATCTCTTCCCGCGCATCGAGGCCGAGGCAAAAGCCGCGCCTGTGGTCGAAAAAACCCCGGCTATCCCGGAAATTACCATCGACGACTTCGCCAGGCTCGACCTGCGGGTGGCCCGTGTGCTCTCCTGCGAGCCGGTGGCGGGTTCGGACAAACTGCTCTGCCTCCAGGTGGACGCCGGCGAGCCGCGCCAAGTTGTCTCGGGCATCGCGCGGTTTTACAAGCCGGAGGCGCTGGTGGGCCGGTCGGTCATTTTGGTCAAAAACCTCAAGTCGGTCAAGCTGCGCGGCGTCATGAGCCAAGGGATGATCCTCTGCGCCGAGAACAATGACGACGAGGTGTCCGTTTTGTTTGCCCCCGAGGGCATGAAGCCGGGCGCGAAGGTGCGGTGAGAAATGGTATACAATTCCAGAGATTCTTTTTATAAGACCCCCTTCGGCGCGGTGGAAGCCGGGACCGAGGTGCGTTTCGCCATCACGCCGCCGCGCGATTGGGCGGTTTCGGCCGTGTTTTTGCACGTCGAATTTGAGTTTGACCGCGAAACGGTCGAGATTCCCATGGGCTGGGCCGGCTTGTCCGGCGCACGCGACCTGTATCGCGCCGTGCTGCCCACGGGGGATCGGCTGGGGCCGGCTTGGTATTATTTCCGGCTGGAAAGCCCCGGCAGACCGTCGTTTTACTACGGCAACAACGACCGGGGCTCCGGCGGCGAGGGAGCGCGGCGGGACGAGCCTGGCCGCGCTTTTCAGCTTACCGTCTACGCCAAAAACGACACGCCGGCGTGGTACGGCGCGGGTGTGACCTACCATATTTTCCCTGACCGCTTCCGCCGCACCAAGACGCCCAACCCCAAGGGGATGATTGGAAACCGGATCGTCCACAAAAACTGGGAGGATGTGCCGGTGTTCCTGCCGGAGGAGAACGGCGAGATCACAAACCGGGACTTTTTCGGCGGATCCATTGCGGGCGTGAGGGAGAAGTTGTTGTATCTCAACTCTCTGGGTGTCAATACGATTTATTTTAGCCCGGTGTTTGAGGCCGCCTCCAATCATCGGTACGACACCGCCGACTACCACAAAATCGACCCTATGTTCGGCACCGAGGAGGAATTCCGCGCCCTGTGCGCCCAAGCGGCGTCGCTGGGGATACGGGTGATTCTGGACGGCGTTTTTTCCCACACAGGATATGATTCCCGGTATTTCAACGCGCGCGGAAGCTACGACAGCGTCGGCGCGCACCAGTCGCAGGTCTCGCCCTATTTTTCGTGGTACGATTTCCGCGAATGGCCCTTCCAATACTCGTCCTGGTGGGGGATTTACACCCTGCCGCAGGTGAATGAAAGCTGTCCGGCCTACATAGACTTTGTGGTAGGCGGACGAGACAGCGTCATCCGTCATTGGCTGCGCGCCGGGGCTTCCGGCTGGCGGCTGGATGTGGCCGACGAGCTGCCGGACGACTTTATCGTCCGTCTGCGCGAGACACTGCGGGAGGAAAACCCCGACGCCGTCCTGATCGGCGAGGTGTGGGAGGACGCGTCCAACAAAATCTCCTACGACGTCCGCCGGCGCTATTTTCTGGGACGTGAGCTGCACGGCGTGATGAATTATCCGCTGCGCAACGCCCTGCTTTCCTATCTGCTGGGCGGCTTTGCCGAGGATTTCCGCGACGCGATGGAGTCCCTGCGCGAAAATTATCCGCGCGACGCCTATATCAGCCTGATGAACAGCCTCGGCACCCATGACACCCCGCGGGTGCTGACCGTGCTGGGCGCACAGGGGCATGAATACAATCTGCCGCGCGAGGAAAAGGCGGTTTTCCAGCTCTCGCCCGAGCGATACCGGCTGGCCGCCGCCCGGCTCAAGCTGGGTGCGCTGATTTTGTTCTGTTTTCCGGGCTCGCCCTGCGTCTATTACGGCGACGAGGCCGGCTTGCAGGGCTTTGAGGATCCGTTCAACCGACGGGGCTATCCGTGGGGGCATGAGGATCACGACCTGCTGGCGTGGTACACCCTGCTGGGGCAGGCGCGCAACGAGCACCGCTGCTTGCAGGCCGGGGAGATTCAATATTTATACGCGCAGGGACCGCTGTTGGTCTTTGCCCGCGAGACGGAGGAGGAAACCGCGCTCATCGTGGCCAACCGGGGCGACGCGCCCCATGAGGCGACGTTTTCGTGGAGCGGCGGGATTATCTCCGATCTGTTCGGGCGCAGGCTGTCGCCGGTGGGCGGCAAGCTGACGTTGACCATCCCGGCGCTGTCGGGCAATGTCTATTTTACCGCGAGGAAGCTACCCCGCAAGCGCAGGTAGGAACTTGTACTCACAGAGGAGGCTCTTTTTATGGCCGGGAAAAATCCGGGTCTGGGCCGGGGACTGGGCGCCCTGCTGGGCGATGAGGCGCTGCGCGCGCCCGAGGGCGGCAGCGTATCGCTGCGCATCGCCGAGGTGGAGCCCAATCCCGACCAGCCCCGCAAACAATTTGACGAGCAGTCCCTGAACGATTTGGCCGAGAGCATCCGCCGGCACGGCGTCTTGCAGCCGGTGGCGGTGCGGCGGCTTTCGTCCGGGTTTTATCAGATCATCGCGGGGGAACGCCGTTGGCGTGCCGCCCGTTTGGCGGGACTGGCCGAGATCCCCGCCATTGTCTTCGAGGCCGACGACCGCCGCGCCGCCGAGCTGGCGCTGATCGAAAACCTGCAACGGGAGGACCTAAACCCCATCGAGGAGGCCGAGGGACTCCAGTCCCTCATCGAGGAATACGGCCTGACCCAGGAGGAGGCCGCCCTGCGGGTGGGGCGCTCGCGCCCGGCCGTGGCCAATGCCATGCGGCTGCTGTCGCTGTGCCCGCCGGTGCGGGAGATGGTGCTGACCGGGGCGCTCTCGGCCGGACACGCCCGGGCGCTGCTGAGCCTGCCGGCGCAAAAGCAGGAACAGGCCGCGCGCAAAACAGTCGCCGAGGGCTTTTCGGTGCGGCAGGTGGAGGCGCTGGCGCAACGGCTTTTGTCCGAGGAAAAACCGGCCAAAAAGCAGGAACCCAATTACTTAGAGGAGCACGAAAAGCGCCTGTCCCAAGGGTTGGGCCGGCGCGTGCGCATTGTGCCGGGACGGCAAAAGGGCCGGGTCGAGCTGGAGTTTTACGGCAACGACGACCTCGACCGCCTGATGTCCCTGCTGGACACGCTCAATACGGAGGAGTAAGGCCATGGAACCGGAGACAAAAATTGTTCCGATCAAGCCGGACACGCCGAAAAAAAACGCCAAGTCGGTCCCGCCCAGCCCCGGGTTTCTGTTTAAATATGTGATCGGCCTGCTGTTTGTGGCGCTGGTGCTGGTGTTTTTGTCATACATGGCGCACATGCAGCGCCAGAGCGAGGAGGATTGGGCCGAGGCGCAGAAGCAGCAGACGCAGTTTTCGGTGTCGGCCTTGCAGAGCATCGAAAAATTGCAACAGGAAAACGCGACGCTGACCCAAAATGCCGAGCAGGACGCCCTGACGATGTCCGGGCTCCGGGCGGAAATCGACGCCATGCGGGCGGCCCGCGCGGCGCTGAAGGCCGAGCTGGCGCGCACCGAGGAGGACGCCAAGGCGCAGTTGGCGGAGCAGGCGGCGCAAGCCGCCGAAAGCGAGGCGGCGCTGAACGCCTTCTGGCAGCTCGAGCGGCTGATGGCGTTGCACAAATATACCGCCGCGCGCGCCTTTGTGGCCGACATGGAGGCGGCGGGCTATCCGGCGCTGCTGCCCGACACGGCGTCCGACGTGCTGGACACCACGCCGCGTGAGGAATGGGACCGCATCAAGGACACGCTGGGCGTATGAGAGCGGATATTTCCATCAACACCCTGACGGCCAAGGATTTCGAGGTTTTGCGCGCCCAGAGCGGGATGCCGCCGCTCGACCCGGCGCAGATTGATATGTCGGTCAAGCGGTCTCTGTTTACCCTGCGTGCCGCCCTGGACGACACCCTGTGCGGCATGGCGCGGGTGGTGGGCGACGGCGCGTTTGTCTTTCTGCTGTGCGACCTGCTGGTGACCCCGGCCTACCGCCGCCAAGGCTTGGGCCGGGCGCTCGTGCGCGTGGCGGAGCGTCAGGTGGAAACCATGCTGCCGCCCGGTCTGTGGGCTCCGCTGTCGCTGTTTTCCGCCCCCGGCAAGGAGATTTTTTATCGGAAGCTCGGATTTTCCACGCTGCCGCACAACCGCGCCGGCGCGGGGATGCAAATATATTTGCAGGGAAAGTAGGGGCGGCCCCAAGGCCCCTTTTTCAAAGGGGCTGTCGGCGAAGCCGACGGGGAATTCCCCACGAGGAGGATGAAAAGATGAAAATACAAACCGAACTCGGCTCGATTGACATCTCGGTGGACGTGTTCACGTCCATCAGCGGATGGGTAGCCACCAATTGCTTCGGCGTCAAGGGGATGGTCGCCCGGTCGGTATCCGACGGATTTGTCTATCTGCTCAAACGCGAGAGCGTCGCCAAGGGCGTCAAGGTGACCTTTCATGACGACGGCGAGCTGTGCGTTTCGCTGCATATTGCCGTGGAGCACGGGGTCAATATTCCGGCGGTATGCGACTCCATCCGCGCCGAGGTGCGCTATCATGTGGAAAAACTGACCGGTGTCGCCGTTTCCGAGGTGGATGTCTGGGTGGATTCCATGCTGGCAGGGAGCAATTAAAGAATGGTTGAGAGAATTGACGGAGCCCTATTTTCACGGATGATTGTTTCGGCGGCGGCGGCCATTGAGGCCGAACGCCAAGCGGTCAACGAGCTCAATGTCTTCCCCGTGCCCGACGGCGATACGGGCACCAATATGTCGCTGACCATAAGCGCCGCCGCCGCGGAGCTGAAAAAGTCCGCGCCGGAGGCGCTGGGTCAGGCCGCCGGATCGGCGGCGCAGGCGCTTTTGCGCGGCGCGCGCGGCAATTCGGGCGTGATTTTGTCGCTGTTGTTTCGCGGCTTTGCCCGCGTGGCCAAGGAGCTGCCCGTCATGGACGGCTTGCAGTGGGCCGAGGCCATGCGCGAGGGAGTCCAGACAGCTTACGGCGCGGTGATGAAGCCCGCCGAGGGCACCATTCTGACCGTTTCGCGGGTGTCCTCCGAGGAGGCGTACGAATTCGCGCAAAGCAATCGGTCGCCCGACGCGGTGCTCGAAACCATGCTGCAAAGCGCCCAGCGCGCGCTGGCCGAGACGGTGCATCAAAACCCTGTGCTTCAGGCCGCCGGCGTTATCGACGCGGGCGGGCGCGGCTGGGTGATTATTCTTTCCGGCATGCTGGCCGCCCTGCGCGGGCAGGATGTTGTGAGCTCCGGCGGGGAGGTTATCGATGCCCCGCGCGAAAAAGCGCAGTTCGGCAGCTTTTCCACGGAGGACATCAAATTCGCCTATTGTACCGAATTTATTGTCACCCGCGCCAAAAAGGGCCGCGATCCGCGCCGGCTGCAAGCCTTTTTGGAGACCGCCGGAGACAGTCTGGTCATGCTGGACGACGCCGAGCTCATCAAGGTGCATATCCATACAAACCACCCCGGCAAGGTGCTGGAGGAGGCGCTGTTTTGCGGCGCGCTGACCTCCGTGAAGATCGAAAACATGAAGGAGCAGCACTCGGAGCAGGTTGTCCGACAGGAGGAGACCCACCGCAAGGTTCCGCCGTCCAAAAAATACGGCTTTGTGGCGGTGTGCGCCGGTACCGGCGTGGAGGCGGTCTTCCGCGATCTGGGCGCCGACGAGCTGGTGTCGGGCGGGCAGACCATGAACCCCAGCACCGAGGACATCCTCCGCGCGGTGGACAAAACCCCCGCCGAGGTCGTCTTCGTCCTGCCCAACAACAAAAATATCATTCTGGCCGCCGAGCAGTGCGTTCCGCTGACCGATAAAATGGTGGTGGTCATCCCCACCAAGTCCATCCCGCAGGGGATTTCGGCGCAGCTGGCCTTTGATCCGCAGGCCGAGCTGTCCGACAACCGCGAGGCCATGGAAGCGGCGATGTCCCGCGTCAACACCGGGCATATCACCTACGCCGCGCGCGATTCGCAGTATGACGGGCGCGATATCGCCGCCGGCGACCATATGTCCCTGCTCGACGGGGCGCTGCTGTTCCACGATCCCGACCGCGGCTTGGCCGTGCGGGCGCTGGCGTCGCAAATGGCGCAGAAAAATCCGTCGTTTATCACGGTGTTTTACGGCGAGGGCGTCTCGTCCGAGGAGGCCGCCGCCACCGGCGCGGTCTTTGAGCAGGAATGCCCTGGCGCGGAGGTCGGCCTGATCAACGGCGGCCAGCCGGTGTATTATTATTTGGTGTCGGCCGAGTAAAAATAACCATATGATAACGGCAGGGGGTTCCCCTGCCGTTGTTTTTGTGTTGTTATGGACGGGAGCGGGCGAGCATCATCGACGCGTGGAGCCAACGAGAGCCAATACGCCGGGCGAACGCAGTTCGCCCCTACAAACGATGGGGTTTGCCCCGCTCTCATCATTCTTAATTTTTAATTCTTAATTCTTAATTGGTTCCGCGTCCCTATCTGTTATCTGTTATCTGACTTGGAGGTGCCCCATGGACTGTCCCATCCTCTCCCCCGAGGAGCTCAACGAATTGTGGCGGCGGGTCGCGCCGCGTCTGCTGGTCGAGCAGCCCGCCGAGCCGGAGTGCGCCCGCCCGGCCAAGTCCTGCCCTCTGCCGGCGCTTACTCTTCTAGCCGGGATAATATTGCTTTTTTTAGACCGATAAACGGCTCCGACGCGGCAAAGTCCTCCCCGCGCGGGCGCGGCGCGTCCACCGGGAAAACGTCGGTCAGCCGCGCCGGCCGCCCCGCCAGCAGACACACCCGGTCGGCCAGCAGCAGCGCCTCCTCCACATCGTGGGTGATCAGCAGCGCCGGCAGGTTTAGACGCGCCAGCTGCGCGACGAAAAAACGGCGGGTCTCGGCCCGCGTCAGCGCGTCGAGCGCCGAAAAGGGCTCGTCGAGCAGCAGCGCCCCGCCGGAGCAAAGCGACGCCCGCAGCAGCGACGCCCGCTGGCGCATCCCGCCCGAAAGCTGGGCGGGATATTTTTTTTCATGGCCGGACAGCCCGAACGGCGCAAGCTGCGCCGCCGCCTCGGCCCGCGCCTGTTTGGGGGACACGCCCCGCAGCACCAGCGGCAGCGCGACGTTGTCCAACAGGGTTTTCCACGGTAGCAGCAGGTCCTTTTGCTGCATGAAGGCGACCGCGCCGGGGCGTCCGGTGATGTCCTCGCCGCCAAGCGTCACCCTGCCGGCGTCGGGCGGGGTCAGCCCCGCCGCGATGGAAAACAGGGTGCTTTTGCCCACGCCGGAGACGCCCAGCACCGCGACAATCTCGCCCGGAGCCACCGCAAGAGATACCTCCTCCAGCAGCGGCGCACCGTCAAATGCCTTGCAAATGCCGGAAAGCACCAGCCCGCTCATGAGAGGTAGTCGTTGGAAAAGCCCTCGCCCGGCGCGATGGCGCGCGGCAGCAGCTCTTCGTTGTTCAGCCAATCCATAAAACCGTCCCAGCGGGTCTGGTCGATCTCGCCCCAGCGCGGTGCCTCGGCGACAAACTGTCCGGCCAGATAGCGCAGCCCCGCCACGGCCAAATCGCGGTCCGTTTCGGGCGCGGCGGCCACCAGAATATCGGCGGCCTCGTCCGGATGCGCCGCGGCGTAGGCATAGCCCCGCGCCGCCGCCTTTAAAAATTTGCGTGCCGTGTCGGGATGCTCGCGCAAAAACGCCTCGGAGGAGGCGATGACCGGCGTGTAAAAGTCCAGCGCCGGGTCAAAATCGGAAAACAGGAAAAAGTTGGTCTCCACGCCAAGCTGCTCGGCCGCCACGCCGTCCACCCCGTAATAGACCCACACCGCGTCGATGTCGGTCGCCAGCGCGGTCATCACGTCGGTCACCGTACTCGGCACGCGGACGAGCCGGGAAAAATCGCCGCCGTCGCGCGTCATGACCGTTTCGAGGATGGCCAGCTCCACCGGCATATCCCAGGTGGCGTAGCGCCGCCCCTCCAAATCGCGCGGCGAGCGGATGTTTTTGTTTTTGGGCGACAAGATGCCCGAGGTGTTGTGCTGCAAAATCGCGGCCACGGCAACGACCGGCAGCGGCGTCTCAGCGGTGATGGCCGCCGCCAGCTCCTCTTGAAAGCTGACGCAAAACTCGGCGTGGCCGGCGGTCAATAGCGGCAGCGCGCCGCCCTCGGGCGGCTGGAGGATCTCCACCGAAAGCCCCTCGTCGGCGAAATAATTTTGACTATCGGCAATGTATATTCCAGCGTGATTTATATTTGGAATCCAGTCCAGCACAAAGCGTACAGGGATCGCGCCCTCCGTCGGGGAGGCCGCCGGCGCGCCGCAGGCGGTCAGCAGACAGAGTGTCAGCAGCAGGAAAATCAGTCTTTGTCGCATATGGAAAATTCCCCTCAATCAATCTTTTCAATTTGCATTGTATTTCAACGCATTCCGTCTAATTGTCTTGCATATCGCCACAAAAAACAGGCTGAGCAGGGTGACCAGCAGGATGGCGGCGAACATTTTGTCGTAGGCGTACGATTTTTTCACCCGCATCATGTAGACGCCCAGCCCCCGGTCGCCGCCCAGCCATTCGGCGATAACCGCGCCGGTCAGCGAATAGGTCACCGCCACGGTCAGGCCGGAGAAAAACGACGGCAACGCCCCCGGCCACTTGACATGCCGAAAAATCTGCCGGCGGTTTGCGCCCATGGCGCGCAGCAGCCCGGTCATATCCGGGTCGGCGGCGGCCAGCCCGTCAAACAGCGCGATGGTCAGCGGAAAAAAGCAGGTCAGCGCCACGACGGCCGCCTTGGGCGCCGTGCCGTAGCCCAGCAGGATGACCAAAACCGGTGCCAGCGCAACGGTCGGCACCGTTTGGCTGACCACCAGCAGCGGGTAGAGCGTACGGCGTGCGACGGGGAAGGCGTCCATCAAGACCGCCGTCAAAAAACCGGCGAAAAGCGCCAGCGCCAGCCCCCAAAACGCCTCCTCCAGCGTGGCCAGCGCGTGGCCCATGAGGTCGCCGAAGCCCAGCGCAAACGCCCGCCCGATCTTGAGCGGCGACGGCAGCAAAAACGACGACGCGCCCTCTCCGCCAAGGGTTTGCCACAGCACGAGGAGCACAAGGCAAAACCCCACGGGGTAGAGATTAGCCGCGATGCTTTGTGACTTTTTCATCGGTGCTCCACACCCCTTCGGGCGCGTGATTGATCTTGAGATAGGATATGACACTGGGTGCGCCCTGGGTGATACACAGCTTGACACAGCGGGTCACCAGCGCCATTAGGACATCCAAATCGCCCTCGACGGTAGTCTCAAACGGCCCGACCTCGTAGGGAAGGCCGGAGGCGGCGATCTCGGCGATGACGGCATCCACCACCCGGATGATCTCCTCCTTGCCCGACACCCCGGGCAGAACCTGCAACGCGACAGCGGCATTCGGCATAAAAACTCTCTCCTTTTAGAAAAAAATAGAAAAAATAAATGTCCCCGCGTAAACACACGGGGACACGAAAAAGCGTCCATATATTCCCTACGCCGGCATGATCCGGATCAGGTCAAAGGGTCGGAAGAAGCACTTCCCTCTCAGCCCGTGGCTCGGGCTCCCCGTGTTGGGCGTCATTGTATCACAGGCCGGGGGGCATTGTCAACCCCCGCTATGCCCCCAAGCCTCGCCTTGCTACGACAAAAATCCCGTGACGTCGGACACCGAAATCCCATCGTGCAGGCAGATGTTGATGGCGTAGCCGACCACCCGCGCCATGTCGCGCACCTGCGTGTCGATCTCCTTGGGCGTGACGATCATGTCGCCGCCGTGCCCGCGTAGCAGCGCCGGATCGAGTTCGGGGAGGTTGGCCTCCTCGGCCATATCGGCGCACAGGGTCGCCACATCGACCACCGTCGGCACGCCCACCGCGATGACCGGCACGCCCAGCGTCTCGCGGTTGAGGGCGGCGCGCGCGTTGCCCACGCCGGAGCCCGGCACGATGCCGGTGTCGGCCAGCTGCACCGTCGCGCAGATGCGCGACAGCTTGCGGGAGGCCAGCGCGTCCACGATAATCAGGCAGTCGGGGCGCACCCGTTCGACCACGCCGCGCAGAATCTCGGCGGTTTCCATGCCGGTCGAGCCCAGCACGCCCGGCGTCAGCGCGGCCACCTGCCGCATATGGCCGAACAAATCGGGCAGCTTGTCCACCAAATGCCGCGTGACCATCACGTTTTCGGCGCAGATGGGGCCGACGGCGTCGGGCGTGATGTCCCGGTTGCCCAGCCCCACCACCAGCGCCGTGGCGTTCGGCGCGACGCGCAGCAGCGGCTTAAGCTCCTGCGCCACCGCGCGGACGCTGCGCTCGAACACATCCGGGTCGCCGCGCGAAAGCCCCTGCACCTCTATGGTCACATAGGTTCCCACCGGCTTTGCGAGCTCCCGCGCGCCCTCGTCGCTTAGTATTTTCACATGGGTGACCGGGCAGCCCTCGCGGACATAGTCCCGGGCTTCCACCCCCGGCAGCGCCGTGGTTTTCGGTGCGCTCTCGGTCCAGAGCTCGTGGGCCTCCACCGCCAGGTCGGTACGTCTTGTGAGCAAAAAAATCCCTCCTGTCAGCCATAGTCTTTGCCGACAAGAGGGAAATTACGCAGTGAACAGTGAACAGTGAATAGTTAACAGTTAAAGAATGAGAGGACGTTGGAAAATCTCCCGCGTCCTCTCACTGTTCACTATGCTAGTGGTCCCAGCTGCACTCCACCCGATTCCGTCCATTTTGCTTGGCCAGGTAGAGCATCCGGTCGGAGCGGGCGATGTTTTCGTCCACCGGCAGCGACGGGTCGAGCTGATGCAGCCCGAAGCTCATGGTGGCGGCAATCGTGCCGCACTGGGGATCCTCCAGCGGCTTCTGCTCGATGGTCTGGCGCAAACGCTGGGCCACCTGCCACGTGGCGTCGGGCGAGATGCCGGTGAGCAGCAGCAAAAATTCCTCGCCGCCCCAACGGAAGCAATAGTCGTTGTCGCGCAGATGCCGGGTGAGGATTTCGGCGATATGCACCAGAAAACGGTCGCCGCCCTGATGCTCATACCGGTCGTTGATGACCTTAAAATGGTCAATGTCGCACATGATGAGCTGGATGGGCGTGCCGCCGTTGAGGCGGGCGCGGGTGATCTCCCGGCCGATGATGTCGTAAAAGGCGCGGCGGTTGTACAGCTTGGTGAGCTGATCCTTGTGCGCCGATTCGGTGAGGCTGTGCGCCAGTTGAATGAGGCTGTTGCTGGTTTTTTCGCGGATATATTCCACCCCGACCGACACCACCGTAAACACCACGAACATCATGGGCAGCCCCAGCCGCAGCTCGGGCGGATAGTCCGACAGACGCCACGCGTCAAACAGCGGGGAGAACATGGCCAGAATATTGACCAGCGTCAGCGCGAGGTAAGGAATGGCAAACCCGTTGCCCCAGAAGAAGCAGGCGCATACCGGGAACAAAAGCAGCCAGATGAGCGGAAAGTTCTCCGCCGGGCTGCGCAGCAGCAGATAATCGGAATAGATCAGCATGGCGGAGGACAGCAGGTACGCCGACCATTGGGCGCGGTCGAGCAGCAGGATGCACAGCAGCGAGGCGATCGAGGTGCCCAGCGGGAAGAGGTAGGTAAACAGATCGAGCGTTCCGCCCTGCAAGGCGCGGATGCCCATGGCGACGACGGAGGCCGCGGCAATCAAGGCGGACAGAAACAACGTATTGCTCTTCTGGCGTTTTCCGCCGCTGTTGAGCAAATAGTCCTCATCCACCAGCTTTTCCAAAAGACGCTGCGCCCAATGTCCCACGCTCACTCGCTGCGCCCCCTTCCGCCGGACGGCATAATAACAGGATATACTTTTCAGTGTACCCCATTTATGCGAAAGAGTAAAGAGCAATTTTAAAAAAACGTTATTTCTCCGTTTTTTCGTTGTCCCGCGCGCGGATTTCCACCCGGCGGATCTTGCCCGAGATGGTTTTGGGCAGCGCCTCGACATATTCGATGACCCGCGGGTATTTGTACGGCGCGGTGACGGTTTTGACGTGATTTTGCAGGGTTTTGGTCAGCTCGTCCGAGGCGGCGTAACCCGGCGCCAGCACGATCGTGGCCTTGACGGCAAAGCCGCGATCGGGATCGGGCACGCCGGTGACGGCACATTCCAGCACGGCGGGATGCTCCATCAGCGCCGATTCGACCTCAAACGGGCCGATGCGGTAGCCGGAGGACTTGATGACGTCGTCGGTGCGGCCGACATACCACAAAAACCCATGCTCATCGCGGTAGGCGGTGTCTCCGGTGTGGTACAGGTCTTCATGCCACACCTTGCGGGTTGTTTCCTCGTCGCGGAAATAGCCCGAAAACAGCCCGAACGGCTTGCCGCCGCCGGCCTCGTCGGTGCGAATGCAGATCTCGCCGGTGACGCCGGCAGGGCTTTCGCGCCCGTCCTCATCGCAGACAATCAGCCGGTAGCCCGGCGCGGGCAGCCCCATCGAGCCGAGATGCGGCTCGACAAACGGATAGGCCGTCAGGCAGCAGACGGTGGTTTCCGACTGGCCGAAGCCCTCGAAAATCGACAGCCCGGTCTTGCGCTTCCAGACGTTGAACACCTCGGGGTTGAGCGCCTCGCCCGCTGTGGCGCAATGGGTGAGCGCCGACAAATCGTAGTTTTGGAGCTCCTCCTTGATCATATAGCGGTACATGGTGGGCGGCGCGCAGAAGGAGGTCACCTTGTGGGCCGCCATTTTTTCCAGCAGATCAGGCGCGGAAAATTTGTCAAAGTCATAGACAAAGACCGCCCCGCCGGCCAGCCACTGGCCGTATGCTTTTCCCCAGAGGGACTTGAGCCAGCCCGTGTCCGAGATGGTGAAGTGCAGGCCGTCCTCCGCCACCCGCTGCCAAAACACGGCGGTCAGGATGTGCCCCAGCGGGTAGGTGTGGTCATGCCACACCATTTTGGGGTAGCCGGTCGTGCCGGAGGAAAAGGCCATAAACAGCATGTCGGACGCGCGGTGGGGATCCTTCGGGCGCTCGAACACAGCCGACGCGGCCTCGACGCCGGCGTCAAAATCCAGCCAACCGGGGCGGGAGACGCCCTTGGTGACGGCGCGGACGGTCAGCGTCGGGCATTCGGGCAGCGCCTCGTCCACGGCGCGGGTGACCTCGCCATCGCCGGTGACCACCACCATTTTGACGGACGCGGCATTGACACGGTAGACGAAATCCTTGGGCGTCAGCAGATGGGTGGCCGGGACGGCCACGGCGCCGAGCTTGTGCAGCGCCAGCAGCGCCATCCAGAACTGATAGCCCCGCTTGAGCACCAGCATGACCATATCGCCCTTGGCAATCCCTTGGGCGGCAAACCAATTGGCGGTTTTGTCCGACAGGCGGGACAGCGCGGAGAACGAAAACGTCCGGCTGGTCCCGTCGAGTCCGACCCAGACGAGGGCGGTTTTGTCGGGAGTTTCCCGGGCCTGCAAATCAAAGCAATCATAGGCAAAGTGAAAATCGGGCGGACAGGTCACCTTGTACCGCGTACGGAAATCCTCCCACGACGAAAAGTCGTTGCGGTGGGCTCCGATATATTTTTCATACAGCGCCATGCGGCGCGCCTCCCTTCATGACCACGGCCAAAAATACGGCCGGGGCTCCGTCCAGCGCCCGCATGGCGTGGGGCTGCCCCGCGTCAAAGTAGGCGCTGTCGCCGGGGGCCAGCTCGTAGGAGATTTCTCCCACAAACAGCCGCATCCGGCCGGACAGCAAATAGTCAAACTCCTGCCCCTCATGGGTATGCAAAACCGGCGCGTCCTCCTTGGGCTCCACCGTCACGAGAAACGGGTCGGCGAGCTTTTTGCGGAAGGTGAACGCCAAGTGCTTGTAGCTGTAAGCTTTACGCCGGTCGATGGCAAAGCCTTCGCCGGCGCGTGTAATGCAGCAGGAGGATAACCTCGGACTGTCCCCGGTGAGAAGATCGACGACATCCACGCCCAGCGCCGCGGCGGCGTTGCTCAAAAACGAGAACGAAAAATCCGCCTCGCCGCGCTCATAGGCCAATAGCTCCGGCAGGCTGACGCCGGTTTTCCGGGCAAATTCCTCCGGAGAAATCTCCTCCAGCCCGCGCAGGGCGGAGAGTCTCCGTCCGATGTCCCGCAATTGTTCGGTCATGGAATATTCCTCCTTGAAAAGTGTTTCTTATTATCATATACGGGATAGGGGTGGTTGTCAAATGAATTTGTTGTGATCCTTTTCTGAAACTATATTTACACATGTCTATATTTAACATATGTTTATTTTAACAGGAGGGTGTGAATCATGTTCAAAAAGGTTAAGGTCATCTTTGTCCTGACGGCTGTTTTTCTTGTGGCCGGCGTTTTGACGGCCGGTCTGCTCACGCCGTCCGCCGTCGCCGGCCCGGACGGGCCTCAGGGACTTCTTAAACAGTCGGATTATCCCAAAAACGAGAGCGGGCAGACTTACGGCTCCTCCGCCGATGCCGCCACA
>JAVBOJ010000004.1:0-5007 GCA_031550755.1 Oscillospiraceae bacterium
TTTATACCAGATGAAAAACTGTGAGGTCAAGGGTGCCTCACGGGCGCTGGGAAAAAGTGCCCGTGGCAGGTGCGACAAAGGGATGGCGTGAGTTCACGCCATCCCTTTGGGTATTGTATATGAATGCTGAGCGCAACGCGAAAAGGAGGGGGGCTCCCCTCTCCTTTTCACACGTTTCCTTCCCTTTTGGGCGCGGCCCTCAACTTGTCCTTGATAAACTGCCCCGTATACGACCCCTTGACCTTGGCCACCTGCTCGGGCGTGCCCTGGGCGACGATCAGGCCGCCGGCGTCGCCGCCCTCGGGGCCGAGGTCGATGATATGGTCGGCGGTTTTGATGACGTCGAGATTGTGCTCGATGACCAGCACCGTGTTGCCGCCCTCCACCAGCCGGTCAAGCACCTCGATGAGCTTGTGGACGTCGGCCATGTGCAGGCCGGTGGTGGGCTCGTCGAGGATGTAAATCGTACTGCCGGTAGCGCGCTTGGACAGCTCGGTGGCCAACTTGACCCGCTGCGCCTCGCCACCGGACAGGGTGGTGGAAGGCTGCCCCAGCCGGACATAGCCCAGCCCAACCTCAAACAGGGTCTGCACCTTGCGCTGGATGCGCGGGATGTTCTCAAAAAACGTCAGCGCCTCCTCGCAGGTCAGCTCCAACACCTCGTAAATATTTTTGCCCTTGTAGCGCACCTCCAGCGTCTCGCGGTTGTAGCGCTTGCCCTTGCAGATCTCGCAGGGCACGTAAATATCCGGCAGAAAATGCATTTCGATTTTGATGAGTCCGTCGCCGCCGCAGGCCTCGCACCGCCCGCCCTTGACGTTGAAGGAAAACCGCCCCGGCCCGTAGCCGCGCAGCTTGGCGTCGTTTGTCGAGGCGAACAGGTCGCGTACATCACCGAACAGTCCGGTATAGGTGGCCGGGTTGGAGCGCGGCGTCCGCCCGATGGGCGACTGGTCGATACATATGACCTTGTCCAGATGCTCGATGCCCTCCATGGCCATATGCCGGCCGGCACGGGAATGCGCACCGTTGAGCTGCGCGGCGAGATGCTTGTAGATGATCTCGTTGATGAGCGACGATTTGCCCGAGCCGGACACGCCGGTGACGCAGGTCAGCGTCCCCAGCGGGATTTCCACGTCGATATTTTTGAGATTGTTTTCGGTCGCGCCGCGCACCAGCAGCTTTTTGCCGCTGCCCTTCCGGCGTTTTTGCGGCACGGGAATTTCCACCTTGCCGCTGAGATACTGCCCGGTGACCGAATGCTCACAGGCGCAGATATCGTCAAACGTGCCGGCGCAGATGATCTGCCCGCCGTGGATGCCGGCGCCGGGGCCAACGTCGATGATATGGTCGGCGGCGCGCATGGTGTCCTCGTCATGCTCGACCACGAGCAGGGTGTTGCCCAGGTCGCGCAGGCGGTTGAGGGTGGCCAGCAGCTTGTGGTTGTCGCGCTGGTGCAGGCCGATGGACGGCTCGTCCAAAATGTACAGCACGCCCATCAGCGACGAGCCGATCTGGGTGGCCAGCCGGATGCGCTGGCTTTCGCCGCCCGACAGCCCGCCGGCCTTGCGCGACAGGGTGAGATAGGGCAGCCCTACGCTGACCAGAAAGCCCAGCCGTTCGCGGATCTCCTTCAAAATGCGGCCGGCGATCATGGCGTCTTTTTCGGACAGGGTCAGCGTGTCCCAAAACGCCAGCGCCTTGTCCACCGAAAAGGAGGCGTACTCGGCGATGCTCAGCCCGCCCACCGTCACGGCCAGACTCTCTTTTTTGAGCCGCTTGCCGAGGCAGTCGGGACAGGGGATTTCGGCCATGCTCTCCTCGATTTCGCGGCGGGAATATTCGCTCTGGGTGTCGCGGTAGCGCCGCTCGAGATTTTTGATGATCCCCTCAAACGGCTGGGTATACGAGCCCTGGCCGCGGTCGCTGCTGTAGCGCAGCTCCAGCTTGGCGCCCTTGGTGCCGTAGAGAAGGGCGTCCAGCGCCTCGGGGGGAAAGTCCTTGATGGGGGTGCGCAGGTTGAAGCCGTAACGCTTGCCCAGCGCGGTGTAATACATGTGCGAGATAGTGCCGATCTCGGGCGAGCCCCAGCCGGACGCCACCACAGCCCCCTGCATCAGGGTCAGGTCGTGGTTGGGCAGGACGCGGTCGGGGTCGATTTTGAGCTGCATCCCGAGGCCGGTGCAGGTGGGACAGGCGCCGTAGGGGTTGTTGAACGAAAACATGCGCGGCGTGAGCTCCTCAATGGAGATGCCGCAGTCCTCGCAGGCGTAATTCTGCGAAAACAGCAGCTCGCGTTCCGGCTCCAGGACGTTTCCGTCCTCGTCGGTCATCTCCAGCAGCTGGGCGACCATGATGCCCTGCCCCAGCGCGGCGGCGGTCTCGGCCGAGTCGGTCAGGCGCTGCTCGATGCCCTCGCGCACCACCAGCCGGTCCACCACGATTTCGATGGTATGTTTTTTGTTTTTTTCCAGCTTTATTTCCTCGGAAAGCTCGTAGAGCTGCCCGTCCACCCGCACGCGGGCATAGCCCGACTTGCGCGCGTCGTCAAACACCTTCTGGTATTCGCCCTTGCGGGCGCGCACCACCGGCGCGAGGATTTGCAGCCGTGTCCCTTCCGGCAGCTGCATCAGCTGGGCAATGATCTGGTCGATGGTCTGCTGGCGGATCTCCTTGCCGCAGCGCGGACAATGGGGCACGCCGACCCGCGCCCACAAAAGGCGCAGATAGTCATAAATTTCGGTCACGGTGCCGACGGTGGAGCGCGGGTTGCGCGAGGTGGTTTTCTGGTCGATGGAAATGGCCGGCGACAGACCCTCGATATAGTCCACGTCGGGCTTTTCCATCTGCCCCAAGAACTGCCGCGCGTAGGACGACAGGCTCTCCACATACCGCCGCTGACCCTCGGCGTAAATGGTGTCAAACGCCAGCGAGGACTTCCCCGAGCCGGAGAGCCCCGTGATGACCACCAGTTTATCGCGCGGGATGGAGATATCGATGTTTTTGAGGTTGTGTTCGCGCGCGCCCTTGACATAAATATGATCCTGCATAGGTCGTTTTCTCCGTTTAATTGACATTTGTAGTAAAGCTGCCGGGAACTGCCCTGCATTGGCAGGCGTTTGCGGGAACAAGATAATTTTTCGCGTTGACATTTAACGTTATATGTGGTAGAATAGCAACACGAAGGCGGTTCCGTTTCGAACGGCTCGCCCGAGTAGTGCGACCGGAAATAACCGCACGACTTGGCCAGAGGGCGGTTACTTCTTCTTGCCGTTTTGCAGCGAAAGCATCAAAACCGCAAACGCGATCATCAGACTAAGCGCCTCAAACACTGACAAATGCCTCACCCCCTTTCGGAAGGTGTGGCGAACCGTCCCCAAAACCCGCCTCCGTGTTCCGGAGCCATTATACAGCAAGCGGGACACGCTGTCAATAGTTTTGGGAACAAATGTTTTCATGTCGAGCCTTTCGGCTCGCCCTATTTCCATGGGAGGGCAAATAACAGATAATGGACAGGGACGGCGCAATATAAGAATTAAGAGTGAAGAATGAAGAATTGGGGACGCGACCCGGTATCGAAATATTCCCACCCGACCCCGGCGAGACCCGGAGGGTCGCAGACCGGGGCGGGGTGGCATTTCTGGACGAAGTACCGGGGGTTCAGGGGGCAGATAGAGCCCCCTGACGTGCTTTCTTTGGTGACTTTCTGTCGCACGACCCAAGAAAGTCACGCCCCCATTTGCAAATGCAAAATCAAATATACTTCCCCAGCCCTTCGGCCTCCACGACAAACGAGCCGTCGTCCGGGAAGCCGGGCGCGGCCGCGCCGCCGTCCCCGTCCCAGCCGGCCGCCATCATGGCCGCCGCGATGAGCAGCCCGCCGTTGCCCGGCAGATAGAGCGGCAGGTCATCGCGGATGGACTGGGTGTTGTGTCCGCTGGGCAGGTAGACGTTTTTGGGCGTCTGCATCAGCATGAGCTCCACGGCCTTTTCGCGCAGACCCAGCCGCGCCGCCGTCATGGCCATCAGCGGGAAATCCCAGCCCCAGAGCGACTCCATGTCCCAGCCGGACAGCACCCGCAGCAGGGTGTTTTTCATCGTTTCGCGGTCCACGCCGTCGCCCGGCAGCATCCCCAGCATGAGCAGCATGGACGGATGGTCGGTGTAAAACGGCAGCTCGGTGAAGGTGTTCGGGCAGTTTTCGTGCGCCAGATACACCCCGTCGCGCGCGGCGGGGGAGGCCAGCTCCTCGGCGACGCGGGAGAAATCCTGCCGCGCGGGCAGCCCCAGCCGGGTCAGCCAGACATTGGCCATGCGCAAGCCCCAGCGGAAGTATTCCACCTCAAACCCGGGGTTTAATACGCCGCGCGGGTCGTGGCGCTCCTGCGCCGGGATCATCGGCGCGCCCATGACATACCTCTGCCCGTCCCAGTGGAGGAAATCGGCCATCCACGCGGCGCTCTCCACCACGACGTCGAGGTATTCCCGCAAAAACGCCTCCGACGGGTTGCGTCGGTAACACAGCTCGGCCAGCAAAATCGGGTGCGGCTGCTGCCATGTCAGCAGCACCGCGATGGATGACGGGGTGTTGTAGCCGCTCGGGTCGCACATTTTCGGCCAGCGTGCGCCCTTGTAGCCCTGCGCTTGGGCGATATCGCGCGCCACCGGCAAAATGCCCCGGTAGTAGGCCAGGCTTTTCTGGAGCTCCTCCGGGCGACCCCACAGCGGAAAATGCGCCGCGTGCCAATAGTGCATTTCCAGATGGAACTTGCCGTACCAGCTGTTGCAGGAGAGCCCCGTCTCGGCCGGCGGCAGGGGGCTGCGGCTCTGGACGGCCACGAGATACTGCGACAGCACCAGCCGCCGCTCCAGCTCCAGCCCGCGCGGGTCGGGGGAACCCGCCAGCTGCAACGCGCCGCCGGCGAGCCAATAGCGCTCCCAGAAGGACTCACAGACGGCCTTGGCCGCGTCGAAATCCGGCGGCGGCGCGGCCGGCGCGGGATGCGC
>JAVBOJ010000147.1:0-12947 GCA_031550755.1 Oscillospiraceae bacterium
TCCTCGTCCTCCAGATAGACATTGTTGGTCTCCTTGAACGCCACATTGCTCATCTCCTTGAACGAGTTGAGAAGATCCAGCTCTCCGTAGCCGTATTGGGTATTGGGGTAGACGATGCCGGGACGGCGGCGCGCGCCGGCAATCAGCAGCGCACGGATCACCTGTGTGTTGAGATGGTTGTAATTGCCGCGCACGATGCCCCATTCGAGCAGCAGCGCGGCGGCGCCGGCGGCGTGGGCGGCGGCCACGCTGGTGCCGCTGAGAAGGCCGTAGCTCTTGTCGGGCAAAGGACCCGCCACCCGGACGCCGGGGGCGATGATGTCGGGACGTATGACGCCGTGGCGCGAAGGGCCCCGGCTGGATTCGATCATCAGATGATCGTCGGCGTGGTTGTACGCGCCCACCGAAATGAGACTGGAGGAGGTGCCCAGCTCGGTGACGGTATAGTCCGGATCGGAATTGAGAAACGAGGTGCCGGACTTTACCCAGGATTCCAGCGGCAGCCAGGCGTGGTACCGCCCGTCGATGATGCTGTCGCCGTATACCGTAATTTTCCAGATGCCGTGTTCGGGGTTTTTCAGCCGGATGACGGTGAGCTGATCGCCGTTTGTTTCGGTGGAAACGAAATAGTTGACCCAGATGGTGGTGTTGAAAAACACCAGCTTGAATTTTTCGCCCGAAGTATTGCGGATGGGGATTTTCTCGATGACCTCGCCGGAGGGCGATGTGATGCTGACCGACATTTTGTCGGGCGTGTAGCCCCAGAGATAAATGGACAGCCCGAGCTCGCCCTCGGCAATGTTGATCTGCATATTCTGGAGGTCGTTTGTGTAGCGCAGCCGTCCGTAGTGATGGTTCATGCCGTTGCCCTCGTTGCCGCAGGCAGAGACCAGCGCGGTACTGCTGATGAGGCCGGGCGCCTGGTTGTTGAACAGTCCCTCATGGGAGCCCTGATTGGTGCCCAAACCGAGCACGATGGAGATAGGTTTCCCCATTTTCTGCGCTTTTGCAATTAAATAGTACATGCCGGTGACGATGTCGGCATCTTGAAAGGCCACAATGTTGGGGTCAAACAACATACAGTTGGCGCGGGAATATTGTTTGGCCGGGAAGAGCTTGACGCATATAATCTCGGCGTCGGGCGCGATGCCGGTGTATTTGCCGGGCTCCCGACCGGCCATGACGCCGGCCAGAAAAGTGCCGTGGCCCACATCGTCATAGGTGTTCACCACCGCAAACGGATCGGGGGTTTTCAGCGCCGCGTTGATCTCGGCGGCGGTAAACTCGGTGCCGTATTTGAAGCCCTCGGGCTTTCGGCCGCCGGCAAGGCTTTGATCCCAGATTGCCTGAATTTTGGTGGTGCCGTCCTCATACAGAAACGAGGGATGGGTGTAGTCGATGCCGGTATCGATCAGCCCCACCAGTACGCCCTGCCCCCGCAGCCCCAGATTGGGGTTGTTCTGCACCGGCGTAATGTTGGATTTTGCCATGCTGTCCAGATCCAATACGCCGAACAGCAGCGGCTGGCTCAGGTCGGTGCGCACATGGACCCGGCGAATGATATCGCCGAGCGCGGATCGTCTGACATGCAAAATGGCCATGTCGTTGCCGTACTGGTAGCCCAGAATGACGTCGGCGGGATGCTCCTTCAAAAACCGTTGCAGCGCCTCGTTGTCCTCCACCAAAATGTCCACAAAGTCCTCCGAAATGATCTTGGCTTCCTCTTCGTTGGCCCGGGCGGTATCCATCCTTATCCCTCCTCCAGGTTGCGCAAGGTCTCCAACAGGCAGAGCTTCCCATACCCCCACAGGGGATTGGGGTAAACCATATTTTGATCCCGGCGCGCCCCGGCGCAGAGATAGGCCTTGAGCCGCTGGCCGTATAAGTACGGATCGTTGCCGCGCACGATACCCCATTCCATCAGCAGCGCGCAGGCGCCGGTGACAAACGGGGCGGCCATGCTGGTGCCGGTCATGAACAAATAGCCTCCCGAGGCGGAGGCTGCCATAATGTTTTCGCAGGGCGCGGCGAGATCCGGCTTGGAATAGGGCAGCCCGCCGCGGCCCGAAAACACGGACAGATTGCCGGTGCGGTAATCATAGCCGGCCACGCAGATGACCCCCTCGGCGCTGGACGGCATGGTCAGCGTGTTTTCCACGACGGGGCTCAAAAACTGGCAGGCGGTATGCTTGCCCTGACAGAGCATCCAAATGTCGAACCGCCCGTTCAGCACATTGCGCGGGAACAGGCGGAGGGTCCACAGACCCGACTTGAGCTGTTCACCTCTCGGCAACAGCTCAATGTTGATGCTTTCCTTGGTGGTCAGCGGCGTGGTGCAGGCGAAATAAACGCAGATCAGCTCGCCCTCAAGACGGTGCCGGATTTGACTGACCTGATGCCGGATGACGCCGGTGGACGATCCCGCGGGGCTGATGAGCTCCAGATCAATAACGTCGGTATGCTCTTTCCAGATTTCCAGCGTCAGACCGCTCAGCCCCTCATAGGCAATAAACTCGATGGCCCGTTCGGCGCGCAGGCTGCCGGAAATATGCCGCCCGTGAGAGGCCTCATTGCCGGAACCCACGACAATGACGTTTTTAAACAGGCGCGACATGTCGTCAAGATAACCCTCGAACAGGCTGTCTCCGTCGTGCGAGCCCAGCCCGTAGCCGTAGCTGAGGTTGATGGCGATGGGCTTGTTCAGGCTCTGCGCTTTGGAAAGCAGGTATTTGACGCCCAGCATGATGTCCACCGTGCTGATCGGGTAGCCGGCGGTGTCCGGCTGCCCCAGCCGCACGACGAGAATTTCGGCGTTCGGCGCCGCGCCCCGGTAGAGCTTCCCGTCACCGGCCGCGATGCCGGCAACATGGGTGCCGTGGCCGAGGTAGTCCTCATGCGGGACAAGCGGCGAGCCCTCCTCCCGGCGGGACAGCTCCTCGTCGATCTGCTCACGCGTATACTCTCGGCCGTAGGAAAAGCCTTGCGGCGGGTTACCCCGCGCCATTTGATCCCAGATCGATACAATGCGGGTTTTGCCGTCCTCGCCGATAAAATCCGGATGACGGAAGGCTATGCCCGAATCAATGACGCCGATCAGGACCCCCTGACCCGTCAGGCCGTACTCCTCATATTCATAGACCGGCGCGATGCAGGTTTCGTACATGCTTTGGTCGAGCTGCAAAAATAAGCCCTTGGGCTTTTCGATATACTCGACCTCCGGACGATGGGAAAAGGACAGAATCTCGGTTTCAAAGATGCTCACAACGGCGTATTTTTCGGTAAGGATCTCGCACATGGCATTGTACTCCCCGCAGACGCGCGCAATATCGCCGCCGTATTTGACGATCAATCGCCAATGCTTGGTTTCCGCCTGGAAACCGGTGCTGAGCTCCTCACTTTTTTGCCGTTCGGTGTCGGTCAGGGATAGGGACAGGACTAACTGAGGGTCAATGCGTTCGATTTCCGGAATGTTCATGGAGCTCACATCCAGACAAACAAAATACCCCGGCGCATGACGCGCCGGAGTATTATATATGCTGCTTTCGACAGGTTTAGTCCGCTGTGAGCTTGGGTTCGCGGGCGGCTTTTGTATCGTCCGGCCGGGTGATGGCCGCGCGGTGCGGCGCGGTGTGCAGGCTGTCCGGATCGGTTTTGGCCGTTTCGGAAAGCGAAAGCATAACGGCGGCAAAGGCGTCCAGCGTCTCCGGCGTCTCGGTTTCGGTCGGCTCGATCATCATTGCCTCGTGGACGATCAGCGGGAAATAGACGGTCGGCGGATGGTATCCGGCGTCGATGAGCCCCTTGGCGATGTCCATCGCGGCGACGCCCGATTCTTTTTTCTGCCGGTCGGCTGAGAGGACGAACTCGTGCATACACACCCGGTCAAAGGGCAGGTCGAACGCGCCCTTGAGCTTTTCCTTGAGATAATTGGCGTGCAGCACCGCCGCGCCCGAGACCTCGCGCAGACCCTCTCCGCCCAGGCGGCGCAGGTAGCAGTATGCCCGGACGATGACTCCGAAGTTGCCGAAAAACGAGCGCACCCGGCCGATGGACAGCGGCTCGGCGGACAGCAGGGCGTAGCCGCCGTCCCGCTTTGTGACGCGCGGCAGCGGCAAAAAGACGCGCAGCGCCTCGGTGACGCCGACCGGGCCGGAGCCCGGCCCGCCGCCGCCGTGGGGCGTGGCGAAGGTCTTGTGCAGGTTGACATGGACGATGTCAAATCCCATTTTGCCCGGCGTCGCGCGCCCAAGCAGGGCGTTGAGGTTGGCGCCGTCATAATAGAGCAGGCCGCCGGCGGCGTGGACGGTTTGGGAGATCTCCAAAATGTCCTCCTCAAACAGCCCCAGCGTGTTGGGATTGGTCAGCATGAGCCCGGCGGTGTCCGGCCCGCAGGCGGCGCGCAGGGCCGCGAGATCGACCAGACCGCGGTCATTCGACGGGATCTGCCGCACCGAAAACCCGGCCATGGCCGCCGACGCGGGATTGGTGCCGTGCGCCGAGTCGGGAATCAGGATGGTCTTGCGGGCGAGGTCGCCCCGGCTGTCGTGATACGCCTTCAAAATCATCAGCCCGGCCAGCTCGCCGTGCGCGCCGGCCGCCGGCTGGAGCGAAAACTCCGCCATGCCGCAGACGACCGACAGCATGGCCGCCGTGTCGTGCAGAACATGCAGCGCCCCTTGGGCGTCCTCCGGCGCACAGAGCGGGTGCAGCCGCGCAAAGCCCGGCAGGTCGGAGGCAAGCTCCCCGATTTTGGGGTTGTATTTCATGGTGCAGGAGCCGAGCGGGTAAAACCCGTCGTCCACGCCGTAGTTGAGCTTGGACAGCGCCGTGTAATGCCGCACGGCCTCCGATTCGGCGACCTCGGGCAGGGGCAGATACTCCCGTAGATTGTCCGCGCCGACAACGGCGGAAAGGGCTGCGGCGGAAGGCGTTGCCGGCAGGAAATCCGTGCCGCGCCCGGGTGCGCTTTTTTCAAAAATCAGCTTCATATCCGACCCTCCACAAAGGCGTCGATGTGCGCGTCGGACGCCGTTTCGGTGGCGCAGAGCAGAACCGCGCCGGAAAGCTCCGGGTAGTATTCGCCGAGCGCCAGTCCGGCGGACAGCGTATCACCCGGCGCGGGGGTCACGGCGAATTCGCGGAAATACGGCGCGTCAAAGAGGGGCGCCGCGCCGCGTTTTTTCACCAATCCGTCGCGCAGACGGGCGGCCCTCATCGCCGACAGTCCGGCGGCGGCGCGCAGCCCGCGCGGCCCCATCAGCGACAGGTAAACCGTCGCGGTCAGTGCGCAGTGGGCCTGGTTTGAGCAGATGTTCGAGGTGGCTTTTTCGCGGCGGATGTGCTGCTCGCGGGCTTGCAGGGTCAGCACAAAGGCGCGGTTGCCCTTCGTGTCAACCGTCTCGCCGACGACGCGCCCCGGCAGACGGCGCAAAAACGTCTGCCCGGCGGTGAGATAGCCCGCCGACGGGCCGCCGAAGCGCGGCGGCATCCCCAGCGGCTGACAGTCGCCGACGGCGATGTCAAACCCCAGCGCACCCGGCGGGGTCAACAGACCGAGACTCAGCGGGTCGCAGACGGCCACCGGGACACAGCCCTTTTCCTCGGTTAGCGCGGCGATTTGTGCCATGGGTTCAAGCACGCCGAAAAAGTTCGGGCTCTGCACCACGACCGCCGCCGTGTCGGCGGAAAAAGACAGCGCCGCAAGGCTCTGCCCGTGCGCGTCAAAGGGAATTTCGCGCAGCGTCAGCCCCTCAAAGCGGGCGTAGGTTTGCATGGTTTGGCGGATGTGCGGGTGGGTGGCGCGGGAGACCAAAATCTCCTTTTTGCGGGTCTGCGCCGCCGCCATCGCCATGGCCTCGCAGGCCGCCGTGGCCCCGTCGTACAGCGACGCGTTGGACACCGGCAGCCCGGTCAGCCGCGCCATATAGGTTTGAAACTCAAAAATCGCCATCAGGGTGCCCTGACTGATTTCCGGCTGGTAGGGCGTGTACGCCGTCACAAATTCCGAGCGCGACACCAGCGCGTTCACCGCCGCCGGGATGAAGTGGTCATACAGGCCCGCGCCGAGAAATCGGGCGTTTTGCGGGTTGTTTTTGCCGGCCAGCATGGTGATTTCGGTCAGCAGCTCCTGCTCGGACAGCGCCGTCGGCAGCTCGGGAAAGCCCTGCACCCGCGCGGCTTGCGGGATATTGTCAAACAGTTGATTCACCGACAAAACGCCGACGGTCGCGAGAAGCGCGCCCTGTTCCTCGGGCGCGTAAGGTAAATAGGACATGGGCGGCCACCTACAGGCTTTCGCAGAAGGCGGCGTACGCCTTGTCGTCCAGCAGCTCGTCCAGCTCGGCGGGGTCGGACAGCCGCAGCTTGATGAGGTAACAGCCGTACGGGTCGGAGCCGATCTGCTCGGGCGCGTTTTCCAGCGTCGGATTGATCTCGGTGACCGTGCCGGACACCGGCGTATAGACGTCGGAGGCGGCCTTGACCGACTCGACGACGCCGGCCGTATCACCGGGGGACAGCTCGCTGCCGACAGGCTCTCCGTCGGCGAACACGATGTCGCCCAAGGCGTTCTGGGCGTAATCGGTGATGCCGAGGGTGGCGATGTCTCCCTCGACGCGCAGCCATTCATGGTCGCGGGAATAATAGAGGCCGGATAAAATCTGAGCCATGGTTGTTTCTTCCTCCTGTATGGTTATTTTTTAAGAAAAGGCAATTCCACTTCGCGGGCCGGCTCGGCCTTGCCCCGGATGACGATGAAAAACGGCGGCTGGGCGGCGGCTTCCACCAGCGCCATGGCGAGGTTGCCGTTCGGCGTGACGCCGCCCGAGGTGACGGCTCCGCAAGGCGCATCGCCCGCCAGCACCGGATACTCCGCCCGGGGGATGCCGCGCCCCTCCGGCACAAGGCCGATCAATCGGCGGCGGGGCGGGTTGTTTTCCAGCGCGGCGCGGCTGAGGAACTCATGGTCGAACTTGACAAAGCGGGACAGCCCCGCCTCGGGCGGCGTAATCTCGGCGGACAGCTCATGGCCGTAGAGCGGCAGCGCCGCCTCCAGCCGCAGTGTGTCCCGTGCGCCCAGCCCGCAGGGGACGGCCCCGGCGGACACCAGCGCGTCCCACAGCGCCCCGGCGTGTTCGGGGGCGAGGTAGATTTCAAATCCGCGCTCGCCGGTGTAGCCGGTGGACGAAACAAAGGCCGGATTCCCCAGCAGAGAAAACTCCCCGCAGCCAAAAAAGGGCAGCCCCACGGCGGCCTCTCCGCCGATGGCAGACAATATCTCTTTGGCACGCGGGCCTTGCAGCGCAAGCTGCGCATAGCTTTTCGACACATTTTCCATCGTCACGCCGGAGCCCGGCAGACGCTCCCGGAAAAACGCCTCGTCCTTGTCGGTATTCGACGCGTTGACCACCACGAACAGGGTGTCCCCGCGCGGATAGACGATGAGATCGTCCACCGTGCCGCCGTGTTCATAGCACAGCGGCGAATAGACGGCGCGGGGCGTGTCCAGCCGCGCCAGATTGTTGGTCAGACAGCCCTGCAAAAACGCCCGGGCGTCCGGTCCGGAAAACAAAAGCTCGCCCATATGCGAGACGTCGAACAGCCCCGCGCCCTCGCGCACGGCGCGGTGCTCCTCCAAAATCCCGGCGTACTGCACCGGCAGCTCCCAGCCGGCAAAATCCACCATCCGCCCGCCGAGGGCCACATGACGGTCATACAAAGGGGTGCGCATTACAATTCCTCCTCGGAAGAGATTTTCAATAAATGTGACAGCATGTCCGCCGTCGAGCCGAAGCGGCGCGCGCCGCGAATGCCTTGCAGTCCGTCGCCGACCACCAGCATACTGTCGCAGATCCCGGCCATCGGACGGTCGTTTTCCCCGTCGCCGGCGCAGAGGGTGTCGGCCCTGGAAAATCCGAATTCCCGCTGGATGATGCGAACGGCGACGGCCTTGGAGGTTCCCTCCGGCGTCCATTCCACGCAGTCGAGATGGGTGTAATACTGGAGCCCCTCCACCCGGTCGAGCTTGCGATCCTCGATAAACGACAGCAGCCGGCGGTGCTCCGGCGCGCTTTGCGGGAAGACCGTCACGTTGACGAAATTGTCCTGAAACACAAGCGCCGGAAAGGATGTCCGCAGCGCGTCCTCAATGGCCACAATGGCCGCCGGCCGCCCGCCGGTGACCTTTGTCAGGGTGTCCCGCCGGTAGAGCAGCGCCGCGCCGTTTTCGCCGATGCAGACGGCGCGGGACAGCCCCACGCCCCGGCACAGCCCCTCGATATAGGACACGCTCTTGCCGGACGCGATGGCGATTTGCGCGCCGCGCTCCTCCAGCAGCCGCAAGGCCGCCGCCGTTTCCGGCGCGAAGGGGCGGCCGTAGGGCGCCAGCGTTCCGTCGATATCAAACACAAGCAGTTTGCGCATGGCGTTACCTCTTTGTCAAAGTCTCCAGCGTTTTGCTGGCCGTGCAGCCGGACAGTTCGCAGGCTTGGCACCGCTCCAGCAGCGCCGCCGCCGAAAAGGCCTCCGCCCAGTGGTTGTCAAACCGTTCGCCGTAAGTTTGCAGCAGAAAATCGCCGGCGCCGGCCACGGTATGTACCAGCATGGGATTTTCATGCCCGGCCACCTGATACCGGTCGTCCACCTTCGGCTCGCTGTCATAGGTGTACCAGCCGAGCTGGAGCGCCCGGCCGTCAAAATCCCGGCCGCGCAGGGAGGGGTAATTGTGCCGTTCAAAATTGTAAAACCGGATTTCACTATTGCTCGCGTAGGTGAGAAAGAGCCGCGACCGTCCGCTGATCAGGGAGGACAAAACGCCGCTCATCTTCAAAATTTGATGCTCCGACGGCACGACGCGCGGACAGGCAATCAGCATTTGAATCCGCGTTTTTTCGGTGATGAGTCCCCGGCTGCCCAAGAGGCGCAGAAACGACATGGCGTTGTGGCCGGAAAACTCCATCATCCGGATGCCGCGCAGCGGGATATCCCCCAAACGCCGCACCACCTCGTCGTCGGCACCCGACAGCTCGGTGGCAAACAGCAGGTCGGGCAGAGGCACAGGCGCCGCGGGCGGCGCGGGCTGCCCCACCGCGCGCTCCAGATCGGCCTGAAAGCCATTTTCCCAATGCAGCTCAAAGGCGTCGCGCAGCGCCTCCGGCGAGAGTGGGCTGCCGGCGGCGTGATTGACCGAATGAAGCAGCGCCAGCAGCTCCTGCTTGTCCGGCAGCGTCGCCTGAAAATGCGACAGCGGCCCGCGCAGCGCCCCGCGCTCCATGTCCAGCAGCAGGCAGGACACCCGCGAGGAGAAGGTCTGCGCCAACGCACCGGCCTCGTAGAGCAGCCACGGGGAGGCCATATTGTCCCTCGTCAGGCATAGGATGCCAAAATCACAGGTGGATAATTCCCGCGACAGCCGCAGCGCCCAGTTTTCGCCCTTTTCGATATCCCGTTCGGAGAAAAATACCCCGACGGACTGAATAATACGCGGAAGCCACAGCCGCAGCGCTTCGGCGACTTTTTTGCTCTGCGTCCCCGACCAACTCAAAAAGACTTTCATACTGACCGCACACCCTTATCGGTAATAGGCCACGCCGCCTTCAAAGAGCTTTTGATGCTTGTCGCCCGGAATGTTTTGCGCCACAAGGGGGCCACGCCGCTCCGAATGCGCCATTTTGCCCAGCACACGCCCGTCGGGGCTGGTGATGCCCTCGACGGCGCAGAAGGAGCCGTTGGGATTGACGGCGGTGTCCATCGAGGGGTTGCCCTGCGCGTCGCAGTATTGGAAGGCCACCTGACCGGCCATGGCGATTTTTTCAAACAGCGCCGGTTCGCAGACGAACCGCCCCTCCCCGTGGGACACCGGGATGGCGTGCACCTCGTCCAGCTTGCAGCGCGACAGCCACGGCGACAGCGTCGAGGCCACGCGGGTGTGGACATACTGGGACTGATGGCGGCCGATGGCGTTGAAGGTCAGCGTCGGGCAGGTCTTGTCCATGTCGCGGATGTCGCCGAAGGGCACCAGCCCCAGCTTGATGAGCGCCTGAAACCCGTTGCAGATGCCCAGCATGAGCCCCTGACGGTGGCGCAGCAGATCGCGCACGGCGTCGGTCAGGCGCGGATGACGGAAAAACGCGGCGATGAATTTGCCCGAGCCGTCGGGCTCGTCGCCGCCGGAAAAGCCGCCCGGCAAAATCAGCATTTGGGAGGCGCGGATGGCGCTCTCCAGCGCGCGCACCGATTCCTCCAACGCTTGCGGCGTCAGGTTGCGCACCAGCACGATCTCGGGCTCCGCGCCGGCGCGGAGGAGCGCCCGGGCGGTGTCATACTCACAGTTGGTGCCCGGGAATGCCGGGATGACGGCGCGGGGCCGCACCGGCAGGGTGATCGGCCGGGCGATATTTTTACGGTCGCAACGCAGAACCGGCGCGTCGCCCGGTTGGGGGCAGGCCGTCGGGAAAACCCGCTCCAGCGGTTTTTCCCACGCGGCGCGCAGCGATTCCATCGGGATTTTGGTTTTGTCATAGACAAAGGTCGGGTCACGCCGCACAAAGCCGAGCAGCAGCGCGTCGTCCAGCGGGGCGCTGCACTCCACGACCAGCGCACCCGCCGGGGCACGGAACAGGTCGGGCTCGCGGTAGGTCTCAAAGCCGAATCCGCCCGCTAGCGCCGAGAGGAAAAGCGCCCCCGCCGCGCCCCCGCGCTCGACCGCGCGGGCAGAGACCGCGACACCTTGCTCCCGCAGAGCGTGAAACTGCGCCCACACCCGCCGGATGCCGGCAAAGCCCTCGTCCTCGTGGGGGGAGAGGAGATAGACTGGATGGCCATCCTCCTGAAAGTCCGCCGGGACAAGGCCGGACGCTTCCATCGTGGCGATGGCGAAGGAGACCAGCGTCGGCGGGACGTCCAAATCTTGGAAAGAACCGGACATGGAGTCCTTGCCGCCGATGGCGGCGATGCCCAGACCCTTCTGCGCCGAAAACGCGCCGAGCAGAGCCGCCAGCGGCAGCCCCCAACGGGCCGGTTCCTCGCGTAGGCGGGGGAAATATTCCTGCAGGGTGAGGTAGGCGTCCTCCCGCCGGCAGCCGGCGGCGATGAGCTTGGCCACCGAGGTGACCACCGCGTCACGCGACGCGCCGAAGGGGTCGCGCTCGGCGGCGTAAGGGTCGAAGGCGTAGCTCATGACGCTGCAGGTCGCGCATTCACCGTGCAGCGCGGGCAGCAGCGCCGCCATGACGGGCGCGGGCGCGTCGCCCCGTGCGCCGCCAAAGGGCATCAGCACGCTGCCCGCGCCGATGGAGCCGTCAAACCGCGCGACAAGCCCGCGCTTGGAGCAGAAATTCAGGTCGGATACGGTCAAAAGCATCCGCTCGGCAAAAGGCTGTTCTTTTTCCGCCGAAACGGCTTGCGGTTTTTGCACCTTAGCCTTGGCGGCTTTGGGCGCGCCGTTGGACGACAAAAACTCCCGCGACAGATCGACCACCGTCTGGCCGTTCCAGTCCATGACCATCCGCGCCTCCTTGGTGACGCGGGCGACCACGGTCGCCTCCAGATTTTCGGCGTGCGCCGCGCGGATAAAGGCGTCGGCGTCGGCCTCCCAGACCACCACCGCCATGCGCTCCTGCGACTCGGAAATGGCCAGCTCGGTGCCGGTCAACCCCTCGTATTTTTTGGGCACCTCGGACAGCCGGATGTGCAGCCCCTGGGCCAGCTCGCCGATGGCCACCGACACGCCGCCCGCGCCGAAGTCGTTGCAGCGCTTGATCATGCGGGTGACCTCCGGGTTGCGGAACAGGCGCTGAATCTTGCGCTCCTCGGGGGCGTTGCCCTTTTGCACCTCGGCGCCGCAGGTGGCCACCGATTCGGCGGTGTGCGACTTGGACGAGCCGGTCGCGCCGCCGATGCCGTCGCGTCCCGTGCGCCCGCCGAGCAGAATGACCAGATCGCCGGGCTCCGGCTCCAGACGCACCAGCGACTCGGCCGGCACCGCGCCGACCACCGCGCCGATTTCCATGCGTTTGGCCCGATACCCGGGATGGTAAACCTCATCGACGAGCCCCGTGGCCAGCCCGATTTGGTTGCCGTAGGACGAATAGCCCGCCGCGGCCGACAGGGTCAGCTTGCGCTGCGGCAGCTTGCCCGGCAGGGTGTCGGCGAGGGAGGCGCGCGGGTCGCCCGCGCCGGTCACGCGCATGGCCTGATAGACGTAAGCCCTGCCCGAGAGCGGGTCGCGGATGGCCCCGCCGATGCAGGTGGCCGCGCCGCCGAAGGGCTCGATCTCGGTGGGATGGTTGTGAGTTTCGTTTTTAAACAGCAGCAGCCAAGGCTCGCGCCGGCCGTCCACCGTGGCCTGCACTTTGACGGTACAGGCGTTGATTTCCTCGGATTCGTCCAGCCCCGGCAGCTCGCCCCGCCGGCGCATCCATTTCATGGCGCAGGTGGCGATGTCCATCAGGGTCACCGGACGCGCCTCGGCCATCAGACCGTAAATCTCCCGGCGGGCGGCATGAAACTCCTCCCATGCCGCTTTGGCGCGGGGATCGTCAAATTCCACATCGGTCAGCTTGGTCAAAAAAGTGGTGTGGCGGCAGTGATCCGACCAGTAGGTGTCCACCACCCGCAGCTCGGTTTCGGTGGGGTCGCGGCCCTCGCGGCGGAAATAGGACTGCAAAAAGGTCAGGTCGGCCAAGTCCATGGCCAGACCGTATTCGGACAAAAGCGCGGCCAGCCCCGTCTCGTCCAGCGCACAAAAGCCGGACAGGATGGGCACCGGCGCGGGCGCGTCAAAGCTCTGTTTCAGGGTGGCGGGCTTGTCCGGCAGCGCCTGACGGCACTCGACGGGGTTGATGACATAGGCGCACAGGCGGAAAAATTCCTCCTCGGACAGTCCCGTAACCGCCAGCACACTGGCCGCCCGCACCAGCGGACGTTCGCCGCCGGTCACCATCTGGATG
>JAVBOJ010000126.1:0-8856 GCA_031550755.1 Oscillospiraceae bacterium
CAACCATCAGGATCGCCAGAAGTCTCTTGGTTTGCGATTTCTCCACGGTTCTCATTCGGGGTTCCTCCTTACATTATAAATCCTTTTTTCCGCTTTCAATCTATCGTCAACGGGACGCACAGGCGTCCCTGTAGGGGGGGCGGGAGATCATTCGGTGATCGTGACAAACGCCACGCGCGCAGGCAGTTTGTTGCCGTCAACATCGGTCACGTGTACATGCACCGAGTAGCTGCCCGGGGCGTCAAAATCGATTTCGTCAAACATGCTGAGCTGTACGGTGGCAATGGCCGCCTGCGCCGTTACGCTCAGGTCTTTCAAGAGCCGCTCCTCCGTCACCGTCGAACCCGTCGGGTAAGTCACGGCGTTGTGCAGCAAGAACACCTTCAGAGAGGATGTCGGGATCCAGGGGATGTCGGGCGTGTTGGGTGTTCTGGGAGGATTTGTCGGCGGGAGAACCGGTGTCGCGTCGGGCGACTGCGCCGGGTCGGAAGGTTCCGCCGAAGCGGACGGATCCGCGGGAGTGGTGGCTCCCGGAGTCTCCGGTGTGTGGCCGGAGGGGTCGGATCCGTCCGATGGATTCGCCTTTCCGCCGGGGGGGGCGGAGGGCGGCGGCGGAATGGGGGTGATGGGGGATATATCTATTCCGGCGCTCGGGGGAACGTCGGGAAAGATATCTTGTAAAAAGGCCAGAGGTGAGCCCTCCATGTTGACGTACTCCTGTACGTAATCATGGACAGGCCCCGGCACCATGGTGGCGGTTGCGCCGCCGGCCACAAGAACCACGGCAGCCGCCGCGGCCAGCAGCTTGGTGCCCACCCAGCCGGTCAGACCCGCTGTCGAACCGGAGATGACGGAGGAGGCTGTCCCGAGCGCCACCGAAGTGGTGGCGGCGATTGTGGCCGCGGGCATTCCGAGACTCGTGGCGATGGACACCCAGTCCTGACGGCTGGCGGCATCAGTGAACGCCTGTGCGGCGTCGGTCTCGAACAATTTGCTTAATACGTCGTCCCTCATAAAGGCAAACACGCCTCCCATCAGTCCGCAGCCACCCAGCTTATCCTTGATCAGCGCCCGGGCTCTGGACAGGCGCTTTTGCACGGCCAACTCGGAAACGCCGGTGATCTCGGAAATTTCTCTGGTGGAGAGATCCTGAAAATAATACAACACAAGGGCTGTGCGCTGATCCACGCCCAGCTCGCCGATCATGTCAAAGACCCGCCGGCTCAGCTCCTTGTTTTCCAGGCATTCGGCGGGAAGAAAATCGTTGTTTTCTTCCTTTAGGGTGGGCAGCACATCCTCGAAATCATCGGGAGCGCCCATCCGGCCGGATTTGCGCAGAATATCCATGGAAGCGTTGTAGGCGATCTTGTTGACGTAGGCGACCAGTGCCTGCGGGGTCTGGATGGAGCTCAGGCTTTTGAACAGCTTGAGCAAGGTTTCCTGCACGACGTCATGCGCGTCCTGCTCGTTTTTGGTGATACGCAGTGCGGTGTAATATACCGAGCGCGCAAATTCCTTGTACAGCGCGGCAAATGCCTCGTCCTGACCGCGCTGCGCCCGTTCCACCAAACGTGACAGCAATTTCGTATCCATATTGTTCCCCCCGAATTTGTGGCGAAGTTTCGCCGTACATCCTTCAAGACGGACGGAAGATCAATTCCTGACCGTTTTTCAAAAAATTTTTTTATAAAAAAATTGCCCGCAATATACGGGCAATCCAACGCAGACAAAAACGCTTGTCTCCGTAAGCGGCAGCTGGCTGTCGTGTCTCCCGGACGGGAGAGGTAGACCCTATAGCTTTGCGCCACCTGCCTTTCGGCAGGCTTGCCCGTACAATATACACTTTTAGATGCACGAATCCATTATCTTATATCGATTTCGCGCGGCCAAAACTAAACCCGAACAAAAAAATTTCGTAAAATTTTCAGAAACCATATTGACAAGCAGCGCCGAAGATGGTAGACTTTCTCTTGCACTGTTGAGTCGGTGTTGATGGCGATGAGGGTCCACCCGTTCCCATTCCGAACACGGCAGTTAAGCTCATCTACGCCGAAAATACTTGGCTGGCAACGGCCCGGGAAAATAGGTAGACGCCGACACAGTGAAAAAAGGATCGCTTCGTAAGAAGCGATCCTTTTTCGTCAACGTACAGGACGGCGTGAAACCGCCGCACCCGACGCGAAAACTTGACACGCGCCACCCGGAAGAATATACTGGTAAAAGTCTAGAGGGGGAGTCTTTTCCTATGGATACACGGATCAAAATACTGGACACCACCCTGCGCGACGGGGAACAGGCGCCGGGTTTTTCGATGGATCTCGCCGAAAAGCTGGAAATGGCGCGGCAGCTCGTCCGGCTGAAGGTGGATATTATTGAGGCCGGCTTCGCGGCCAGCTCTCCCGGCGATTTTGAATCGGTGCGGCAGGTGGCCGCGCAGGTCAAGGACGCGTCGGTCTGTTCGCTGTGCCGCGCGGTGGAGCGCGACATCGACATCGCGCGTGACGCGCTGAAGGCCGCCGTCTCGCCGCGCATCCATGTTTTTCTGGCCACCTCGCCCATCCATATGAAGCACAAGCTGCGCATGACGCCGGAGCAGGTGCTGGATCTGGCGGCCAAATCGGTGGCCTATGCCAAAAAATTCTGCCCGGACGTGCAGTTTTCCGCCGAGGACGCCACCCGTTCCGACCGGGGCTTTCTGCGCGAGGTTATCGCGGCGGTCATCGCCGCCGGCGCCACGACGGTCAATCTGCCCGATACGGTGGGCTACGCCCACCCGGAGGAGATGCGCGCGCTGGTGGAAGCTATGGTGCGCAACACGCCGGGCATCGAGAAGGTGACCGTGGCGGTGCATTGCCACAACGATTTGGGGCTGGCCACAGCCAATTCGCTGGCCGGAATTCTGGGCGGCGCGACGCAGGTCGAGGGCACCGTCGGCGGCATCGGAGAGCGGGCGGGCAACGCCGCGCTGGAGGAGGTCATCATGGCGTTGCGGGTGCGGCGGGAGGAATTTGGCCGGGACTGCCGCCTGGACGCCACCCAGCTGTTCCACGCCGGGCGGCTGCTGCAGTCGATCACCGGCGTGTCGCTCGCGCCCAACAAGGCGGTCATCGGGCAAAACGCCTTCGCCCATGAGGCGGGTATCCATCAGCACGGGGTCATGGCCGAGCGCACGACCTATGAAATTATGACGCCCGCATCGGTCGGCGTGCCGCAAAATCAAATGGTGCTGGGCAAGCATTCCGGCCGTCACGCCTTTGAAGAACGGCTGGGCGCACTGGGTTATTCGCTGGGAAAGCCCGAGCTGGACGCCGCGTTTGAAGCCTTCAAAGCCTTGGCCGACAAGAAAAAAACGGTGCATGACCGCGACCTCATGGCCATTGCCGGCCGCCGCGCCGACGAACTGCCGGGGCGCATCGCGCTGGAGAGCTTTGTCATCCATTCGGGCAGTACCATCGACGGCACCGCCGTGCTCAAGCTGCGGGTGGGCGAGGAGATCGTCCAGCAGGTCGCCATGGGCGACGGGCCGGTGGACGCCGCCTTCAAGGCCATCAACGCCATCGTGGGGCATCCTTTCGCGCTGGACAGCTACAGCCTCAATGCCGTCACCGAGGGCGGCGACGCGCTGGGCGAGGCGGTGCTGCGCCTGTCGCTGGGGGAGAAGACTTTCACCGGCCGGGGCGTGTCCACCGACATTATCGAGGCGACGGTGCGGGCGTACATCCACGCGGTGAATAAGTTTTTTTGAGTCTTTTCAAACGCTGAGACGCTTGAGGAAAGGGGAGGCGTATCTTGATGTCCATGACGGCAACCCAGAAAATATTGGCCGCCCACGCGGGACTGGACGCGGTGTCCGAGGGTCAGCTCCTCGAGGCGCGGCTGGACTTGGTGCTGGGCAACGACATCACCGCCCCGGTGGCCATCCGCGAGATGGAAAAGGCGGGCTTTGAGGCGGTGTTTGACCCGGCACGCATCGCGCTGGTGCTCGACCATTTCACGCCCAACAAGGATATTCAGGCCGCGCGCCAGTGCGCCGAGGTGCGCGCCTTTGCCAGAAAGCACGGCATCACCCATTTTTACGACGCCGGCGAGGCCGGCATTGAGCACGCGCTGCTGCCCGAAGCGGGGCTGGTCGCCCCCGGGGAGCTGATCCTCGGCGCCGATTCGCACACCTGCACCTACGGCGCGCTGGGCGCGTTTTCCACCGGCGTCGGCAGTACCGACATGGCCGCCGGCATGATTTCCGGCAAGGCGTGGTTCAAGGCGCCGGGGGCCGTCCGCGTGACGCTGACCGGCGCGTTGCCGCCCTATGTGTCCGGCAAGGACGTTATTTTGTCGCTGATCGGGACGCTGGGCGTGGACGGCGCACGCTATCTCTCGCTGGAGTTTGACGGCGCGGGCGTCGCGGCGCTGTCGATGGACGACCGGCTGGCCGTCTGCAATATGGCCATTGAATGTGGCGCGAAAAACGGCATTTTCCCGGTGGACGCGGTCACCGAGGACTACCTCTGCGGCCGGGTCTCCCGCCCGTGGACGGCATATGCGCCCGACCCGGACGCGGGCTACCGGCAGCAGGTGGAAATCGACCTGTCGGCGCTCCAGCCGCTGGTCGCCTGCCCGTCGTTGCCGTCGAATGTGCGCCCCGTGCGTGCGCTGCCGCCGACGCGGATCGATCAGGTCGTCATCGGCTCGTGTACCAACGGGCGCATGGAGGATCTGCGCACCGCCGCCGAGCTGCTGCGCGGACGAAAAGTCGCGCCCGGCGTGCGGTGCATCCTCATTCCGGCCACACGGAAAATATACCTGCAAGCCTTGCGCGAAGGGCTGTTGGAGGTTTTTGTGGAGGCGGGCGCGATCGTGTCTCCGCCGACCTGCGGGCCGTGCCTCGGCGGGCATATGGGTGTGCTGGCCGACGGCGAGCGCTGTATTGCCACGACCAACCGCAACTTTGTCGGGCGGATGGGGCATCCGTCGTCGGAGGTCTATCTGGCGGGGCCGGCGGTGGCGGCGGCGTCCGCTGTCGCGGGCGAAATCGTCCATCCGGCCGATGTGGGAGGTGCGCTATGACGGTGTTCAAATACGGCGACGACGTCAACACCGACGTCATCATCCCGGCGCGATATTTAAACGCGTCGGACGAGCAAACCATTGCGGCGCATTGCATGGAGGATATTGATCCGGCGTTTGCCGGAACGGTGCGCCCCGGCGATATCGTGGTGGTCGGCGAAAATTTCGGCTGCGGCTCCTCGCGGGAACACGCGCCGCTGGCGCTGCGGGCGTGCGGGGTGCGCTGTGTGATCGCGGCGTCGTTCGCGCGGATTTTTTACCGCAACGCCATCAATATCGGCCTGCCGATTTTGGAATGTCCCGCCGCCGCCCGCGGCATTGACCCGGGCGACGCGGTGGAGATTGATTTCGCCGCCGGAATTATCAAAAACGAAACAAAACGGGAAAACTATGCCGCCGAAAGGTTTCCGCCGTTTATTCAAAGTATTATGGACGCCGGCGGACTGCTCAGCGCGCTCCGGGAGGTCGCCCGATGACGGCGCGCATCGCGGTGCTGTCGGGCGACGGCATCGGTCCGGAGGTCGTCGCGGCCGGCAGGGAGGTGCTGTCGGCGGTCGAGAAACGCTTCGGGCACACCTTTTTATATACCGAAGCGCCGGTCGGCGGCGCGGCGCTCGATCAAACCGGGAATCCATTGCCGGAGAAGACGTTGGAGGTTTGTCGGAGTGCCGACGCGGTGCTGCTCGGCGCTGTGGGCGGGCCGCAGTGGGACGGGAATCCGCCGGCGCTGCGCCCGGAACGCGGGCTGCTCGACCTGCGGGCGGGCTTGGGGCTGTTTTGCAACCTGCGCCCGGCGGTGTTGTACCCGGCGCTGGCGGCGCGATGTCCTCTGCGGGAAGAGGTTTCGGGCGGCGCGTTTGATTTTGTCATCGTCCGGGAGTTGCTGGGCGGGCTCTATTACGGCGCGCGCGGGCGCGACGGAGACAGGGCGTTCGACACCTGCGTATACACCGAGCAAGAGATTGAGCGCGTAGGGCGGGCGGCGTTTCAGCTTGCCATGTCCCGCCGCAAAAAGCTCTCCAGCGTAGACAAGGCCAACGTGCTGGAGACGTCGCGACTATGGCGCAATGTGATGCATCGACTGAAAGATGAATTCCCCGAGGTGGCGTACGAGGATGTTTTGGTGGACAACGCCGCGATGCAGCTGTTGCGCCGGCCGGGGTCGTTCGACGTGATCGTCACGGAAAATATGTTCGGCGACATTTTGTCCGACGAGGCCGGGATGCTCACCGGGTCGATCGGGATGCTGCCCTCGGCGTCGCTGGGGGCGGGCAGTTTCGGCCTGTATGAGCCGGTACATGGCTCAGCCCCAGAGCTTTCCGGTACCGACACGGCCAATCCGACGGCGACGGTGTTGTCCTGTGCGCTGCTACTGCGGCATTCCTTGGGGTTGCTTGAGGAAGCCCGCGCGGTGGAGCGGGCGGCGCTGGCCGCGCTGGAAACCCCTTGCCGCACAGCGGATTTGGCGGGGGCGAGCCATATTGTTACCGGTACGCGGGCGTTTGGGCGTCTGATCGCCGGTTTGGTTGGATAAACTAGATTTTGGGAGGCAGAGAGATGAAAAACGTGTCGGTAAAAGAGCTGTTTTTGTCCCCGCAAAGCTTTGACGGGCAAGAGATTGCGATCTCCGGCTGGCTGCGCACGGTACGCGACTCCAAGGTGTTTGGATTTCTGGAAATCAACGACGGCTCGACAGTGGGCTCGCTGCAGGCGATCATCGAGGACAAATTACCGAATTTTTCCGAGCTGGTCAAGCTGAATGTGGGCGCGGCGGTGCGCGCCGAGGGGCTCCTCGTCTGCACGCCGGAAGCCCGCCAGCCATTCGAGCTCAAGGCTTCGGCGGTATCGGTCGAGGCGGCCTCCACCCCGGATTATCCGCTGCAAAAAAAGCGACACAGTCTGGAATATCTGCGCACCATCCCGCATCTGCGCCCGCGCACCAACACGTTCATGTCGGTGTTCCGGGTGCGCAGCGAGGCAGCCTTCGCGATCCACGACTTCTTCCACCGCAGGGGTTTCGTCTATGTCCACACGCCGATCATCACCGGCAGCGACGCCGAAGGCGCGGGGCAGATGTTCCGGGTGACAACACTGGAAATTATTCCAAAAAATGGGGAAGGAAAACACGACTTTTCGGGCGATTTTTTTGGACGGGAAACCCACCTGACAGTGTCGGGACAGCTAGAGGCAGAGACGTTTGCGCTGGCCTTTGGAAAGACGTACACCTTTGGGCCGACCTTCCGGGCGGAAAATTCCAACACGGCGCGCCACGCCGCCGAATTTTGGATGATCGAGCCGGAGATCGCTTTCGCCGAGCTGGCCGACGACATGGCGCTGGCCGAGGACATGGTCAAATTCGTGGTAAACCATGTGCTGGAGGCATGTCCGCAGGAAATGGAATTTTTGGGAAAACACATTGACCCCGAGCTCGCCACCCGACTGGAAGCGGTGCGGAGCGCCAAGTTCGGGCATATGACGTACACCGAGGCGGTCGCGGAACTGTTGCGGCACAAGGATAAATTTGAATATCCGGTGTACTGGGGCTGCGATTTGCAGACCGAGCACGAGCGATTTTTGACCGAACAGGTGATGAAGCGCCCGGTGTTCGTCACCGACTATCCGCGCGAGATCAAGGCGTTTTACATGCGCAACAACGACGACGGCAAAACCGTGGCGGCCATGGATTTGCTGACGCCGGGCGTCGGCGAGCTCATCGGCGGTAGCCAGCGCGAGGAGCGCCTGGATCGGTTGGAGGCGCGGATGCGGGAGATGAACATGCCCACCGAAATGTACGACTGGTATCTCGATTTGCGGCGGTTCGGCGGTGTCAAGCACGCGGGCTTTGGTCTGGGCTTTGAGCGATTGGTCATGTACCTCACAGGAATCGGCAACATTCGTGACGCGGCAGCGTTTCCAAGGACTGTTGGTTCATTACAACTGTGATGAACTACGAAACTATACTAGAAGACCTGAAACTGTTGGGCAAGATGGCCATAGCCTTTTCCGGCGGTGTGGATTCCAGCTTCTTACTGCGTGCCGCGATCGACGCGCTGGGCTGTGAAAATGTGCTGGCGTTGACAGCCGATACAACCCTGCAACCGTTGGGGGAGAAAGAGGAAATCGTCGCGCTGGCCGAAGCCATGGGAGCGCGCCACCTATTCGTGGAAATTGACCCGTTGTCGCAACCGGAAGTACAGGCGAACAGTCGAAAACGCTGTTATTATTGCAAACAAATGATTTATTCTCATTTGTGGGAAACGGCAAAAATGCTCGGATTTTTTTCTCTGGCTGACGGTGCAAATGCCTCGGACGTAGGGGAATACAGGCCGGGGCGGCAGGCCGCCGCCGAGCTTGGCGTGCTGAGTCCGCTACAAAACATTCTCAAAAATGAGATTCGCGCGCTGTCGGAGGAACGCGGACTGCCTACGGCCCAGAAACCATCGGCACCCTGTCTGGCCACCCGCCTCCCGTATGGGCAGCCCCTTGTGCCGCAAGTGCTGCGGCAGATTGACGCCGGAGAAAAACTGTTGCGGGAGGCCGGCTTTTCTGAGTGCCGCCTACGGCACCACGGCGATTTGGCGCGGATAGAGGTGCCGATTTCTCAAATTCGAGAACTCTTTGCGCGGCAAGGCTTGGCAGATCAATTGTGCGCGCTGGGCTACCGCCATGTGACGGCCGACCTGCAAGGGCTGCGGCACGGATGCTACGATCAGAGGGAGGAAACACTTTGAAAACACTGTATTTTGACTGTTTTTCCGGCATCAGCGGCGACATGACGGTGGCGGCGCTCCT
>JAVBOJ010000148.1:0-10577 GCA_031550755.1 Oscillospiraceae bacterium
ACATCCCTGGCCTCATCGAGGGCGCGGCGCAGGGCGCCGGTCTGGGGCATGATTTTCTGCGCCACATCGACCGCTGCCGCCTGTTGATTCACGTGTTGGACGTCTCCGGCAGTGAGGGGCGCGACCCCATCGAGGATTATGAGACGTTGCGCGCCGAGCTGGCGGCCTATGATCCGGCGCTGTCCGAGCGGCCGCAGCTTGTGGCGGCCAACAAATGCGACCTGCTGGCCGACGACGCGCCGCTTGTTCGCCTGCGCGAGCATCTGGGTGACGTCCCGGTCTATCCCATCTCGGGCGCGACCCGCGCCGGGGTGGACGCCTTGGTGAAGGCCGTCGCGGCGGCGCTGCCGGCGCTGCCGCCGGTGAAAATTTATCTGCCGGAATATGTGCCGCCCGAACCGTCGTCGCTCGACCCGACCGAGATCGACATCCGCCGGGAGGGCGATACCTGGATTGTCGAGGGCCCATGGCTGGCAAGGCTTCTGGCCGATATCAACCTGACGGATTACGAGTCGCGCATGTATTTTGATCGGATGCTGCGCAAAAACGGCGTCTTCGCGCGGCTGGAAGAGCAGGGCATTGAGGAAGGCCACATCGTGAGCATTTACGATTGTGAGTTTGAATACATTCACTGAAAATGTACGGGGGAGATCACTATGTCCGGTCATTCCAAATGGAAAAATATTGCCAGCAAGAAGGAAAAAACCGATACCCAGCGCGCCAAGATCTTCACCAAGCTGTCGCGCGAGCTGATCGTCGCGGTGCGGGACGGCGGGCCGGATCCGGCCTCCAATTCCCGGCTCAAGGACGTCATCGCCAAGGCGCGGGCGGGCAATGTGCCCGGCGACAACATCAAGCGCATCATTGAGCGCGCCTCCAGCACCGCCGGGGGCGACAGCTATGAATCCATCACTTATGAAGGCTATGGCCCTTGCGGCGTAGCGGTTTTGGTCGAAACAATGACCGACAACCGCAACCGCACCGCCTCGGATATCCGCCATTATTTTGACAAATTCGGCGGCAATATGGGCGCGTCGGGCTGCGTGGCGTGGTCGTTTGACCCCAAGGGCACCCTCATCGTCGAGCGGGAGAGCCGCGACGAGGACGCCGTCATGATGGAGGCGCTCGAGGCCGGCGCGGCCGATTTTTCCGCCGAGGAGGAGGTCTTTGAGATCACCACCGCCCCAGAGGACTTCAGCGCCGTGCGCGATGCCTTGGAGGCCAAGGGATACGCCTTCCTCAGCGCACAGGTGGAGATGCGTCCGCAGACCACCGTGCGGCTGACCGACGAGGACGACCTCAAAAAAATGCAGCGCCTGTTGGACGCGCTGGAGGAAAACGACGACGTGCAGGACGTCTGGCACAACTGGGAGGAATAAATAATCCTTTGAAACACGGATGTGTTTCAATAGAATTGGAACAAAGATAAAATTTGGCCGGAATGAATCCGGCCAAATTTTGTTTGGAGGTGTGTGCGATGGAGCTGCGTCCGTTGGGGCGCACGGGACTCACGGTCAGCCGCCTGTGCTGCGGTGCGCTGACGCTGGGGCCGTTGCAGGCGAAATTGTCCCCGGAGGAGGGCGGAGAGCTTCTGGCGCTGGCGTTTTCGCTGGGCGTCAATTTTGTGGACACCGCCCAGCTCTACGGCGCGTACCCCCATCTGCGCGAAGGGCTGCGCCGCGCGAAGGGCGACGTCGTCGTCTGCTCGAAAACCTACGCCTGGGATGAAAAGGGCGCCCGCGAGGCCGTCGAGGAGGCGCGCCGGGCGCTCGACCGCGATGTCATCGAGATTTTTTTGCTGCACGAGCAGGAGAGCGAGCACACTCTGCGCGGCCACCGTGAGGCGCTGGAAGCCTTGTGGGAGTACAAGGCGCGCGGCGTCATCCGGGCGGTGGGGCTGTCCACCCACCGGGTGTCGGGCGTCGAGGCGGCAACCCGCGCAGGGCTGGATGTGGTGCATCCGCTGCTCAACCTGTCCGGGCTGGGCATTGCCGACGGCACGCGGGCCGACATGGAGCGGGCGGTCAGGCAGGCGCACGACGCCGGGCTGGGCGTGTTTTCCATGAAGGCGCTGGGTGGCGGCCATCTCTTCCGCCGGGCGCGGGAAGCGCTGTCGTACGTCGCCGGGCTGCCCTATGTGGACGCGGTGGCCGTCGGCATGAAAAGCGCCGGGGAGGTAGTGGCCAACGTCCGGTTCTGGGAGACTGGAGAGTTTTCCGAGGAGGATGCGCAATCCATTGCGGCGCAGTCGCGCCGGCTGCTGCGGGAGGAGCACTGCACCGGCTGCGGGGCGTGTGTAAGGGCCTGCCCCGCCGGCGCACTCTCACTCGCCGAAGGACAGGCCCGGTGCGACCATGAAACGTGTGTGCTATGCGGTTACTGCGGGGCGGCCTGCCCCGAGCTCTGCCTCAAAATCGTCTAATTACATCGCGCCCAAGGCTTTCAGGAGCGCCACGGCCAGCGCCATATGCCCCGGCAGACGCGGATGGACGCGATCCCACGCGAAAAAGCAGGAGTGCCGGGTGTGCAGCGCCTCGTCAAAGACCGCCTGCGTGTCCAAACACGGCAGGGAATACTTCTCCGCCAGATTGCGCACAATGCCGCCGTAGGCGTCCATTTTGGCACGCATGGCGTCCTGCCGCAGAGGCTCGATATAATACGGCGTGAGCAAAATCATACGGATGTTTTGCGCCAGCGTTTTTTGGATCAGCCGCTCATAGATTGCGGCATAGTCGTCCTCAAGCACCGCCGCTTCCGGGATCAGCGGCCCGTCAAACTGCCGCCAGACGTCGTTGATGCCGATCATGACCGAAATCAGGTCGGGCTTCAGCGCCAGCGCGTCGCTGTCCCACCGCGCCGCCAGGTCGCGCACCGTGTTGCCGCTGACGCCCATGTTGATGACCCGGATGTTCCGCGCCGGATGCAGGGTGTGCAGCAGCGCGTCGGTGAGGGCGACATAGCCGGTGCCGAGGTTGTCGCCCCGCGCTTCGGCCACCGGGCGCGTCCGCCCGCAGTCGGTGACCGAATCGCCGATCATCAGCAGGGTGGAATTTTGGGTAAGCAGCATAAAAACGCCTCCGTCGGTAAAAATTTCGGAATTAGTATATCATAATTATTAAAAATATGGAAACTTCTTTTGTGTTTGCTTGCGAAATAGCGCGCGGGCGCGTATAATAAACGAAAGTGTCGAAACCGGGAGGACGAGGCATGGTCTCCAGAGTGCGCACCATGGGACTGATGGGCATCGAGGGCTACGAGGTCACAAGCGAATGCTTTTTGTCGGGCGGGCTGCCGTCCTTTGATGTGGTGGGGCTGCCGGATACGGCGGTCAAGGAGTCGCGCGACCGTGTGCGCGCCGCCGCCAAAAGCGGGGGATATGAGTTCCCCGCCCGGCGCATCACCATCAATTTGGCGCCGGCCGACGTCAAAAAAGAGGGGCCGGTGTATGACCTGCCCATCCTTTTGGGCATATTAGAAGCCAACGGCGTGGTGGACAAGCTGCCCGCCGACGCCGCCTTTGTGGGCGAGCTGTCGCTGGAGGGCGCGCTGCGCCCGGTGTCCGGGATGCTGCCCATGGCGCTCGGCGCGCGCCGCGCCGGGGTGAAGGCGCTGTTTGTCCCGCGCGAAAACGCTGCCGAGGCGACGCTGTCGGGGCTGTCCGTCTTCCCGGTGGGGCATTTCGGAGAGATTTTGGCGCATTTGTCGGGGCGCAGAAAGCTCGCGCCCGCGCCGGCGTGGGAGCCGGAGCGGGACACGGGCCCGCTGCCCGATTTCGCCGATGTGCGCGGGCAGGAGCATGTCAAGCGCGCGTTGGAAATTGCCGCCGCCGGCGGTCACAATATTTTGCTCATCGGCCCGCCGGGCACCGGCAAATCCATGCTGGCCCGCCGGGTGCCGTCCATTTTGCCCGCGCTGTCGCGGGAGGAGGCCATCGTCAGCTCGGGCATCCATTCGGTGGCCGGGCTGCTCTCGCCCAAGCAGCCGCTGTTGTCCGCGCGGCCGTTCCGAGCGCCGCATCACACCATTTCGGCCGTCGGGCTGACCGGCGGCGGCAGTGTGCCGCGTCCCGGCGAGATTTCGCTGTCGCACAATGGCGTGCTGTTTTTGGACGAGCTGCCCGAGTTTGCCCGCCCCGCGCTGGAAGCGCTGCGCCAGCCGATGGAGGAGGGGGCGGTCACCATTTCGCGCTCCGCCGCCCGGCTGACCTATCCCGCGCGGTTTATGCTGGTGTGCGCCATGAACCCTTGCCGCTGCGGCTATTACGGGCATCCGTCGGGCAAATGCCGCTGCTCGCCGGACGCCGTGCAGAATTATTTCGGCCGCATTTCGGGGCCGCTGCTCGACCGCATCGACCTGCACGTGGAGGTGCCCTCCCTGCGGTTTGACGAGATATCCGCCCGTGCGCCGGGCGAGCCGTCGCGGGACATCCGCGCCCGGGTGGAAAAAGCCCGTGCGCTCCACCGTGCCCGTGTCGGCAAGGAGGATTCCTGCACCGCCGTCATGACCCCGGCGGAGATGGAAGCCCACTGCGCGTTGGGAGAGCAGGCGCAGACCCTGCTCAAAAACGCCTTCGAGCGGATGAATATGTCGGCCCGGTCGTACAACCGGGTGCTGCGGGTGTCTCGCACCATCGCCGATCTCGACGGCGAGGAGACTATCGCCCCGGCGCATGTGGCCGAGGCCGTGCAGTACCGCACGCTGGACAGAAGATAGGATTACGCCGCCCGGTTTTTACATATACAATGAGGAGAGGAGAATGCCCATGTCCTCCATGCATGACGATATTGAGCGTGTGCTGCTGTCGGCAGCCGAAATTGAGCGCCGCGTCTGCGAGTTGGGCGCGCAGATTTCCCGCGATTTTGAGGGAAGGGAACCGCTGCTGGTCAGTGTGCTTAAGGGCTCGTTTGTGTTCATGGCCGACTTGGCACGAACCCTGACCATCCCCTGCACGGTGGACTTTATGGCGGTGTCGTCCTATGGGCATAAATCCGAAACCACCGGCGCCGTGCGCATCCTCAAGGATCTGGACACCGATATTGAGGGGCGGGACGTCCTTGTGGTGGAAGACATCCTTGACAGCGGCATCACTTTGAGTTATATTATGAACTTGATGACAGCGAGCCGTCCGGCCTCGCTGACGCTGTGCGCCCTGCTGGACAAACCCGTCCGGCGGCAGGTGCCCGTCGAGGTGCAATACACCGGATTTACCGTGCCGGACGCCTTTTTGGTGGGCTACGGACTGGATTATGCCGGAAGATATCGCAATTTGCCGTATATCGGCATTTTGAAACCGGAAATAACCCGCATTATAAACGTGTGTTGACCATGGTCAATAGATTGGATGTGATCTTCCCTTGAAGAAAAACGGCCTGAAGGACGTAGGCTTTTACGCCATTGTGGTGCTTATTTTGCTGGGTGCTCTTTTTTTTCTGACCAGCTCGAACCGCCAGCAGCCGCCCACCTATCGGGAGGTGCTGCGGCTGTTTGAACAGCAAAAGGTCGATCAGTTCATTGTGGAAAACAATGTGCTGACCCTGTTCTTGAAGGAGCAGGATCCCGAGACCGGTAAGGGCAAGGCGGTTACGCACACCCTGTTCAGCGTGGATTATTTCCGGCAGGATGTCGGGGAAATCCTCAGCCAGCAGGGCGAAACCCTTTCGGATTACAACTATCTGCCCATCAGCGAGCCGCCGTGGTGGCTGATGGCGGTGCCGTATATCCTGATCGTGGTCGTGTTTTTCCTGATGTTCTATTTCATGTTCAACCGCGGCGCAGGCGGCGACAACAAGGCCATGAAATTCGGCCGCGCCCGGACGAAATTGGGCAGCGACGAACGCAAAAAGGTGACTTTCAACGATGTGGCGGGCGCGGATGAGGAAAAAGAGGAACTCAAGGAGATCGTCGATTTCCTGCGCCAGCCGCGCAAGTATATCGAAATCGGCGCGCGCATTCCCAAGGGGGTGCTGCTGGTCGGCCCGCCGGGCACCGGCAAGACCCTGATCGCCAAGGCGGTCGCCGGCGAGGCCGGGGTGCAGTTTTTGTCCATCTCGGGCTCGGATTTTGTGGAGCTCTACGTCGGCGTGGGCGCGTCGCGCGTGCGCGATTTGTTCGACCAGGCCAAGAAAATTTCCCCGTCCATCATCTTCATCGACGAGATTGACGCGGTGGGCCGCCGGCGCGGCGCCGGTCTGGGCGGCGGGCACGACGAGCGCGAGCAGACCCTGAACCAGCTGCTCGTCGAAATGGACGGCTTCGGCAACAACGAGGGCGTCATCGTCATCGCCGCCACCAACCGCCCCGATATCCTCGACCCGGCGCTGCTGCGTCCGGGACGCTTTGACCGGCAGGTCTTTGTCGGGATGCCGGACATCCGCGGCCGCGAGGCCATTTTGAAGGTACACGCCCACGGCAAGCCGCTGGATCGCGACGTCAACCTCTCCAATCTGGCCAAGACAACGCCCGGCTTTACCGGCGCGGATCTGGAAAACCTGCTCAACGAGGCGGCGCTTTTGGCGGCGCGGCGCGGCAAAAAGGTCATCGGCAACCCCGATTTGGAGGACGCCATGCTCAAGGTCATCGCCGGGCCGGAGAAAAAATCCAAGGTGGTCACCGAAAAAGAGCGCAAGCTCACGGCCTATCATGAGGCCGGGCACGCGGTGGTCATGCGCCAGCTGGAAACCCAGGATCCTGTCCACCACATCACCATCATCCCGCGCGGCATGGCCGGCGGCATGACCATTTCACTGCCCAAGGAGGACAAATCCTACGCCTCCAAGAGTGAGATGGTGGAGGACATCGTCTCCTATATGGGCGGCCGGGTGGCCGAAAAGCTGGTGCTGGACGATATTTCCACCGGCGCGTCCAACGATATCGAGCGCGCCACCAAGCTGGCCCGGTCGATGGTGGTCAAATACGGCATGAGCGACAAGCTCGGGCCCATCAACTACGGCTCGGAGCATGACGAGGTCTTCCTCGGCCGCGATTTGGCCCAGACCCGCACCTATTCCGAGAACATGGCCGCCCTCATCGACGAGGAGATCGCCGCGTTTATCAACAACGCCTACCGGCGCTGCGAGGAGATTTTGACGAAATATCTGCCGGTGCTGCATAAAATCGCCGAGTACCTGCTGGAGCATGAGACCATGGACGGCGAGACCTTCAAGGGGTATTTTGAGGGAGAGCCGGCGTAACAAAAACAAGGGCGGGATTCCGGTTGGAATCCCGCCGTTTCATTTTACAATTTCTTCTCTTGCGGCTACGGCCAGCTTGTCGCACCGCTCGTTGAGCGGATGCTCGGCGTGCCCGCGCACCCAGACGAAGGTCACGGTATGGAGTTCACACAGCGAAAGCAGACGCTCCCATAAATCGGGGTTGAGCGCCGGCTTTTTGTCCTTTTTGACCCAGCCGCGCTTCTGCCAGTCGCGCGCCCAGCCCTTTTGCATCCCGTCGGCCACATAGCGCGAGTCGGTGGTGACGGTGACGCGGCAGGGCTCTTTGAGCGCCGACAGGCCCTCGATGACGGCCATGAGCTCCATGCGGTTGTTGGTGGTCTGCGGTGCGGCGCCCGAGAGCTCACGCTCGCGCGTCCCATACCGCAAAATAGCGCCCCAGCCGCCCGGGCCCGGATTGCCGGAACAGGCGCCGTCGGTGTACAATTCGACTTCCTTCAAAAAAGAACCTCCCAGAAAAATGCAGGTGTAAAAACGCGGCCGGTGGCGAATGCTTGTATGGGTGTTGAAAATGAAATCAAAGCAGCTTATAAAGCTCGCCGCCGTTGCGGCGCTTGCATTTGTCGCGACATGGCCGGTGTCCGGCCACGCGGAGGAGCCCCAATCCGTGCGTCTGCCGGTGGTGATGTACCACAGCCTGCTCAAGGACAGCGGGCGCTCGGGGGCGTACACCATCACGCCGGCGCAGTTTGAAAACGACCTGCGCTGGCTGGCCGACCACGGCTACGAGACCGTTGTGGTGGCGGATTTGCTGGCCTTTGTCAACGACGGCGCACCGCTGCCGGACAAGCCGGTCATGCTGACCTTTGACGACGGCCACTGCAACAACGATGTGTACGGCGGCCCGCTGCTGCGAAAATACGGGATGCGGGCGGTGCTTTCGGTGGTGGGCGAATATGCCGACAAGGCCGACCCCGGCTGCGCCGACCCCAACTTTTCCTATCTCAGCTGGGAGCGACTCGCCGCGCTGACTGCGGAGGGCACCTTCGAAATCCAAAGCCATAGCTGGGGAATGCACCGCAGCGGAAAGCGAAACGGCTGCGCCCGTATGCGCGGGGAGACCGACGAGGACTACGCCGGGGCGCTGTCCGAGGATCTGAACCGGTTGCAGGACAAGCTGTATGAGGTGACCGGCAAGAGGCCGACGGCCTTTGCCTATCCCTTCGGCGCGATCAGTGAGGGCTCCACCGCTATTGTAAAGGATTTGGGATTTCAAGCAAGCTTTTCCTGTCGATACGGCGTCAACGAGATCACCCACGGGCGTCCCGACTGTCTGTTTCGTCTCCGGCGCAATTTGCGCCCGGCCGGCGTGCCCAGTTGGGATTTTTTTAGGAAGCTGGACGAACGAACCTTCGTCCGCCGCGCAGAAGCCACAGACCGCACAGGACGAGAATGCCCAAGCTGATCCACTGCGAGGTGGACAGCCCGCCCGCCACGCCGCGCACGAGGTCGCCCCGAAAAAACTCCAGCACAAACCGCAGCAACGCGTAGCACAGCCCATAGAGCGCCAGAGACGCGCCCGGCGCACGCGGCTTGCGCTGGAAAAACAGCAGCGCAAGGCACAACAGCAGCAAACAGGCCGCCTCGATGAGCTGAACGGGCAGCCGCGGCACGCCGTCGGCCTCCGTCACCAGCGAATGGGTATACGTCAGCCCCCACGGCACCTCCAGGCCGTAGCAGCAGCCGGCCAGAAAACAGCCCACCCGTCCCAGCGCGTGGGCGGCGGGGATGGCCGGCGCGAACAGGTCGGCCATGGCCCAGAAGCGCACCTTGTAATGACGGCAGTACCACAGCGCGACGCCGGCCGCGCCCAGCAGCCCGCCGTAAAACACCAGTCCGCCGCCAAAATGGGCGATGGCGTCCAGCGGATGGGCGACGACGGACTCCCAATTGCGGATAATGGCCGGAATCTGGGTGATCACATACAGAACCTTCGCGCCGACCAGCAACCCCAAGAGACACAGCGCGTACACATTAAACGCGTCGCTTCTGGGGAGGTCAAACCGTGCGTGCCGGCGCAGGACGAGGACAAGCGCCAGTACGCCGCCCAGCAGCGACATAGTGCCGTAGGCCGGGAGGTTGATTCCAAACAAAGGAAAATAAGGGTACATGTTTGCCTCCATAGAAGAGGGCCGAATCCGAACGGATCCGGCCCCGCATGGGGTTTCAAGTTTTTACCACATCCAAGAGGAACTCGCCACACTGCCAACGCCCGCACATCCGGCGGCAACGCAAATAACACAACTGACCCAGAAAATGGAGAGCGCCAGACCGATGATACCGCAGACCATACCGGCGGTGGCGGAGCCGGACTGCCCTTGGGGCAGCTCTTTGCGGGCTTGGACACCCAACACGACTGCAACGATGCCGAGGGCAATGGGAATAATACCGGTGTAGATAAAGATGCTGAGCCAGCAGAACACGAGGGACAGGATACCGGTCACCATCGAGGCAGTTGCTTTTCCTTTGTTCAGGGGCGGGCCCATCATGGGACCCATCGGGCCCTGCGGGCCTTGGGGCTGCTGCGGAGGATAATTCATTCGGACAACTCCTTCAGTTATAGTATACTCTAAGAGTAACATCTACATTCCCCGGTGTCAACAAAAAAATTTACAAAAAATTCATTTTTCCGTGAGTTTGTCCTGTTTTTCGCAGGGAAAAATCACCGGGCGGAGCCGTTATTCGTCCAGCTTGAGCACCGCCATAAACGCCTCCTGCGGCACCTCCACCGTACCAAGACTGCGCATCCGCTTCTTGCCTTCTTTTTGTTTTTCCAGCAGCTTTTTCTTGCGGGTAATATCGCCGCCGTAGCATTTGGCAAGCACGTCCTTGCGCATGGCCTTGACCGTCTCGCGCGCAATGATCTTGCCGCCGACGGCCACCTGCACCGGTACCTCGAACAGCTGCCGCGGGATGTGATCCTTGAGCTTTTCGGCGATGCGTCGCGCGCGGGCGTACGCCTTTTCGGTATGCACGATGAACGACAGCGCGTCCACCACGTCGCCCGACAGCAGCACATCCAGTTTGACCAGATCGGATTTGCGATAGTCCGACAGCTCATAGTCCAACGAGGCGTAGCCCCGTGTGCGGGACTTCAGCGCGTCGAAAAAGTCATAAATAATTTCGTTCAAGGGCAATTTATACGTAAGCCTGGCCCTTGTCGCGTCGAGATAGTCAATGCCCTCATATTCTCCGCGCCGCTCCTGACAAAGCTCCATGATGGGCCCGACATAATCCTTCGGCAAAATGATTTCGGCGCGCACAACCGGCTCTTCCGTCCGTTCGATCGTGGACGGATCGGGATAACTGGTCGGGTTGGAGAGCTCGATCATCGTTCCGTCCGTTTTG
>JAVBOJ010000041.1:0-7730 GCA_031550755.1 Oscillospiraceae bacterium
GTGCTTTCTTTGGTGACTTTCTTTCGCACGACCAAAGAAAGTCACGCCCCCGTCCATAAAACGATACACCGGGACGCCGAGGGCGGCGTCCCCTACATACGCGGGGAGACGGGCGCGACCCGGGTCGGCGAGACGCTTCTATGTCACGTTCGCTGCGCCCCTGCCGCTCCGGTTTTCCCTTCGGGCGGTTCCCGCCCTGCGGGAAAGACCTGCGCTTTGTCGCGAAATAAGTCCGCGCGCCGCTCAAAGCAAGCTTCTCGTCTCCGCTTGCCTTATTTCGCGACCCGGGCCGGCGCGCGCTTCCAATTGTTTCACGTGAAACATTTTACTCCGCCGCTTCCTCGCAGTAGGCGCAAGCGCCGTCTTTCACCGTCGCGGGAAGGTAGGCGTCGGTCCGGGTGATGCAGCGCGGGTTGCGGCAGACATGCGCCGTCGGCTGTTCGCCGGACGGCATGGTCAGCGGGCGGGTGCCCTCCTCGAACAGCCGCAGCAGCAGCGCCATGCGGACGACCATGCCCAAGCGCGCCTGCTCAAAGTAGGCGGCGCGCGGGTCGGCGTCCACTTCGTGGCTGATTTCATCCACACGCGGCAGCGGATGCAGCACCACCAGCTCCCGCCGCGCCAGCGCCAGCTTCGCGCCGGTCAGGATGTAAATCCCCCGGTACCGGGCGTATTCCGCCGGGTCGGCGAACCGCTCTTTTTGCACCCGCGTCATATACAGCACGTCCAGATAGGGCAGCGTGTCCTCCAGCGCGGTGACCTCGACGAACGCTTTCCCTTGCGCCCGTAAGGATTCCCGCAGATACGCCGGGATGGACAGCGCCGGCGGCGAGATGAAATGGAAGGAAATATCGGGGAACAGACAGAGAGCCCGGATCAACGAGTGCACAGTACGTCCGTTCTTTAAGTCGCCGCAAAACCCGATGGACATGCCCCCAACACCGCCGCGCAGACGGGTCAGCGTCGCGAGATCGGCCAGCGTCTGGGTCGGGTGGAGATGCCCGCCGTCGCCGGCGTTGATGACCGGCACGCGGGAATACAGCGACGCGGCCAGCGCCGCGCCCTCGCGCGGGTGGCGCAGCACGACGGCGTCGGCATAGCCGGAGCACATAATGACGGTGTCCTTGAGCGTTTCGCCCTTGGCCGCCGAGGAGGCCGCCGGATCGTTCATGGAAAAGACGCCGCCGCCCAGCCGCAGCATGGCCGCCTGGAAGGAGAAGTTCGTGCGGGTGGACGGCTCATAAAAAAGGGACGCCATGGCGCGTCCGCGGGCGGCGTCCCGGTAGTCGTCCGGATGGGCCAGCATGTCGTCAAACCGTTGGTAGAGAGACTCCCAGCCCGGCAGCGAGAGATCGGAAAAGTCCAAATAGTGCAGCATACGGCGGCGCCTCCTGTGGGGCGAAAATTTGGCGAAAAATCGCCAAAAAAAGTATACCACGCCGTCCGGTCGCGGTCAAGTTGCCCGTTTATGCACTCCGGTTTCCATAACATTGGTGCATAACTCGGTGGATAATGGGGATAACTCTTGCGGCGTCATGGGTTTTGAAATCATGCCGCCGGTTTGTCATTATTCATGCCGACTGTATAGGTAATTTTCGCCAACAAGTAAGAACAATGACCCGGCGGCATCGGTTGTTTCCCCTGTATAAAAAAATTGCCCGGATTTACTCCGAGCAATTTTATCCCTGTTATATTCCCAGCAACGCCCACGTTGCTGGGAGACGCAGTCATTGCGTTTCGTCACTGTCCGGCAGAAAATACTGCCGCAGGCAGGTGGACTCAAACACCTCGGGCGGGCAGGGCTTGCTGAAATAATACCCCTGCAGCTTGTCCACCTTCATGCCGATCAGCGTCTTCATCTGGGCGTGCTCCTCGACACCCTCGGCGCAGATCTCATGCTGGATGCTGTGCGCCAGATCGACGATGGCGGTGATAAACGACTGGTTGAACCCCGCGTCGCCGATGTCGCTCAAAAACGAACGGTCAATCTTGATTTCGTCCACCGGCAAGCTCCGCAGATAGCTCAGCGACGAATAGCCGGTGCCGAAGTCGTCCAGCGCGATGCGCACGCCCTGACGGCGCAGCTCGTTTAGAATGGCGATGCCCTGCTGTATGTTGCCCATAATGGACGATTCGGTAATTTCCAGCGACAGGTTTTTGGGCGAAAGCCCCTCCTGACGGAGGATTTCATGTACTTTTTGCGGGAGCTCGTTGTCCTGGAGCTGCTTGGGCGAGAGGTTGACATTGCAGTTAAAATTCGGGCTGCATCCCGCGTCAATCCACCGCCGCGTCTGCCGCACCGCCTGCGACAGCACCCACATGCCCACCGCGCCGATGAGGTCGGCGTCCTCCAAAATGGGGATAATGGTGGTGGGCGAGACCTCCTCGCCCTCGGGCGTATACCAGCGCAGCAGCGCCTCCGCGCCGGTGCACAGCGGCGTGCCGGGCTTGACGATGGGCTGGTAGCAGAGCTGGAAGCCGCGAAAATCGTTCTCAATGGACAGGCGCAGCTGCATTTCCAGCTCCAGCTGGCGCAAATATTCCTCCCGGTCGGCCGCCGAGGCGAAGGCATAGCCCTCCTGCTGGTTTTGGCGGGCCTTGCTCTTGGCCAGATCGGCCGCCGTCAGCAGCTCGTCGAGCTCGCGCCCGTCCTCGGGATACCGCGCCACGCCGTACCCGAGGTGGTAGCTGATGCGCTTGCCGTCCACGGTCAGCGGCTGCTCGGACTGCTTTAAACAGGTGGCGACGTACTGGTCGATCAGCGCGGCATCCTGAAACGGCAGGGTGACGACATACTGGTCGCGGTTGAATTTATACAGCGAGGCCGACCCCGGCAAAAACAGCCGCAGCTGGGCGGCCAGCTCGGCCAAAAACATATCGCCGGTGGCGTGGCCGTAGAGGTCGTTGATGGCCTTGAGGTTGCGGATGTCCACAAGCAACAGCGCGGCGGACTCGCACTGCTGGAGCATGTTGCGCACGTCATTGTACAGGCTCAGGCGGTTGGGCAGGCCGGTCAGCCGGTCGGTAAAGCTCTTGCGCTCCAGGAACTGATTGTACTTGTCCATCTCCTCGATGGACATGATAAACCCGGTCAGCATCAGGGGATTGCCGTCCTTGTCGTGGACGCCCTTGCCGCGGCAGGCCACCCAGACCGGTTTGTTGTCCCGGCCGATCATCCTATATTCCACCGCGTGCAGCGGACATTTTTCATAAATAAACGCCTGCATCGACTCGATAAAATGCGCCCGATCCTCCGGCACGATATGGGCGATCCACGCCTCCAGCGCCGGCTTGAGATGGAGATTGCCCATGCTGACCAGCTCGGCCATTTTGGGCGAGAAGCGCACCTCGTTTCGCTGCGCGTCAAAGACATAGACCACACCGGAGGTGCCGTCCAGAATCATGTCGTTGATGAGCTTGGTGCGCACCTGCTCGGAAATGTCCTGAATGGCGCCGCAAAAGAGACGCGGACGGCCGCGGGCGTCCCGCGCGCCGCGCCCCGAGGCGAGCACCCATATATAACCGCCTCCCAACGCGCGGAGGCGGAACTCACACAGGCAATTGTCCGTTTTGCCGCGGGAAAACAGGGAAAGCGCGGCGCAGACCTTCTGCACGTCTTCCGGATGCACAAACTCGGTAAATTTCCGCGAGGGGAACAGGGTTTCCCCGGGAAACGGCACCTTTTTCATCAGCGCCGGCGAGAGAGTGACCGTGTCGGTTTCGTAATCCAGCGTAAAAAAATACGCAGGCATTCCTTCCGCGATGAGCCGCGCTTTGAGCAATTCGTACTCGGTATCGGCATGCGCGCGCTCGGCGTGTTTCATCTGTAGCTTCATGGCTCCCACCTCTCAAATGCCCCCCCGGATCAAACACGTCGCCAAAACACGGCGAAGCCTCGCCGCGGGCGGTCGTTTCCGACCTTCTCGGGATAAAGCGGGTTGATCCTATGCGCCGGGACGCGGCCTCCAATAGCCCTGCCATGCCGCCCGCGCGTGTGTTTTCAAAATCCCGAAGGGTCTCCGGCACTTTGAAAGCACACGCCGAACTCTGGGCAATTCCGCGAAACCCGGCAAGATCACTTGCACGGTGCGTTGTTCCATGATATTCTATTCTGAGTGATGTTTTTTCCGCCCGGAATTATCGTCATCGGACGCGCCGCCGTCCGTCCCCCGAAGGACGGGGATCGCCCGCATTCAGTCCGTTCCGAGCTTGGCCGTCGACAGGCGCACCCGGTTCGGAGTCGGCACACTTCCACCAGTGTGTGAAGCTTAGTATACTCTCTCCCTCGCGAAAATGCAAGATTGTATTCGAAAAAAGTTTTTAAAAATCGAAAAAAAGTAAAAAAAACAGGAGAATTTTTGCGATGGCAAAACATCTGTTTGTCGTCAATCCGACCGCCGGACGCCGCGACATTTCCCCGGAAATAATCCCGGAGATCCACGCGCGCATGGCTTTGCGGGGCGAGCCCTATTGTATTGAAAGCACCCGGCACCCCGGGCACGCCACCGAGCTCGTCCGCGACCATGTCGCCGACGGCGAGGCGTGGCGGGTCTACGTCTTCGGCGGCGACGGCACCCTCAGTGAGGCCATGCGCGGGCTGGCCGGGCGGGAAAACGCCGCGCTGGCGCATTTCCCCTGCGGCACCGGCAACGATTTTGTGCGCCTGTTCGGCGCGGACGCGGCCCGCTTCCGCGATTTGGACGCGCTGCTGGACGGCGGGACGGCGACGGTCGATCTCATCCGCGCCGGCGACCGGCTGGCGCTCAACATCGCCTCGGTCGGGCTGGACGCCCGCATCGCCGCCGACCTGCACCGATTCCGCCGGCTGCCCATGCCGTATATTTTGTCGGTGATGTACAACTTTTTCCGCCGCATCCACCGCGCCTATGAGGTCACGGTGGACGGCGTGCGCCAGCCCGGGCGGTTTACCATTTTGGCGGCGGCCAACGGCCGGTGGTACGGCGCGGGCTTTCACGCCGCCCCCAACGCCGACCCCGGCGACGGGCTGCTGGATTTTATTTTGGTGCCGGCCGTGTCGCGCCTGACGCTGCTGCGGCTGCTGCCCCAGTACGCCAAGGGGCGCGGGCCCGAGATCCCGCTCATCACCTACCTGCGCGGGCGGCGGATGGACATCGTCTGTCTCGACGGGGCGGACGCGGTCAACCTCGACGGGGAAACCAGGCTGGCGGACCGCGCCGGCTTTTCGGTGGCCGAGGAGCGGATGCAATTGATCATCCCGCGGGGCTGCTCTTGGGTATCAAATGAGAAAACAAAAGATTTTCCGCAAAAACAGGAGATGAATGAAGCGACGGGCACATATTCTTCCTCTATCTGAAAATTCGGGCAAATTTCAGCCGAAAACGGGATCATATCCATTTGCAGAAACGGCCGCAAAGCCGTATGATAGGGAAGGCGTTAGCACTCCACGTCTATGAGTGCTAACGGCCCCACACAGGAAACTTATTGAGAAACAGGGAGGTAACGTATGAAACTCAATCCGTTGGCCGACAGAGTGGTCATCAAAATGGAGCCCTCCGAGGAGACCACCAAGAGCGGCATCATCCTCACCGCCGCCGCCAAGGAAAAGCCCCAGGTCGCGCAGGTTGTCAGCGTAGGCCCCGGCGGCAACGTGGACGGCAAGGAGATCACCATGCACGTCAAGGTGGGCGACCGCGTCATCACCAGCAAATATTCCGGCACCGAAATCAAGCTGGACGGCGAGGAGCTCATCATCGTCCGGCAGAGCGACATTCTCGCCGTTGTAGAATAAAGGGGGATACACATATGTCGAAGATTATCAAATATGGCGAAGAAGCCCGCCGGGCGCTGGAGCGCGGCGTCAACCAGCTGGCCGACACCGTTAAAATTACCCTCGGCCCCAAGGGCCGCAATGTTGTGCTGGACAAAAAATTCGGCGCGCCGCTCATCACCAACGACGGCGTGACCATCGCCAAGGAGATCGAGCTGGACGACGCCTTTGAAAACATGGGCGCACAGCTGGTCAAGGAGGTCGCCACCAAGACAAACGACGTCGCCGGCGACGGCACCACCACCGCTACCCTGCTGGCGCAGGCCATGATCCGCGAGGGCATGAAAAACGTGGCCGCCGGCGCCAATCCCATGATTATGAAACGCGGCATGGCCAAAGCGGTTGACGCCGCCGTGGAATCCATCCAAAAGGACTCCCAGCGCGTCAAGGGCAGCGAGGACATCGCCCGCGTCGGCGCGATTTCGTCCGGCGACGAGCTCATCGGCCGCCTGATTGCCGAGGCGATGGAGAAGGTGTCCGCCGACGGCGTCATCACCGTCGAGGAGTCCAAAACCGCCGAGACTTACTCCGAGGTCGTCGAGGGGATGCAGTTTGACCGCGGCTACATCACGCCGTATATGGTCACCGACACCGAAAAAATGGAAGCCGTTATTGACGACGCGCTGATCCTCATCACCGACAAGAAGATCTCCAACGTGCAGGATATCATTCCCCTGCTCGAGCAGGTCATCAAGGTCGGACGCAAGCTGCTGATCATTGCCGAGGACGTCGAGGGCGAGGCCCTGTCCACCATCATCCTAAACAAGCTGCGCGGCGTGTTTACCTGCGTCTGCGTCAAGGCCCCCGGCTTTGGCGACCGCCGCAAGGATATGCTCAAGGACATCGCCATCCTCACCGGCGGCGAGGTCATCACCGAGGAGCTCGGCCTTGAGCTCAAGGACGCCGTCCTGTCCCAGCTGGGTCAGGCCCGTCAGGTCAAGGTGCAGAAGGAAAACACCATTATTGTGGACGGACGCGGCGAGCAAGCCGAGATCAAAAACCGCGTCGGCCAGATCAGAAGCCAGATTGAAACCACCACCTCCGATTTTGACCGCGAGAAGCTCCAGGAGCGTCTGGCCAAGCTGTCCGGCGGCGTCGCCGTCATCAAGGTCGGTGCGGCCACCGAGGTTGAGATGAAGGAGAAAAAGCTGCGCATCGAGGACGCGCTCAACGCCACCCGCGCCGCGGTCGAGGAAGGCATTGTCGCCGGCGGCGGCACCGTGTATGTCGGCGCGATGGCGGCGGTGGAAAAGCTGCTGGCCGAGACCGAGGGCGACGAAAAAACCGGCGTCAAAATGCTCGTGACCGCGCTGTCCGAGCCGGTGCGTCAGATCGCCATCAACGCCGGGCTGGAGGGCTCGGTCGTGTTTGAGAACATCAAAAACAGCGGCAAGGCCAACTACGGCTTTGACGCGCTCAAGGAACCCTACGGCGACATGATCGCCGCCGGCATCATCGACCCGGCCAAGGTCACCCGCAGCGCCCTGCAAAACGCGGCCTCCATCGCCGCCATGGTGCTGACCACCGAGAGCCTCGTCGCCGACAAGAAGGAGCCCGCGCCCGCCATGCCGAGGGGCGGCGGCGGCATGGGCGGCGGCATGGACATGTATTAAGTCAAATGAAAGCGGGCGCTTTCATTTGTAATCAACAGGGATATTTTTTCGGGGAAATGAATTCCCCGAAAAAATAAAGGATGTACGGGAGAGAGCTGCGAAAAACAACCGCCTGAAAGGGCGGTTGTTTCAGCCTGTCAAAGAAAGGCATTTTCAAGCCGTGAAAGCGGATGAAAATGTCTTTTTGCAATGAGTGGACGTAAAAGAAGCGAAAAGGGCGAAGAATAAAAGAGCTCCTTCCAACGCCATACTGCCAACTTTTTGAGGTTCATGGCAGCGAACTTAAGCCTGACCCAGCTTTGTACTCT
>JAVBOJ010000120.1:0-8239 GCA_031550755.1 Oscillospiraceae bacterium
GTGCTTTCTTTGGTGACTTTCTTTCGCACGACCAAAGAAAGTCACGCCCCCGTCCATAAAACGATACACCGGGACGCCGAGGGCGGCGTCCCCTACATACGCGGGGAGACGGGCGCGACCCGGGTCGGCGAGACGCTTCTAATATTGCACATTTCGCAACTATGGTGTACAATATCCCATACAACAGAAGTCGAAGGAAAAGCGCGGTGAGAGAGATGAACGCGGATCACGAGCTGGTGGAGCGCGCGGCGGGCGGAGATCGGGACGCCTTTGAGGCGTTGGTGCGCGCGTATGAAAAACGGGTGTACAACATGACCTTGCGGATGACCGGGAGCAATGAGGACGCATACGATCTCTCCCAGGAAATATTTTTGCGCGTGTGGCGGGCGCTGCCGATGTTCAAGGGCGAGGCGTCCTTCTCCACATGGCTGCATACGTTGGCGTCCAACGCCTGTATCGATCACGCCCGCCGTGAGCGCCGCCGGAACGACATTTCGCTGACCGGCGAGGGCGACGACGGCGCGGCGGTCGAGACCGAGCTGCCCGATTTGCGCTACAGCCCCGAATCGGCGCTGGAAAAAAAGCAAATCCGCGAGGCGGTGGACCAAGCCCTCTCCGAATTGTCCTTTGAGCACCGGCAGGCCGTCGTCCTGCGTGATGTGCAGGGGCTGTCCTACGCCGAAATGGCCGAGATTCTCTCCCTGTCCGAGGGCACCGTCAAATCGCGCCTGTCGCGCGCGCGGGAAGCCCTGCGCAAGATTTTGACAGCGCGCGGGAACTTTTTTGCAAAAGAGCCGTCTAACAGGGCAAAGGAGGGGTGAATCCGGATGCTGGAATGTGAAAAATACCTGGACGATTTGTCCGCCTATGCCGACGAATTTTTGTCGCCGGATGAAAGTCCCGCGCTGATGGCGCATCTGGATGACTGCCCCGACTGCCAAAAACGGCTCGAAGCCTTCCGCGCCATGGGAGCCGCTTTTTCCGAGATGGACGACGCGCCGCCGGATACGCTGGTGCCCGGCGTGATGTACAAACTGTCGCTGGAGAAAAAATCGTCCGCGCGCGGACGCATTGCCTTCCGGGGCTTTACGGCCTTTGCCGCCGTAGCCGCCGCGGCGCTTTTGCTGCTGCTCAACCCGCAGAAGATACAGCCACCCCCGTCGCAGGAATCCGGCTCGCCCGAAACCATGATGAGCGCACGGGGCGCCACGCCGGCGCCGGCACCCTCGTTCGCCTTTGATGCCGGGATGGCCTCCTTCGGCGTGGAGCTTGACGGCGCGGCGCCCAACGCTGTGATCGACGATTCCTCCAAGGCGCAGCTGAGTGCCGCCGTGTACTATACCACGCTGGCCGTGCCGGCCGACCGTCTGGCCGATTTGAATCAGTCTTACCGCAATGTCGCCGGGGATCTGTGCGTCCCGGCGGAGGATTTGACGGCGCTGCTGGAAGAGTGGCGCGAAGACGGGATTGAAATTGCTTGGGACGGCACGGTGCAAAACGCCGCTGCGACAGAGGTTTTGCTGGTTCCGATGGAGGAGCCCGCGCCCGCTTCCAACTGACCCTTTTTGTTCTTATTTTCCCTCTCTATCATGACCGCCGCCTGCGCTTTTCAGGCGGCGGATTTGTTTTTTGGGGCCCGGCCCATGGCCGCCCTTACAAAGATATACGTCCCCCGTTTCGGCGAGACCCGGAGGGTCGCAGACCGAAACGGGGGAACGCATTTGCGGAGAATTACCGGGGGTCTCGAGGGCGGCGTCCCCTACATATGCGGGGACAAATCCCGCGCCGCGCCGCGCACAACCTCCTCGACGTCGGCCAGCGTGCTCACGGCCACGGCGCACTGCTTGTAATACGCCGCGTGCGGCACGCCGCGCAGATACCACCCCAAATGCCGCCGCGCCTCCAGACAGGCGACATGCTCGCCCTTGTCCCCGGCGGCCAGCCGGATCTGCCGCAGGGCGGTCTCCAGCCGGATTGCCAGCGGCGGCAGGGGCGGCGCGTCGCGGCCTTCGAGCAGCGCCTGTGTCTGGGAAAAAATCCACGGATTGCCGAACGCGCCGCGCCCGATCATCACCATGTCCGCGCCGGTGTAGGCCAGCAGCCTTACCGCCGCTTCGGGCGTGACGGCGTCGCCGTTGGCGATGACCGGAACGGTGACGGCGGCCTTGACCGCGCGGATGCAGTCCCGGTCGGACTGCCCGGCGTACATCTGGGTTTTGGTGCGCCCGTGGACACAGACGGCGGCCGCGCCGGCACTCTGCGCCATTTGGGCGAACGCGACGGTGGGGCAGTCGCCCTTGTCCCAGCCGCGCCGGAATTTGACCGTGACCGGCAGGGAGACGGCGCGGGCGACGGCCTCGATACAGTCGCGAGCCAGCGGCAGGTTTTTCATCAGGGCGCAGCCGTCCCCGCCCGTGACGATTTTGGGGGTGGGGCAGCCCATATTGAGATCGATCAAATCGGGGCGTACCCGCTCGGCGACAATACAGGCCGCCTCGGCCAGACAGGCCGGGTCGTGCCCGAACAGCTGCACCGAGACGGGATGCTCGTCCGCCCCCAGCGCCATCAGCCGGAAGCTCTTCTGGTCGCCGTAGCACAGCGCCTTCGCGCTGACCATTTCCGTGACGGTCAGCATCGCCGTCTGCTCACGGCAGACGGCGCGAAAGGCCAGATCGGTCACGCCGGCCATGGGCGCCAGCGCGACACGCGCGGGGATGGGAACTGTGCCGATATTCATGGGGGAGCCTCCCGAAACATTCAATCTTCCGCCGTGTAGCCGCGGGTCGTGTCCAGCTCGATCCGGTTCAGGACGCGGTTGTAAACCAGCGCAACATCCAGCGCCTGCGCCATGTCGCGGAGCTTGACAAAGCTCTCGCCGCCGACGCGGTAGGCCCGCAGCTCGGTGTCATACACCCACGCCGTGAGGGGGAGCGCGTCCCCGTCAGCCGCGACGGCGGACGGTTGTCCGTCATACGCCTCGCCGGGATAGATGCGCACCGCGCCGTTTTCCTCGGCGAAGCGGAACCGCCGGGGGCTGTCGGCCAGCGCCGCCGCCAGCGCGGGGAGGCTGGCGTAGTTGGACGCGCCCTGATCGATCAAAACGAGCGGCACCTCTGTGGGGCGCCCGTCCACCGTCACCTCCAGCCTGCCCGGCCGGGCGATATGTGCTGCTTCCAAGCGGTCGCTTGTAAGCACAACACTTTGCTTGCCGTAATACAATGCGCCCGCCGCGTTGAGCGAGGCTTCGTCGGTGGTTTGATAATCCCCGGGAAATGCAATGCTTTGCGGCGTGATCGAATAGGGGCGGAGCGCGGCGTGCTCGACGGTTTTGTCGTTGAGAATGACCAGCCGCTCGTTGTATTCGGACAGCCGCCGGGCGGCGTCGCCGCGCAGCAAATCACACGCGCAGAGATAGCTCGTCGTCTGTACGAGACTCGCGCCGAGGCTGCCCGCGCCGAGCAGCAGGACACACAGCAGGACGGCAGGTTTCAGCCTTCCGCCGGGAAAAACGGGCGCGGACGCGCGGCTTGCCCGCCGCCGGGCTGTCCACCCGGCCCAATAAAACGCGTTGCCGAGCAGCAGCCAAATATAGGAAAAATAGACGATATTGCGGAGCCTGTCCGGCCCCGGGATGCCCATGGCGTAAAGCGGCGGCATGTTTTGCGCGGCGAAGAGGCAAAACGACCCCAGAGAGATCAGCAGGGGAAACCGGAAGGAGTACGCCGTTTTGGCCGCCAGAGCGTATAATACCGGAAGCAGCAGCGCCAGCGCACAAACCACGGGCGGGGTCAGCCATCCGAGCAGGTCGGACGCCGCCTGTCCAAAGGAGGACAGCAGTGCTTCCCAGACCGTCGGCCGGGCGAAAAAGAGCTGCCGCGCCGCGTTGCCGGGTGCCGCGAGGCTGACCAGAAGTCCGGCCAGAGAGGCCGCCGCCAGCAGACAAAACGCGGCCTTGTGCCGGCCTGATTTGCGAAAGACAACACAAAACGCCAGAAGAACGAGTGTCGTCAGAACGCCCAGCAGCGCCGTGACATAATTCCCGCCGCCGATCAAAAAGGACAGAACGGTCAGCAAGGCCGTCTTGCCCCAAAAGGCCGCGCCCGTTGCCGCCGAGCGATACAGGCGGATTTGTCCGGCAAGGCCGAGCAGGGAGAGCGCGTAAAAAAACGTATAAAACACCGCGCCGTTGTACCAGAAAAAACCCTCCACCGCCGAGGGGACATACTGAATCGACAAAAACAGCGCAGCGACGCCCACGATCAGCGTGTACCGCCAATCCCGCAGCAGGGTGCGCAACAAAAACAGCGTGGCAAACAGCAGCAGCCCCAGCATAACAAAGGGGGTCACGGCGTAGACGCCCTCGCCCCAGACGGCGGGCTGCAGGCTGAAGAGAAACACAGCGGAAAAGGTGCCCTGCCAGGTCGCGTAATTGTCCGACACCACCCGGGTCGCGGCGCGCAGAGTCTCGGTCACGCTGCCGGTTTGGACGAACGCCTGCCGGGCGCGCCAGCCGTAGGCGAGATCGTCGGCCGACGGTCGGTCAAAAAAACCGATGGTCAGAACCGGCACGAGCGTCAGCGCGAGCGCCACGCAGAGGAGGAGGGGGAGGAAGCGTTTGAAATCACCGCGCATGACAGACCTCCGTTGTTGTCGGTGTTCAATCCCCAGTCGGCTCCGCCGACAGCCCCTTTGCAAAAGGGGGTGTCCGCAGGCCGGGGGATTGGAACCGGCGGCGCTTTATTCTCCGCCGCGTATCGCCCAAAACACCACCATCAGCACCGGCTGATGCACCAAATAAATCGCCAGCGTATGCCGTCCGACGGCGGGCAAAAAGGGCACGCGAACGGTGTAAAACCAGGACGGCAGGCGGTTTTGCCGGATCATCGTCCCCAGCCATGTCCCGAAAAAGAACAGGAAAATCCACGGCAGCAGGCCGTAATAATCCGGCGACCAGAAACTCTCGTCAATCAGCCCCAGCGCGTAGAGATACGGCACGCCGTCAAACAGCGCCGACCGCAGGGGAAAAATCGCACAACACACGAAAAACAGCCCGCCGGACAGGACGGGCTGAAGGTGCTGCGGGATTTTGTCCCACAAAGGCGACACAAGGCCGAAAATCAGCATGGACAGTCCCAAAAAATGCAAAATCCCAAACGGGATATTGACCCCGAAAAAGCCGCCGGCCACCGACACCAACACCCCGCAAAACAGGGTCAGCGTCCCCCGGCGCAGATTGTCCCGCGAAAAGCGGGACGACACGCCGGACAGCACGATAAACACCCCGGCAAACAGCGGCTGGAGCACATCCAGCAGCGGATTGAACAACACCCGTTCGGGCAAATATCCATACGCCACCAGATCATACCCGGCGTGATAGGCCACCATCAGCAGGATGGACAGGCCGCGCAGCGCATCGATGAGCTGGATGCGTTTTTTGACGTCCCCCACGGCTTACACCCGGAACAGCCGGGCGAGCTTGTCGCCCTTGGGCAGCATAAGCAAATCCTCTTTGGTCAAAATGCGCAGGAAGATGACCAAAATGAAGTAGAACACCACCGACAGCCCCACCGTCACGATGACGGTCAACCGGGAGGCGATGCCCAGCATCCCGGTGAAGAAGTTTTGCAGTCCGTACGCCGTGAGCCCCATGAGCGCCGACGCCAAAAACGGGCGGAAAAAGATTCCGATGGTTTTGACCGAGCCGGTGGCGCGGACAATGAGCGCCATGTTGAGAATCCCGATGACGGCGTAGCAGAGCAGCGTCCCGACCGGCGCGCCGTGGATCCCGATGTCGGGATTGCCGACGAGGATGTAATTGCAGACGATTTTGACCACGCCGCCGACGCCCATGGTGATGATCGGCATCCAGACAATGCCCATGGCCTGCAAAATGGCGTTGGTCAGGGTCACCAAACAGACGAAAAAGACCGCCAACCCCAGCGTGGACAGCAGCGGTGCGGCCAGCGCCACAGCCTCGGGCTGGCGTGCGCCGCTCAGCAGATCGAGCAGCGGGAAGGACAGCGCCGTCAGCCCCGCCGCCGCCGGCATGGCCAGCAGCGCGTTGATGCGCAGGGCGGAATGGATGGTGTTTTTGACCGCCGTATGGTCGCGCCGGGTCATGGCGGCCGAAATGGCCGGGATGATGCTGACCGCGATGGTGAGCAAAAACGCCGGCGGCATGTTGAACAGGGTCTGGGCGAAGGTGTACGAGCCGTAGGCCTTCTGGGCTTCCTGCAACGTATAACCCAGCGCGTCCTGCAAGCGGTTGAGCACCAGCCCCGAGTCGATCAGGTTGGTCAGATTGAGCACCGACGCGCTGATGGTGACCGGAATGGCGATTTTGAGCAGCTCGCGGGTCAGCTCCCTGGAGCCGCGTGTCGCGCGGGAATAGCCCGGCTCCAGGGACTGTGCCCGTTTGCGGTAGGACAGAATCATGTACACCGCGCCCAGCAGCGCGCCGATGGTCACGCCGGCAATGGCGGCGGCCGCCGCGTGCGCCAGCGGCTCGGACGCGTTCCTGACCACCTGCTCCAGCGACGCCGTCACCTCGGCGGACAGCGTCTTTGTTTTGTCCCCCAGTTGATTGGAGGCCTCGACGGCGGCCTTGATGACGCCGGGGTGGGGCTGATAGACGAGATAGGCCAGCGCGTAGCCCACCAGCAGCTTGCCGAGCGACTCGATGATCTGCGAAATGGCGGTCGGGTACATATTGCCCCGCCCCTGATGATAGCCCCGGAAGGCCGACATGACCGCCACAAACAGCACCGCCGGAGAGATGCACATGACGGCGTACGCCGCGTCGGGGTTGCCCATCCAGCCGGCGACGGTCTGGGCAAACACCAGCAAAAACCCGGTGCCCACAAAGCCGATGCCGATAAAGATGAGCAGCGCCAGCCGGAAAATGTTGCGGATCTCAAACTCGCGCCGCTGGGCGCCGGCAGCCGACACCATCTTGGACACCGCCACCGGCAGCCCCGCCGTGGAGATGACAAAGAGGGTGGTGTAAATGAGATAGGCCACGTTGAAGTTGGCCATGCCCACCGGGCCGATGAGGTTTTGCAGCGGGATTTTGAACAGCGCGCCGATGAGCTTGACCAGCGCGGTACCGACCGACAGGATCAGCGCCCCGTGCAAAAAGCTCTGTTTTTGTGACGCGGACATGATACCACAACCTTTGTCAGTGATCAGTTAACAGTGAACAGTGATCAGCGCGACGCCCTCGGCGCGCCGGGGGATTGCCATTGTCAGGACAGGCGCATATCCCTTTATATGTTAAAAAGCAGCTCATTATACGTGGGAAACGGCCAGCTCCCCCGGGGCATTCGGCGCTCCAGCGCGTCGCAGGCGGCGCGGAGGGCCTCCATGGCAGGCAGCAGGCTGTCCCGGAAGAGCAGCGCCCGGGAGGGTCTGTCCGGCAAGAGGTGCTTGCCCTGTGTCATGATCGATGACACCTGCTCGAAGGCGGTTTTCGCGTCGTCAATCAGCCCGCCCAGCTCGCGCGCCAGCCTTTCCTGCACGCTCTCGCGCCCGATGACCCGGCGCACCGGCTCGGCCAGCGCCGCCAGCTCGCCCTGATAGCGCAGACAGGCCGGCAAAATCTCCCGATCCACCATTTCCAGCATGACCGAGGCTTCCAGATACATCGCGTGGACATATTGCTCCAGCTTGATTTCAAACCGCGCGTCCAGCTCGTCGCGGGTCAGGACGCCGTACCGATCAAACAGCTTGACCGATTCCGGCGCGTTGATCGCCGGCAGGGCGTCCAGCGTGGTCGGGCGGCAGGGCAGACCGCGTCCGGCGGCCTCGGCGCGCCACTCGTCGCTGTAATTGTTGCCGTTGAAAATGATCCGTTTGTGTTCTCGCAGCAGGTTGGAGAGGATATCCCGCAACGTCTCCTCCCGGTCGGGGGCGGCTTCCAGCGCCGTGGCGATTTCGTCGGCCATTTCGGCCAGAATCGTCCCCAGCACAACGTTTGTCATGCTGATGGACACCGACGACGGCAGCATCCGGAACTCAAAACGGTTGCCGTTAAATGCAAACGGCGAGGTGCGGTTGCGGTCGGTATCGTCGGAAAACGAGCGGGGGAGGAGGGAGCCCTCGGCCGGCAGCGCCCCGCCGTTTTCGAGCGCGTCGAGCACGGACAGCAGCGGTGCTCCGAGGCAGATCGAGATAATGCTGGGCGGCGCCTCGTGCGCCCCCAGACGCAGATCGTTGGCGTAGCCGGCGGCGGCGAACCGCA
>JAVBOJ010000053.1:0-19283 GCA_031550755.1 Oscillospiraceae bacterium
ACATCACCGGGTTTCCCGAATGTCTGGACGGGCGTCTGAAAACTCTGCATCCGGTGGTGCACGGCGGCATCCTCGCCATGCGCGCCAACCCGGAGCATATGGCGCAGATGGAGCTTCTGGGCATCGCCCCAATCGACATCGTGGTCATCAATCTCTATCCGTTCAAGCAGACCATCCTCAAGGAGGGCGTTTTGCTGGAGGAGGCGATTGAAAACATCGACATCGGCGGCCCGGCGATGATCCGCGCGGCGGCCAAAAACTGGCAGGACGTATCGGTGCTGGTCGATCCGTCCGATTACGCCGCCTTTTGGGAGGAGCTCTCCTCCACCGGCGACGTCTCCCGCGAAACCCGCTTCCGTCTGGCGGCCAAGGTGTTCCAGCACAGCGCCCACTATGACGCGCTGATTGCCGAATACCTGCGCCTCGAGGTGGGCGAGGTCTTCCCCGAAACCCTGACCCTTACCTTTGAAAAGCAACAGGCGCTTCGCTACGGCGAAAATCCCCATCAGTCTGCCTGTTTTTACCGCGAGGTCGAGCAGCAGGGCGGCACGCTGGCCAAGGCCGAGCAGCTTCACGGCAAGGAGCTGTCGTACAACAATCTGGGCGATCTGGACGCCGCGATCGCGCTGGCGCGCGAGTTTGAGGAGCCCTGCTGCGTGGCCGTCAAACACGCCATCCCTTGCGGCGTCGGGCTGGGCGAGACGATTTCGCAGGCGTGGGACGAGGCCTACGCCGCCGACCCGGTGTCCATTTTTGGCGGCATCATCGCCCTCAACCGCGCCTGCGACGAGGACACCGCCCGCAAAATGGTCGGGGTGTTTTTGGAGGTCGTCGTGGCGCCGTCGTTCACCGATGAGGCGCTGGAAGTGCTGACCGCCAAGAAAAATCTGCGGCTGCTGACGCTGGATCAGCTCGGCGCGACGCGTCGGTTCCCGCATGAGTTCAAGCATGTCTCGGGCGGGATGCTGCTGCAAAGCGCCGACGGATTCCTCTACGGCCCCGAACCGCCCCATCCCGTGACCAAGGCCGCGCCAACCGCCGCCGAGCTGCGCTCGCTGGATTTTGCGTGGAAGGTCTGCAAGCACGTGCGCTCCAACGCGATCGTGCTGGTGGGCGGGAACCGCACCGTGGGCATCGGCGCGGGGCAGGTCAACCGCATCACGGCGCTGAAAATCGCGCTGGAATACGCCGGCGAGCTTGCAAAGGGCGCCGTCATGGCTTCGGACGCCTACTTCCCCTTCCCCGACTGCGTGGAAACCGCCGCCGAAGCCGGCATCACCGCCATTTTCCAGCCCGGCGGCTCGGTCAACGATGAGAAATCCATCGAGGCCGCCGACCGTCTGGGCCTTTCGATGTGCTTTACCGGGATGCGGCATTTTAAGCATTAGAAGCGGGAAGCGCGAGCCGGCGCGGATCGTGAAATAAGGCAAGCGGAGACGAGAAGCCCGCAGGGTCTCGAGCGTAGCGCAGACTTATTTCGTGACGAAGCATAGGTTTTTCCCGCAGCGCACAGCGCGCACGCAGGGAAAACCGGAGCGACAGAGCCGCAGCGAGCGTGACATAGAAAAAGCCGAGCGCACAGGGAGGCCAAGCGGCGCAGATGCTGCGTCCCTATCTGTTATCTACTATCCGTTATCTGTCAGGAGGCCACCATGAACATTCTTCTCATCGGCGGCGGCGGGCGGGAGCACGCCATCGCCTGGCGGCTCTCGCAAAGTCCCCTGTGCACCAGACTGTACTGCGCACCGGGCAACGGCGGCATTGCGCAGCTCTGTGAGTGTCTGCCGGTCAAAGCCTCCGATTTGGATGGGCTGGTGGCCGCCGCGCGGGAGCATCAGATTGACTTTGCCGTGGTCGCGCCGGACGATCCTCTGGCCGACGGGCTTGTGGATCGATTCTTGGCGGCCGGCATCCCGGCCTTCGGGCCGACGGCGGCGGCGGCGCGGATCGAGTCCTCCAAATTTTACGCCAAAGAGCTCATGAAACGATACAACATTCCCACCGCGCGGTGGGAATCCTTCACCGACCGCACCGCCGCCGAGGACTACATCCGCGCCCAAGGCGCACCGATTGTGGTCAAGGCCGACGGGCTGGCGCTGGGCAAGGGCGTCGTCGTTGCCGCTTCTTTGGACGAGGCGCTGGCGGCGCTGCCCGAAATGCTGGAAAAAAGCGGCCGGGTGGTCATCGAGGAATGCATGACCGGCCCGGAGGTCACGGTGCTGGCCTTTGTGGACGGCGAAACGGTGCGCCCGATGCCGTCGTCGCGCGATCACAAACGTGCGCTGGACGGCGACCGGGGCAAAAACACCGGCGGGATGGGTGCTGTGTCGCCCGCGTCGGGTTATACGCCGGAAATCGCCGCGCAATGTCTGGAGGAAATTTTCCTCCCCACCGCCCAAGCGCTCGTGGCCGAGGGGCATCCATTTCGTGGCGTGCTGTATTTCGGCCTGATGCTGACCCCGCAGGGGCCGCGCGTGGTGGAATACAACGCCCGCTTCGGCGACCCGGAATGTCAGGCGCTGCTGATGCGCCTGCAATCCGACCTGCTCCCGATTTTGTGGGACACCGCCCGCGGCGAGCTCCGCAAGGCCGATATCCGTTGGGATGAGCGTCCCTCCTGCTGTGTGGTCATGGCCTCCGGCGGCTATCCGGAGGGCTACCCCACCGGCTTTCCCATCGCGGGCATTCCCGTCCCGACGGAGGAGCTGTACGTATTTCACGCCGGCACCGCGCAAAAAAACGGCCAAATCATCACCTCCGGCGGGCGTGTGCTGGGCGTCACCGCGCTGGGCGGCACACTGGAGGCCGCCATCGACAAAGCCTATGCGGCCGTAGCCGAGATTTCGTTCGAGGGCGCGTTTTTTCGGCGGGATATCGGAAAAACCGTCTGATTTCGCAAAGTTATATTACAAACAGTAAAAACTGTGATATAATGGCTCCAATCTGTTTTATGTTGTTTTGAGAGGGGGCGCCGTCATGAAAAACCGGGTTGTCGTCAGCATATGCGGACAAAGTTTTACCCTCATGGCCGATGAGGACGAGGCCTATATCCGACGCGTCGCGGCGCGGGTGGACAAGGAAATCGGCGAAATCGCCGCCTCTTTTTCCGGGTCGGCGGCGCAGGTGGCGGTGCTGGCCGCCGTCAATCTGGCCGACGAGGCCATGAAAGCCCAAGCCGGCACGGAGGGGCTGCGCGCCCAAATCAAGGACATGCTGGAAGAAACGACGCGCTGCAAGGCCGAAATCGCCGAGCTGCGGAGAGAGCTGTCGCGGATGAAGAAGTAAATCCCAGTCGGCTGTGCCATTTACCGCGCCCCATCCACTATTCATGAACAACGGAGGATCCTTCCTTGGAAATATTGTCCCCAGCCGGGAGTTTTGAATGTGTAAAAGCGGCGGTTTCGAACGGAGCCGACGCTGTTTATCTTGGCTTTGGAGGACATCACGCCCGTCAAAATGCCAAGGGCTTTGACGAGGAATCCTTCTTCGACGCGCTGGCCTATTGCCGCGCTCGCGGCGTCAAAACCTATGTCACCCTCAACACCCTGCAAACCGATCGGGAGCTGCTCGCCTGCGCGCCATGGGTGGAAAAACTCTCGCGCGCCGGGGCGGACGCCGTTCTGGTGCAGGACTTGGGGGCTTTGCGCATGGTGCGCATGACGGCGCCCGACCTGCCGGTGCACGCTTCGACCCAGATGAGCATTCACAATCTGGCCGGTGCGCGCAAGGCCGCCGAGCTCGGCTGTTCGCGGGTGGTGCTGGCGCGGGAGCTGCCGCGCGAGGCCATCGCGTTTTTGTGCAAGCACAGCCCCGTTGAGGTGGAGGTATTTGCGCACGGCGCGCTGTGCGTATCGCATTCGGGGCAGTGCTATCTCTCGGCCGTCATCGGCCAGCGCTCGGGCAACCGCGGCCTTTGCGCCGGGCCCTGCCGCCTGCCGTATGGATTCTCCGAAAAGGCCGACGAATATCCCCTGTCGATGAAGGAGTTGTCGCTGGCCGGGCACATTCAGGAGCTCAGCCGCATAGGCGTGGCCGCCCTCAAAATCGAGGGGCGGATGCGCCGTCCGGAATATGTGGCGCTGGCCACCAAGGTCTACGCCGACGCGTTGCGCGAGGGCCGCGAGCCGTGGGACGCCGACATGGAAAAACTGACCGCCGTCTTTTCCCGCCAGGGCGTGACCGACGGTTATTATACCGAAACCCTTGGCGCGCATATGTTTGGCGTTCGCGAGGACGATGCCGCGCCGCGCAAGCTCTTCGCCGAGCTGCGCACCACCTATGAAAATGACGTGGAGCTCCAGCGGGTGCCGGTCAAATTTGCCTGTCTGATCCCGGCCGGGCAGCCGGCCATGCTGATGGCCGAGGACGACTTGGAAAACAAGGTGACCGTGCGCGGGCCCGTGCCCGAGCCGGCGCTGGAGCGCGCGCTGCTCGAAGCGGTCGTCAACACCCAGCTCTACAAAACCGGCGGCACCTTTTACCGCTGTATCGAGGCCAAAACCCATCTTGACCGCGGGCTGTCGCTGCCGCTGTCGGCCATCAACGCCATGCGCCGCGAGGCGCTGTCCAAGCTCACGTCGCAGCGCAAAATCCCGCCGGAGCGCTCGTCCGGGGAGTTCAAGCCGGGGCTGACCGTCCTGCCGCGCGAGGCCCCGCCGGTCACCACCGTGCAGCTTTTTCGGCTGGATCAGCTCTCGCCCGAGCTGCTGAATTTGCCGGTCGCGCTGTTTTATCTGCCGCTGACCGAGCTGGCGGAAAATCCGGACAACACCCGTTCGCTTGTGCGGGCCGGGACGCCGCTGGCGGCGGTGCTGCCGCGCGTCATCACCGATCCGGAGTGGCCGGAGGTCGCCCGGATGCTGGAAACCGTTCACGCGCTGGGGGTACAGGAGGCGCTTGTCGGCAATCTGGGGCAGATTGAGCTTACGCGCGGCCGGGGGCTGTCGCCCCGGGGCGACTTTGGGCTGAACATCCTCAACTCCCAGTCGCTGAAGGAATACAAGCATTTGGGGCTCCTCTCGGCGGCGCTGTCGTTCGAGATGAACCTGCCGCAGATCCGCGACCTGTCCCACTGCATGGACACCGAGCTGATCGTTTACGGGCGGCTGCCCTTGATGTTACTGGAAAACTGTCTGGTCAAAAACCGCGCCGGCCGCTGCGCCTGTGAGAATCTCACTGAGCTCAAGGACCGCACCGGGGCGCATTTCCCGCTGGTGCGCGAGTGGCAGCATCGGGGCGTGCTGCTCAACAGCCGCAAGCTGTATCTGGCCGACCGGCAGGAATCCTACCGCCACTTGGGTTTGTGGGGCGCGCGGCTGCTGTTTACCACCGAAAACGCGCGCGAATGCGTGCAGGTGACCCGCCGATATCTGGGGCTGGACACCTACGAGCCGCATGTCTATACAAGGGGACTATATTTCCGCGGCGTTGAATAATCTGTAAAACCGAGAGGAGACATTTCCATGGATAAGCTGAGACAGTACGCCCGCCTGATTGTACGGATGGGCGTCAATGTGCAAAAGGGGCAGCCGGTGGTCATTGCCGCGCCGGTGGAATGCGCGGAGTTTGCCCGTCTGCTGGCCGAGGAGGCCTATGAGGCCGGCGCACGGGAGGTCATCCCGCGCTGGATTGACGACACCATGACCCGGCTGAAATATCTCAAGGCCGACGACGCGGTGTTTGACGAATTCCCGGCGTGGCGGCGCGAGATGTATATGGACGCCGCGCGGCAAAAAGCGGCGGTCATTTCCATCGCCGCCGACGATCCGGAAAACCTCAAGGACGCCGACCCGGGCCGCATCCAGCGCGTGGGCCGCGTCGCCGGCACGACCATGAAGGACTATTACGACATGATGATGCAAAACCAGTTCCCGTGGTGCGTCGTGTCGGTGCCGACCGCGATTTGGGCGCAAAAGGTGTTCCCCGGCGTGTCCGAGGCCGAGGCCGTCGAGAAGCTCTGGGACGCCATTTACACTACCGCCCGTGTCACCGACGACCCCGTCGCCTCCTGGAAAACGCATGTCGCCGCGCTGGACGCCCGGCGGGATAGGCTCAACGCCTGGAATTTCCAAAAGCTCCACTATACAAACTCCCTCGGCACCGACCTTTGGGTCGAGCTGCCGGAAAAGCACGAGTGGATCTCGGCCGGCGAGCGCGCCAAAACCGGGCAGGATTTCATCGCCAACATGCCCACCGAGGAGATTTTCACCCTGCCGAAGCGCGACGGGGTAAACGGTGTTGTCTATTCGGCCAAGCCCTTGGCGCTCAACGGAAACGTCGTGGACGAGTTTGTGCTGACCTTTGAAAACGGCCGCATTGTGGACATCAAGGCCAAGCAGGGGCTGGAAGTCCTGCAAAGCGAGATTTCCATCGACGACGGCGCACATTTCCTCGGCGAGGTGGCGCTGGTGCCGTACGATTCGCCCATTTCCCAGTCGGGCATTCTGTTTTACAATACGCTGTTCGACGAAAACGCCTCCTGTCATTTCGCCTTCGGCAAGGCGTATCCCAACTTTTCCGACGCCGACGACCGTACGCAGGAGGAGCTTTTCGCGCGCGGCATGAACGATTCGCTGACCCATGTGGACTTTATGGTGGGTACCCGCGATCTGTCGATCACGGGCGTCACCCATGACGAGCAGGAAGTGCCGGTTTTTGTAAACGGCAACTTCGTGTTTTAAACCCATGGGACTTTTGGTTACAATGAAACAGGTGCGGGCGGGGGCCACCCTGCCCGAGCCGGCCACGCCGGGTGCCGCCGGGCTGGATTTGCGCGCCTGTATCGACGCGCCGGTAACCCTGCTGCCCGGCGCGCGGGCGATCATCCCGACGGGACTAGCCATGGCGCTGCCGTCGGCTGAGTATGTGGCGCTGCTCTTCGGCCGCAGCGGTTTGGGCATCAACCACGGCGTGACCCTGTCCAACGCCGTCGGTGTTATTGACAGCGACTACCGCGGCGAGGTGGCCGTCGGACTGACCAACCACGGCACCGAGCCGTACACCGTCTCCTCCGGCGACCGGATCGCCCAACTCGTGGTCATACCGGTTTGCGCCGTGACGGCGGCGTGGGCGGAGGCGTTGCCCGAGACGGCGCGCGGCGCGGGCGGCTTCGGCTCAACGGGGAAGAGGTAATTTGCTATGAAAAAACGTGGATGGATTTTGGTACTTATGCTGGTGGCCGGGGCGGTCGTGGGGCTGCTCCTCGGGGAGCTCACCCATGACATCTCCTTTTTGTCCTGGCTGAGCTTCGGCGGCAAATTCGGCATCTCGCCGAACGCGCCGATGACGCTGGAGCTGGCGGCCTTCCGCCTGACCTTCGGCGTGGAGCTCAACCTCACGGTGGCCGTCGTGCTGTGCATGGGCATCGCGGCGCTTTTGTACCGGCGATTTGTGAAATAGTCTTTTGAAGCGCTGAGGCGCTTCAAAAGATTGGGAACAAGGGTGTTTTCCCCGGAATGAATCCGGGGAAAACAAAGAACTTACAGGAGCAGCGGGGGTTTTATGAAAATTGTTTTGGCGTCCGGTTCGCCGCGCCGGCGGGAGCTGCTGTCCCGCTTGGGGCTGAGCGATTTTTTGATATGTCCGCCCGAGGGCGGCGAGGCCCTGACCGACGGGCTTGAGCCGGGTCAGCAGGTCATGCGCCTGTCGGCGGGCAAGGCGGCCGAAATCGCGCCGCTGTGTTCGGAGGACGACCTCATCTTGGCGGCCGACACGCTGGTATTTGTGGACGGGCACGCCCTTGGCAAGCCGCGCGACCGGGAGGACGCCGCCGCCATGCTGCGCGCGCTCTCGGGGCGGAGCCATGAGGTCTATACCGGCGTGACGCTGCGCCGTGGCGGGCGGATGGAGAGCGCGTTTGAAAAAACAACGGTGTTTTTCCGGACGCTTTCGGAGACGGAGATTGCGTCCTACATCAGCTCCGGCGAGCCGATGGACAAAGCCGGAGCCTATGGCGCGCAAGAGAAAGGCGCACTTTTGATCGAGCGCATCGAAGGCGATTTTTACAATGTGATGGGACTGCCGGTCTGTCTGGTGGGGCGGCTGTTTTCCACCTTCGGCATGGATCTGCTGGGCTGACAACTGCGAGAGGAGGAGCCGCTCTGAAACACAAAAAAGGACTGATTTTTGCCCTGTGCGCCGTGGCGCTGGCGATTGTGCTGGCCGTTGTATCGGCGCTGACCGGCGGTTACGCCTCTCCGATTTCCAACTTTTTCGGGGCGGTGTTTCGTCCGTTGCAATCGGCCATTTTGGGTCTCACCGACGGCGTGGCCTCCTATTACGGCTACATCTATGAGTTCGACGCCATTCAGGCCGAAAACGAGCAGCTCCGCCTGCAAATCGCGCGGATGGAGGAATCGGCGCGGCTGTCACAGAAAACCAATGAGGAAAACGAGCGTCTGCGCAAGATGCTGGGGCTGTCCGAGCGCCGGCGCGATCTGACGGTCGAGCTATGCGGCATCACCTCGTGGGACAGCTCCAACTGGGCCAGTACCTTCACCATCAACCGCGGCGCGGCCGACGGCATCGATCCCTACGACTGCGTCATGACCGAGGAGAATTTCATGGTGGGGTACGTCTCCCGCGTGGAGGCGCACTGGTCTACCGTGACCACCGTCATCGACACCGATATGGAGGCCGGCGCGGTGATTTTCCGCACCGGTCAGACCGGCGTGGCCGAGGGCAATTTCGACGCCATGCGGCAGGGTCTGTTGCAGATGACCTATCTGCCCAAGGACATCGACCTGCAAATCGGCGATCTGGTGATGACCTCCGGCATCGGCGGGGTGTATCCCGGCGAGCTGGTGCTGGGCACGGTGACCGAGGTGCGCACCGCCGAGACCGGGATTTCCATGGTGGCGTCGGTGACGCCGGCGGTGGATTTTTCACGGCTCAAGCAGGTATTTGTGGTGAAAGAGTTCGATATATCCGAATAAAATCAAAATAAAATCAAATGAAACGCTGAGGCGTTTCATTTGATTCAGAACAGGGATATTTTTTCGACGGAATGAATCCGCCGACAAAATAAGAAATTTACGGGGGAAGGGTGCGGGGAGACGGAGTATGGCGCGCAGACGGGAAATTTTCAAGTGGATATGCTGGGCACTTCTGGCGCTGACGGTGATGCTCGCGCAAGCGCAGATCATGCCGCTGCTCCGGATTTTCGGCGCGCATCCCAACCTGATGCCGGCGTTTGTGGCGCTGCTGGCGCTCTTCGAGGGCAAAACAGCGGGCGCCGCCACCGGATTTTTCTTGGGGCTTTTGTGCGACGCGCTGCTGTTCCGCTCGGGCTCGTATTGCGCCGTCGCGTTTTTGGCGCTGGGCTTTTTGTGCGGCCTGGCGGTGGACATTTACTTCCGCCGCAATCTGCTCACCGCGCTGGGTTGGGCGGCGGCCTGCCTGTTTGTCTTTGAGTTTTTTTATTTTTTCTTTTTCCTTCTCATGTCCGGCCGCGCCGGTCTCGGCGCGTTTTTCACCGTCTTTCCCGCCGAGCTGCTGGGCACCCTGCTGATCGTCCCGATTCTGTATCTTCCGGCGCGGCAACTCCACCGCGCGTGGGAACCCAATGTGGAGTAGGAGGCGTTATGTCATGACAAGAGAACAACTTGCCCGGCGCGTATACCAAACCGCTCACATCACCGGAGAATTTTTGCTGCGGTCGGGGCAAATCTCCCATGAATATTTCGACAAATACCTGTTTGAAGCCAATCCCGATCTGCTCATGGCTATCGCGGGAGAGATGAAGCCGCTCATCCCGACGGAGACCCAAGTGTTGGCAGGGCTTGAAATGGGCGGTATTCCGGTCGCGACGGCGCTCTCCATCCAGAGCGGACTGCCCGCCGCGTTTGTGCGCAAGAACGCCAAGGCATACGGAACCTGTAAGCTGGCCGAGGGCGCGGAGATCGGCGGTCGGCGCGTCTGCGTCATTGAGGATGTGGTGACCACCGGCGGGCAGACCATCGAAAGCGTCAAGGAGCTGCGCGGTCGCGGCGCGCTGATTGATACGGTGCTTTGCGTGATTCTGCGGGATCCGCGGGCGGTCGAATTGCTGGCGCGGGAAGGGCTGACTCTCATTCCGACCTTTACGATGGAGTATCTCAACGAATACCAATAATTCCGCCATTTTGATGAGGGCATTCCACTATGAACACAACCACCATGGAAAAATTCCGCTATTATTCCCGCCTGAGCATCCTGCTGCTGTTGCTTGCGGCTTTTTTGCTCATCGCGGGCGCGCGGCTGTACAATTTGCAGATCACCCACGGGGCCGACAATCTGCGGCAGGCCGAACGGCGTCTGGTGCGGACGGTGACGGTACCGGCGGCGCGTGGGGAAATTCTCGACCGCTACGGGCGGCCGCTGGTGCAAAACCGGCTGAGCTACTCGGTGCGGCTGGATATGGCGCGCCTCAAAAAGGACGCCCACGCCGACGAGGTCATCTACCGGCTCATCACCCTGATGCGCGACAGCGGCGTTTCCTACGAGGACACCTTCCCGGTCACCGCGCCGCCGTTTTCCTATGTCGCCGACATGACCGATCGGCAAACCTCCCGGCTGAACCGCTTTTTGGAGAAAAAAGGCTGGGTCGGCCTGTCCGCGCATGACCTGATGACCCGTCTGCGCGAGCTGTACAAGGTGCCGGGCGAATACGGCGACGCGCAGGCGCGCGACATTGTCGCCATTTGGTATGAAATGGATTTGCGCACCCTGTTTTTCAACGTCCCGGCCTATCAGTTCGCCAGCGATATCAACATCACGCTGGTGGCCAAGCTCAAGGAGCAGGACTTCCCCGGCGTGCAGGTGGAAACCGTGCCCATCCGGGAATACCGCACCAAATTCGCCGCCCATCTGCTGGGGCGGGTGGGGCAAATTCCGGAGGAGCAGCTGGAGGACTACAAGGCCAAGGGCTACGCCGCCGATGAGATCGTCGGGCTGGACGGCATGGAGTCCGCGCTGGAGGATTGGCTGCACGGTACCGCCGGCAAGCGCACCGAGGAGACCACCACCGCCGGCAAGGTGACCTCGATTCTGTATTCCGAGCCGCCTCAGCCGGGCAACAACTGCCTGCTGACCATCGACATCCGCTTGCAGGAGCAGGTGGAATACGCGCTGGAGAGCAACATCCTGCGTCTGCGGGAAGAGGGCGCGATAAATCCCAAGCTGGAGGGCGGCCAGGCCGCCGGCGGCGCGGCGGTGGTCATCGACGTCAAAACCGGCGAGGTGTTGGCGCTGGCCAACTACCCGACCTTCGACCTGTCGCAGTTTAACCAGAATTACGCCGAAATGATGCAGGATCCCATGACGCCGATGGTCAACCGGGCGCTGGCCGGCACCTATGAGCCGGGCTCCACCTTCAAAATGTGCGCCGCGCTGGCGGCACTGGAAACCGGCGCCATCACCACCAAAACCCGCATTGTGGACAAGGGGCGGTATATGCGCTTTGCGCCCAGCTACACTCCGTCGTGCAGCATTTACCGCTCGGGCGGCTCCACCCACGGAAGCCTCGATGTGTCCAACGCCCTGCGGGTCTCCTGCAACTATTTTTTCTATGAGGTCGGCTGGCTGACCGGCATCGACGCCATGAACGACTATTCCCGCCGGCTCGGGCTGGGGGTTTTGACCGGCATCGATCTGCCCGGCGAGCGCGCCGGCGTGCTGGCCGGGCCGGAGTACTGCAAGGAAAAAGGCATCGCCTGGAACGGCGGCGACGTCATCCAGTCGGCCATCGGGCAGTCGTATAACCTCTTTACCCCGCTGCAGCTCAGCGTGTATACCGCTACGGTGGCCTCCGGCGGCACCCGCTACACCCCCCATCTGCTCAAAACGGTCAAGTCGTATTCGTATGACGAGACGGTGTATGATATGCTGCCTGCGGTGGCCGAACAGATCACCTTCGTCCCGGAAAATCTGGCCGCCGTCCGGTCGGGGATGCGCATGGTCGCCCAGCCGGGCGGCACCGCCTCGGGCACCTTCGGCAGCTATTCCATTCCGGTGGCGGCCAAAACCGGCTCGGCGCAGGTCAAGGCCGACGGCAGCCCCGCCAACGGCGTATTCGTCGCCTACGCGCCCTATGATGATCCGCAGATTGCCGTGGCGGTCGTGGTGGAAAAGGGCGGCGCGGGCTCCCGCGTAGCGCCCATCGCCCGGGATATTTTCGACGCGTATTTTCAGGGACAACAGAATATGGACTCCCTGCCGGCGCAAAATAGCCTACAACGATGACCTTGGTCAGAATAAATAAAAAAATTCACAAAAATTTTTCTTTGTCATACACAATGTCTGTGATATACTGGTGAAGATGTGTAAAGGGGTGCGGACAGATATGGGACAGGCCATTGTCATTGCGTCCGGCAAGGGCGGAACCGGAAAAACCACGCTGGCGGGGGGGCTCTCCTCCTGTCTGGCGGCGCTTGGGCATCGTGTCGTCTGCGTGGACGCCGACACCGGTCTGCGCAATTTGGATATCGTACTCGGTCTGGCCGACCGCGCGGTCATGGATTTTGGCGACGTGCTGTCGGGCGCTACCCCTCTGCCCGAGGCGCTGACCGCCCAGCCCAACATCCCGGGGCTGTTCCTGTTGTCGGCGCCCAGCGCCCCGGTCGCGGTGGACGCCAAGGCGTTTGCCTGTATGATCGAGGAGCTGGAAAACCACTTCGACTATGTCGTGGTGGACGCGCCGGCCGGTGTGGGCGAAGGATTCCAGACCGCCGTCGGCGCTTGCCGCCGCGCGATTTTAATTTCCCATTTGGAGCAGACCGCCCTGCGGGACGCTGCCGCCACGGTGGAGCTGCTGGAAGGGCTGGGCGTCGCGCAGATACAGCTGGTGCTCAACCGGGTGCGCCCGCAGTTTGTGCGCCACAGACTGGCCATGAACGTGGACGACGCCATGGACGTCACCGGGCTGCCCATTGTAGGGCTTGTACCGGAGGATGAGCACGTCATCACCGCCGCCAATATGGGCGTTCCCCTTGTCCTGCAAGGGCCGACGCCCGCCGCCAGAGCCTGCCTGCACATTGCCCGCCGGCTGTTGGGGCGACAGGTGCCGCTGCTGAAATTCAAGTAACAGCAAGCTACATAGAAGCAATCGAATAGACGCAATCGAGAGTTGGAGGAAATCGCCATGAACATCGCGCTGATTGCCCATGACAAAAAGAAGGAACTGATGGTGCAGTTTTGCATTGCCTATTGCGGCATCCTGTCGCGCCATCATCTCTGCGCCACCGCCACCACCGGAAAAATCGTCTCGGAGGCCACCGGGCTTCCGGTCAAGCGGTTTATGTCCGGCTCGCAGGGCGGCGACCAGCAGATCGGAGCGCGCATCGCCTACAACGAAATCGATCTGGTGCTGCTGTTTCGCGACCCGCTGACCGCCGGGCCGTATGAGCCCGACATCAACCTGCTGCGCCTGTGCGACATGCACAACATCCCCATCGCCACCAATATCGCCACCGCCGAGGTGCTGGTGCGGGGGTTGGACCGGGGCGACCTCGACTGGCGCGACATTGTAAATCCGGACAAGGTGGTACTGTAATGATGCCTACCCGCGAACCTCACGACATTATGAAAGCCGTTGTGGACAACGTCGGCCGGGTCATCATCGGCAAGCGCGAAGCCGCCGAGCGGCTGCTTTTGTGCCTCCTGTGCGGCGGCCATGTGCTTATCGAGGACGTGCCCGGCGTGGGCAAGACCTCGCTTGTCTCGGCCATGGCGCGCTCGGTCAACTGCTCGTTCCAGCGCATTCAGTTCACGCCCGATATTTTGCCGTCGGATATTACCGGTTTTTCCATGTACAACCAGAAAACCGGCAATTTTGAGTTTCGTCCGGGGCTTGTGATGAGCTCCTTCATTTTAGCGGATGAAATCAACCGCACCTCGCCCAAAACCCAGGCCAGCCTGTTGGAGGTCATGGAGGAGGGGCAGGTGACGGTGGACGGGGTGACCTATCCGGTCGGCCCGCCGTTTATGGTCATGGCCACCCAAAACCCGGTGGAGTTTGTGGGCACCTATCCCCTGCCCGAGGCGCAGGTGGATCGGTTTTTCATGCGCGTATCGCTGGGCTATCCGTCTCCGGGCGAGGAAATCGGCATCCTCAAGCGCTTCAAGGAGGAGGACCCGCTGGACACCCTCCAGCCGGTGGCCGACGCCGACGATGTGGCGCTGCTGCAGAAGCTGACCCGCGCGGTGTACGTGGAGGAAAGCCTGTACGCCTACATTGTGTCGCTGGTGGCCTATACCCGCGACCATGGCGATGTGGAGCTGGGCTCGAGCCCGCGCGGCAGTCTGTCTCTGTTTCGCGCGTCGCAAGCGCTGGCGCTTTACAGCGGGCGCACCTATGTCCTGCCTGATGACATCAAAACCATGGCGCACAGCGTGCTGTCCCATCGCATCGTACTGAAACAGGAGGCGCGTCTGCGCGGGCAGACCGCCGGCCAGCTCGTTTCGGAAGCGCTGCGTATGACCACCCTGCCCAAGGTCGTCCGCCATGGCGCGTGAGAAAAAAACGCGCCCGCGGCACCGGGGCAAGCCTTGGCGAACCTATCTGATTGTTTGGCTCATGGGGCTCATCACCGTCTTTTTTCTGGGCGGTGTGGTGCCCTATGGCCTGTTTTTTTTGCTCACGGCCGCGCCGCTTCTCTCGTTGGCATACTCCTTCTGGGCGTCCCGCCGGGTGGCGGCGGCGCAGGAGCTGGATCGCGCCGTTGTGCAAAAGGGTGAAAGCGTGATCTTCCGGCTGCTGCTGCGCAACACCAGCGCGCTGGCGCCCTGCCCCCTGCTGGAGGCCGGCGTTTCCGACTATGAGACGGCCATGACCGGCCAACCGAAAAAAATGGCGGTCAGTCTGCTGCCAGGGCAGCAGCTCGGCGGGAAGTTTACCCTGCTGTTTCCCTACCGGGGCGCGTGGCCGGTGGGTGCGCAGACCCTGTTTTTGCGCGACCTGTTCGGCATCGCACGGTTCCCGGTTAAAAAACCGGACATGCTGCGGGTGGTGGTCTGCCCCCGGGTGCTGCCGCTGAAGCGCTGCGTGCTGTCGGGCGCGCTGGGGCCGCCCGCCCAGCGGCGGTATTCGTTTTTGGAGGAGCCGCACGCCATGAGCGACACCCGTCCCTATCAAATGGGCGACCCGCTCAAGCGGCTGCACTGGAAGCTCTCGGCGCAAAAGGGCGAGCTGATTTCCAAGGTTTACGAGCACGAATCGGAGCAGGAGGTCCTGCTGGTGCTGGACACCAATCTGCCCGGCGCGCCCGAGCGGGCGGCTTTTTTGGCCGATCAGCTGGCCGAGGCGGTGCTGGCGGTGTTGGATTTTTGCCTGCGCAACGGCTGGGCTGTACGGTTTGTCCACCGGCAGGGGCAAGAGTATTATTGGGGCGAGCAACGTGACCGCTCGGGCTTTGACCGGCTGTATCTGCATCTGTCCGAGATGCCCTTCGAGCCGGCGGAGGACCTCGCGCGGGACATGTCCCGCGGGTTTTCGGGCGCACGCCCGTCGGGCGGGATGGTGCTGTTCACCGCCGCGCTGGACGAGGAGCTGCTGCGCGCCGCGGCGATCTGGAACCAGCCCGCCCGGCCGGCCGAGGTGGTCTATATCCGCCCGGACGAGGGCGTGTACACGCCGCCGTCCCGGGAAGAATCCGACGTCAGCGTCTATTGGATGCCGTCGGGCGAGAATATACGGAGCTTGCTGGAGGGCTAGTGCGAGAGGAGATCGGACAGGATGCGCGAAAAAAACAAGTGGCAGATCATGGGGTTTTACTGGCTGTTTTCAACGGCCTTTTCGTCCTGTCTGCTCGCCGCCGTCGTCCGCCCGATGCAGTACACCTTTTCCGCGCCGGGCATCTTCGTCCTGTGCGCGCTGTTTTGTCTGGTGTGGACGGTTGTTTTCTCCTACAAGCTGGTCGGCGTGCTGTTTTCCATCGTCACGGTGACCGGTCTGCTGTTTTACGGTGTGTGGCTGTTTTCGCGCGACACGCTCTTCTCCCTGCTTATCGACATCAACAATTTCGCCCTGTGGGTGATCGATTCGATCTATTCGGTGCGTACCGCGCCGCCGTCCTATCTCTTTTGGGCGCATTTTTTGCTCTGTTTTTTCGGCAGTCTGGCCGTCTTTGCCTTTACCCGCCTGCGCGCCCATCCGGCGGTGTTTTTGCTGATCGGCGGGGTCACCTTTTTCTGCTTGCAGGATCTCCCCCGGTTTTCCCTGCCGCTGTTTCTGCTGTTTTTGTTGCTGTTGGCGGTCTATCTCGTGTGGTATGTCCACCGGCTGTCGGTGGCGCGCGGCTGCCGCGACCGCTCCCCCATCCGCTATCTGCTCTCGGCGCTGCCGGTCTGTCTGGTGGCGCTGCTCATCGTGTTTCTGCTGCCGTCATCGCCCACGCCGCTGGGGCAGACGATCATCGACGCGACCTCCGATTTTCTGGACGACGCCGGTATTTTTGAGGACGCGCCGCTGGCGGTGGATGAGTTTACTTACAGCGGCGCGGTCGGCGGCCTTCCCAATGGGATGCTGGGCGGGCGGCCGTCCCAGTCCGACCGGCTGCTGCTGACGGTGGGCACCACCCACCCGACCTATATGCGCTCCCGGGTGTATGATACCTACGACGGCAACCGCTGGACGACCACGCTGACCGCCGCGCAGCGGCTTTCGAGTGTTTTTTACAGGGCAACCTTCTATAGCTCGCTCAATATCCCCCCCTCTGCATCAGGCTCTTTTTTTGACAACGTGCCCGTCGTACTCACGCCGGGGGACGCCATCCATATCGACGCACTCACTTCATCGTACTCCAGCGTGATTCGGTTTGAAAATCTACGTACCCGCTCGCTGTTTGTGCCGCAAGGAACCGTCTCTCTTCTTTCCTCCTCCGACGTTATCGTCGAACGCAACAGCGCCGGCGAGTTGTTCACACCGGGTACGCGGCAGGAAAACGGCTTTTCTTACACCACGGAGCAGCTTGTATACGACCCCTTCGGCTATCAGCGGGCCGACCGTCTGCGCCAGAGTTACCGGGGGCTGACTCAGGAGACGGCGCGGGACGCGGAGACCATTTGGGCGCAAAGCTTTTTTCCCGCGTATTCGGTACAGCAATACTACTCATATCGCTCTCGCGAAGCAAATTACAACTACGAACACTACACCACCGTCCCGGACAGCGTGCCCGAGCGCGTCTATGAGCTGGCGCACGAGATCACCAAGGACGCCGACAACGATTACGACCGCATGGTGGCGCTGCGGGAGTACCTCAAAAGTGAGTACGCCTACTCGCTGGAGGTCCCCGCGACCCCGCGCGACAGGGACTTCGTGGACTATTTCCTGTTCGACCTTGACCGGGGCTACTGCACCTATTACGCCACGTCCATGACCATTCTGGCGCGTTGTCTGGGGCTGCCGGCGCGGTATATCGAGGGGTTTTTGCCGCCGGCCATGCCGGATCGCGAGGACGGCCTGTACCATGTCACCGGGCGCGAGGCGCACGCGTGGTGCGAGGTGTATTTTGACGGCTTCGGCTGGATTTTGGTGGAAGCCACCGCGCCCGGCGGCGTACCAAACACCGCAGCGGCGGCCTCACCGTCGCCAAGCCCCTCCCCGTCGCCGTCCCCGTCCGTCCAACCCACGCCCACGCCGGACGAAGATCCCTCCGCCGCTCCCCCGCCCTCCCCAACGCCGACGCCGAAGCCGGGCGCCAAGGGCTTTTCCCTCGGCTGGCCGTGGTTTGCGGCGCTGGGCCTGCTCCTGTGCGCCATCGGCCTGCCGCTGTTCCACAAGGCCCGCCGGCGGCGGTTTGCGGAAGCGATGCTGGGCGGAGCGTCCACCCGCGCAAAGGCCGACGCGCTCTACCAGAGCCTGCTTCGCTGGATACGCCCCTTGGGGCTGTCGCCCAAGCCGGCGGAAACGCCGCTGGAGTTCGGTGCGCGCGCCGACGGGCATCTGAATCTCTCCGCGCCGCTGCTCACCCGCGCGGGCGAAACGTACAGCGCCTCGCGCTTTGATCCCAACATCCCCTCGCCGGAGGACATGCAAACCCTGTGGGCGCTGCGGCAGAGCCTTTTGGCCGAACTGCCGGAGAAGCTTGGTACCCTGCGATTTCGGTTTTTATGGCTTGTCCGCGGCCTTTTGTAACGTTCCGTTGGAGTAAAAGAGGAGGAAGAATATGACAAATCCCGTGCTGGACACCATCGCCGCCCGCCGCAGTGTGCGCGCTTATGAGGCGCGGCCGCTGACCGACGAGCAGCAAAGCGCGCTGATTTCGGCGGCGCTTTCCGCCCCGAGTGCCATGAATTTGCAGCCGTGGCACCTGATCTTGGTCAAAAACCGGGAGCTTCTGCTGGAAATGGAGCGGGCTGTGGCCGAACATTTTGTCCGGGTCGGCGACACCGCCACCGCAGAGCGCATCCGTTCGCGCGGCGGCAAGATTTTTTACAACGCGCCGACCGTCTTTTTTGTGGCGATGAACCGCGAAAATCCTATCGACGCCGGCATTTTGGCCGAAAATATCGCGCTGGCCGCCACCTCGCTGGGGCTGGGCAGTGTGATTTTGGGTCTGCCCGGCTATGTGTTTTTTGACGACCACGCCTATTGGGCGAAAAAACTTCAATTCCCGGATGGCTGTCATTTTGGTATTTCGATCGCGGTGGGAACTGCCGCCGACGGAGGCGGAGCCCCGCACGCCCATACGCCCGGAAAGGTTACGATTGTGGACTGAGGGCGTTTATCGGGCGAGGAAGACATGCATCGCGGCCGTCTGGTTTGAATTAGTCGGCCGCGAAAAAACACTTGTCAAGTTCGGACACACCTGCTATAATGGGTGCGTTGCCAATTCGAAGGAGTATCGAAGCGGTTATAACGGGGCTGACTCGAAATCCGCGTGGTTTGTTTTGAGGCTGTTCCCGCAAACCCTTGATATGACTCACTTTTCAGACTTCGCAAGTGTCGGTTTCCTCCGCAGTTCTAATGGTTGTTCTAATGCTTTTCTCGCCTGATATTTGGGGCTGCTTTTTCGCTTTTCTGTATAACGGAGCAGGCAAAAAGCTCAAACCCCTTGTGCCAGCTATATTTGGAGGGTTGTCCGAGTGGTCGATGGTGCAGCACTCGAAATCATGTTACAAGTGCCAAAAACTGAATAATTATACTATGGAAGAGTATCGAAGTGGTCATAACGAGCCGCACTCGAAATACTGTCGGCAACTGAGCAAGGTTTTTACTGAAAACCCCGTGTTTATGCGGGTTTGAGCGGTGTCGCTCAGCAAGATTTTTTTCGTTTTCTATCCTGCTTTTCTATCTTTTGTCGGAGGAA
>JAVBOJ010000122.1:0-5361 GCA_031550755.1 Oscillospiraceae bacterium
GGTGCGCGATCTGTCGGCCGTGGTCACCGGTCTGCTGCTGGCCTTCAACCTGCCGGCCTCGGTGCCCTATTGGATACCGGTCATCGGCGCGTTTTTCGCCATTGTGGTGGTCAAGCAGCTCTACGGCGGCATCGGCAAAAACTTTTTAAACCCCGCGCTGGCCGGCCGTGTGTTTCTGTTTATCGCCTTTTCCGACAAAATGGGGCCGCTGGCTTATACCGCCCCGCTGAGTCAGCCGTCGCTGCCGCTCTGGGGCGCGGTGGACGCCGTGTCGCAGGCCACGCCGCTGGCCTATCTGTCCAAGGGCGTGCTGCCCTCCACCGAGTTTACCCTGCGCGAGATGTTTCTCGGGCTCAAGCCCGGCTCGCTGGGCGAGGTCTCGGCGGTCATCCTGCTGCTGGCCGGACTGTATCTCGTGGTGCGCCGGGTCATCTCCCCGCGCATTCCGCTGCTCTTTATCGGCACGGTCGCCGTCTTCAGCTTTGCCTTCCCGCAGGGCGGCGCGTCCGGTTTGGACTGGATGCTCTATCAGGTGCTCTCGGGCGGTCTGCTGCTGGGCGCGATTTTTATGGCCACCGATTATACCACCTGCCCGGTCACGGTGCGCGGGCAAGTGCTGTTTGCCGTGGGCTGCGGTCTGCTCACCGTGTTTATGCGCACCTTCGGCTCCTATCCGGAGGGCGTCAGCTTCGCCATTCTGATTATGAACGCCTGTGTCTGGCTGTTTGAAAAGGCCGGCAAGCCGCGCCGCTTCGGCACCGGACTGGGCAAAACGGGAGGTGAGTCCCATGAGTGACACGCCCGAGAAAAAAGAGGCCGCCGAAGCCAAGACGCCCGAAATTAAACCGGCGGGCAGCGGGCTGAATCCCGTCGGTGGTTTCTTAAAGCGCGTCGCGGGCAGCCCGGTGTTAAAAAGCCAGTACTTCAAAATGATTTTCTCGCTGTTTATCATCTCGGCGGTCACGGCGCTGCTGCTGGCCTTTGTCAACCAGCAGACCGCGCCCATCATCGAGGAGTTCCAGCTTCAGGCGGCCGACGAGGCGCGCCAGCTGGTGCTGCCCGACGCCGTCGGCGGCTTTGAGGATGCGCATTATACCCCGTCGATAAGTTCCATCGTCCAATCGGTACATAGAGCCCGCGACGGCTCCGGGTTGGCCGTGCAGGTGGCGCCTCTCGGCTTCGGCGGCGCGTTCAACATGATCGTCGGCGTGGACAGGGACGGGAACGTCACCCGCGTCGTCGTGCTGACGCCCACCGGCGAAACCGCCGGCATCGGCACCCAGATCGAGCAGGACACCTTTTTGATCCAGTACAAGGGTCTGTCCGAAAATGTCAGGCTGACCGCCGACGGCGGCTCGGTGCAGGCGATTTCGGGCGCGACCGTGTCTTCCAGGGCGGCCACCGAGGGCGTATCGGCGGCTCTGCTGGCCGCGCAGGAAATCTTGAGAGGAGGCGCCGCGGGATGAACAAGACGCTGACCCAACTCAAAAACGGCCTGCTGAATGAAAACCCCACGCTGGTGCAGCTGCTCGGCATGTGCCCGACCATGGCGGTGTCCACCTCGCTGGAAAACGGCCTGGGCATGGGCCTTTGCGCCACGCTGGTGCTGATTTTCTCCAACGCGTTTGTGTCCCTTCTGCGTAAATTTATTCCCGACAAGGTGCGCATCGCCGCCTATGTCATCATCATTTCCGGCTTTGTTTCGATTGTGGACATGGCGCTCAAAGCTTATCTGCCGGCGCTCTCGGTCAGCCTCGGCGTGTTTATTCCGCTCATCGTGGTCAACTGCATCATTTTGGCGCGGGCGGAGGCCTTTGCCTCCAAAAACGGCGTCGCGCGCAGCGCGCTGGACGGTCTGTTCATGGGCCTGGGCTTCACCGTTGCCATTTCAGTGGTCTCGATCATCCGTGAAATCCTCGGCCACGGCACCATTTTGGGGCAGGCGGTCTTCCCCGAGGGCGTGCCGCCCGTCATGATTATGGCGCTGCCGCCCGGCGGATTTCTGACGCTGGGCTGTGTCATCGCCGCCGTGCAGCACTTCCTGTCCAAGCGCAGAAAGGGTGGTGCCGCATGAGCCTGACCGGTCTGTTTTCCATCGCGCTGGGCGCGATTTTGACCGAAAACTTCGTACTCGTCAAGTTTTTGGGCATCTGCCCGTTTTTGGGCGTCTCCAAGCGCACCGACACCGCCCTCGGCATGGGCCTCTCGGTCATCTTTGTCATGGGCGTGGCCTCCGCCGCCACCTGGGGCATCAATCAGCTCCTCATCGCGCTGGGGCTGGGCTATCTGCGCACCATGGCGTTTATCCTTGCCATCGCCGCGCTGGTGCAGCTTGTGGAAATGTTTCTCAAAAAATCGGTGCCGGGGCTGTACAAGGCGCTGGGCATCTATCTGCCGCTGATCACCACCAACTGCGCCGTGCTGGGCGTGGCCATCCTGAACGCCGACCGGAATTACAATTTTCTGGAGAGCGTTGTATTCGGCGTGACCGCCGCCATCGGCTTTACGCTGGCGCTGCTGCTGTTTGCCAGCATCCGCGAGCGGCTGGAGTTTTCCGACTATCCCCGCGCGTTTGAGGGCTTCCCCATCGCACTGGTCACGGCGGCGCTGCTGTCCATGTGCTTTATGGGATTTTCGGGGCTGAAAGTCTTCTAAAGCGCGAGGCGCTTTAGAAGAAATACAACAGTGATATTATTTCCGGGGACAGTTTCCAGGCAACAAAAAGCTATTTTTTTCGTCTAACAACGAGATTTCGGTTAGTGAGGTTTGCGCGTTATGGATATACTATCGGCAGTATGCACGCTGGGAGGGCTCGGCGTTTTCTTCGGACTGATCCTGGCGGGCGCCTCCAAGCTGTTTAACGTGGAGGAGGACCCCCGGCTGACCGCCATTATGGGCGTTTTGCCGGGTGCCAATTGCGGCGGCTGTGGTCAGGCCGGCTGCGGCCAGCTGGCTGAGGCGCTGTTGGCCGGCACGGCGGAGGTGAGCGCCTGCCCTGTGGGCGGGGAGACCTGCGCCGCGCAAATCGCTGAGATTTTGGGCGTCGAAACCAAGAAAAACACCCGGCTGACCGCCATGGTGCGCTGCTCCGGCGGTGTGCGTGCCAAGAAAAAATTCGCCTACGCCGGCCTGTCCGACTGTACGGCGGCCATGCGCATCGGCGGCGGCGGCCCCAACGAATGCACCTACGGCTGCATCGGCTTGGGCACCTGCGTGGGTTCCTGCCCGTTCGGGGCGATTTCGCTGCGCGACGGCGTCGCGGTGGTCGATCACGAAAAATGCACCGGCTGTATGCGCTGCATCAAGTCCTGCCCCAAAAACATCATCATCCCGGTGCCGTATTTCGCCGACGTCAACGTGGCGTGCGCCTCGCGGGACAAGGGCAGCGTCCTGCGCCGCATCTGCGACATCGGTTGTCTGGGCTGCCGCATCTGCGAAAAGGTCTGCCAGCACGGGGCCATTACGGTCAATGACAGTCTGGCGTCCATCGATTTTGAAAAATGCACCGGCTGCGGCGACTGCGCCGAAAAATGCCCGCGGCATCTCATTGTGGACGCCAAGCTGGACCGCGGCAACCGGCCGGCGATTGATAGTTAACAGATAACAGATAAAGACGCGGCGTGTTGCCGTCCCCTTATCTGTTGTCTATTATCTGTTCTCTGTTATCTGTATGGGGGGTGGTTCTCTGCGGAGAATGCGCACGTACCGGGGACAACGAGTCAGGCGCTCCAAGCTGGCGGTGTTCGGTATTATTTTATTGGTACTGATCGTGCTGGCCGGTGCGACGTTCCTGATCCTGGGCAATTATGTAATCTACGGCCCCGACGGGGCCTATTTCCCGTGGTCGATTCGCAGCTCTCCCCCGCCGTCGCCCTCCTTTACGCCGGTGATCGATATCGTGGAGCCCTCGCCCAGTCCCTCCCCCAGCCCTTCGCCGACCCCTACGCCCACCCCTGTCGGCGCGCAGTCGCTGCGGGCGGCGGTTTTGCCGGCGTCGGCGCTGGGCGACCAGACCGCGGTGGACAATGTGATCAGGCTCTATGAGGCCGGGGTCATTTCGGCGGTGGTCATCGAGGTCAAAACCGAGGACGGGATGCTCTCCTATCCCTCTACTCTGCCGGCGGTCATGCAGGCGGGGCTGTCGGCCTCGGGCGACGCCGCGCTGAATGTCATCCGCGCGCTGAAGGAAAAGGACATCCCGCTGGTGGCCCAGATGGCCTGTTTTAAGGATCGCGGACTGCCGCAAAAGGACGGGCAGGTGGGCGTCAAGCATGTGTCCGGCGTCAACTGGCTGGACAGTGCGCGCGGCCGCTGGTTGGATCCGTACAAGGAGCCGGCGGTGCAATATCTGCTGGACATTATGGCCGAGGTGTCCGGGCTGGGCTTTGACGAGCTGCTGCTCACCGAGGTGTGTTTCCCCACCGGAACGGGTTCCGATAGAATTGATTACGGGGAATTGGGCGCAACCACCACCCGTTTGCAGGCCATCAACAAATTCCTCGACCGCGTCGAGGCGCTCTGCGACCGGCAGGGCGTGGCGCTGTCGGTGACCGTGTCGGCCAAGGCCGCCCAAGAGGGCTCGTTCCCCGACGCGGGGCAGTCGGTTTCGGCGATGTTGACCCGCGCCGACCGCGTATTCGCGCCGGTGGCGCTGGAAAACGCCGGGGAGAGCTTTGCCGCGTTCCGTACCTCCGCCGGTCCCGCCGCCACAGCCACCCGCTTCGGACCGGTGTTCACCCTGCCCCAGACGCTCACCAAGGAGGCGCTTCAGGTGGCGCTCGACGCCGCCGCGGGGCTGGACGGGAGCTTTTTGCTGACCAACCCGCAGGCGCGGTATCCGCAATAAACAATGAAAAATGGGGGACCGTTTTGTCGTGAAAGAACGCAAAACGGCCCGCCGTTTTTATTTTTTCGATGGACAGCGCGGGAAAAATGTGCTATTCTAGGCGCGGCTATCCCCCGGTAAACGGGCGCTGCGCGGATTGCTTCCCAAAATAAAAAAGCCGCCCGGCTCCAGGCGGCTTTTGGAGCTCCTGGTCGGATTCGAACCGACTACCTGCTCATTACGAAGCAAAAAAACCATGTTTTGCCTACGTTTGTCAGGAGCCGTAAAGCGTTGCACAGGAACGATCTTAGCACCTTTCTCTTTTGCGCGGTGCGGTAAAAAGTCGCCCGTTTTCGCGCAGGTAAACACTAAATAAACACTAAAACAAGAGCGCGCGATCCGGATTTTCTCGGATTGCGCGCTCTTGTTTTCTCATTGCGAGCCCCGAGGAATGCCCATGACAACATCGTTGAATTTGTCAAAGGTTTGGGCCGCCCTTGCCTCCGCCGACGCGATGACGTGGGCGTAAATGTTCG
>JAVBOJ010000118.1:0-18567 GCA_031550755.1 Oscillospiraceae bacterium
TGTACAAGGCGCGCTGTCACCGCCTCAACCGCCTGGTCGCTGTGAAGATACTTAAGGACGAATTTCTGCAGGATGCGGACTTCCGCCGCCGGTTCCACGCGGAATCGCAGGCGGTCGCGATGCTGTCGCACCCCAACATCGTGGCGGTCTATGACGTCTCGCGCTCTTCCGAGGTCGAGTATATCGTCATGGAGCTCATCGACGGCATTACGCTGAAGCAGTACATGCAGAAAAAAGGCACCCTGACCTGGCGCGAGGCACTGCATTTTTCCACCCAGATCGTCAAGGCGCTCAGCCATGCCCACAACCGCGGCATCATCCACCGCGATATCAAGCCGCACAACATCATGATCCTGCGTGACGGCAGCGTCAAGGTGGCCGATTTCGGCATCGCGCGGCTGGCCTCGGCGCAAAACACCTTGACCCAGGAGGCACTGGGGTCGGTGCATTATATCTCGCCCGAGCAGGCGCGCGGCAGTCATATCGACGGGCGCTCCGACCTCTATTCGGTCGGCGTCGTGATGTATGAAATGCTGACCGGGCGGCTACCGTACGAAGGCGAGTCGCCGGTGTCGGTCGCCATCCAGCATATCAATTCCATTCCGCTGTGGCCCCGGGAAATCAATCCCGAGCTCCCCGAGGCGCTCGAGGCTATCACGATGAAGGCCATGTCCGCCAATCTGAGCAAGCGGTACACCTCCGCCGAGGTCATGCTGCACGATCTGGAGGAATTCCGCAAAAATCCCAGCATCAATTTTGATTATGAGCCAAAAGACCTTGTGCCGCAAGAGGAAAACAGCGAGCCCACCCGCGCGCTGCCCGCCGAGGCCCGTACGGCCGCGCCGCGCCGCGCCGTCGCGCCCGTCCCGCCGCCGCCTCCGGCGGACGACGAGGACGAGGACGAGGAGGACTATGCCCGCGGCCGTAAAAACCGCATGATGACCACCCTGACCGGCGTGGCCGCCGTGCTGGTGTTTGTGGCGGGGATGCTGTTTCTCATTTTACAGCTGGCATCGAATCCAAACTCCGGGCCTACCGAGGAAGTAACCGTACCGCGTCTGACCGGCTATCAGTACGAGGAAATGGTCGCGGCGTATGGCGACATACTGGATATTCAGGCGCTGCCCGAAGGAAAACACAGCAATCTCTATGAGGCCGGCGTCATTTTGGAGCAGGATCCCGCGCCGCAGAGCAAGGCCAAAAAAGGAGCCACCGTCAAGGTGACGCTGAGTCTGGGCGCGCATGTCTTCACCATGCCCAACTACTACAATCTGGATTACCGACAGGTGCAGACCGAGCTGGTGCGCATTAAGCTCAACGTCAAGGAGGTTATCTACGAGACCTCCGATCTGGTGGTCGATCAGGTCATCCGCACCGATCCGCCCGTCAATACCGAGATGCGCGAGGGCGATTGGGTGACGCTGTATGTCAGCGCCGGGCCCAGGATCGAAAAAGTAGCCATGCCCGATCTGGTGGGGCAAAAAATGGAGGACGTGCCGCGTATTCTGGAAACCTACAAGCTGCTGGAGGGCAACACCGTTTGGGTAGCCAGCGACAAGCCCATGGGGCAGGTGGTTTGGCAGAGCGTCGCGCCCAAAGAGGAGATCGAACAGAGAACCAAGATTGATATCCAGGTCAGCCTCGGGCCGCCCAGCCCGCCGCCTTCGCCCAGTCCTTCGCCGACGCCCTCTCCTACGCCGACGCCCACCCATACGCTGGATCCCAATCAGCAGATCACCGTGCCGCTGATGATCAAGCATACCGCCACAACGGGCATGATACAGGTCAAGGTCATGCTCAATGACGTGGTGCTGTATAACGAGGTGGACAACGCCGTCAACGAGTATTTCCACGGCGTGGCGACCGGCTATCCGGGCGACGTTCTCACCGTGTTTTTCGACGATGTGCTGACCTATACCGTCTCGCTGGGCTCGCTGGTACGATGAGCGAGACGGGGCTGATCCGCAAGGGCGTCGGCGGGTTTTATACCGTCGAGACAGCCGGGGGATCCTTGGTGTGCAAGCCGCGCGGCCGCTTTCGCAAGGACGGCGTTACGCCGCTGCCCGGTGACCGCGTGGAGTATTCGGTCGGGCCGGACGGCATGGGGCGGCTGGAGGAGATCTGCCCGCGCGGCAATGTCTTCGCCCGGCCGCCGGTGGCCAATGTGGACTGTATGGTCGTCGTGGCCTCGGGCGCGGTGCCGCGCTCGGATCCGTTTCTCATCGACCGCATTCTGGCCGTCGCGCAGCGCAAGGGCGTCAGCGCCGTCGTGGCGGTCAACAAGGTGGATATTGCCCCGGCCGACGGACTGGCGGAGATCTATGAGCGGGCGGGGTATCCCGTGGCGCGGGTCAGCGCCCGGACGGGCGAGGGTATAGACGCCCTGCGCGGGCTGTTGTCCGGCAAGGTAATTGCCTTTACAGGCAATTCCGGCGTGGGCAAGTCCAGTCTGTTAAACCTGCTGGATCCGTCGTTTTCCCTCGCGGTCGGCGAGGTTAGCGAAAAGGGCGGCCGCGGCCGCCATACCACCCGCCATGTGGAGCTTTTGCCGCTTGTCGGCGGGCTGTGGGTGGTGGATACGCCGGGGTTTTCGCTGTTTGACGCCGAGGAGATTCTCCGGCCGGACGAGCTTCCCGAGGCGTTCCGGGAATTTGCCCCGTTTTTGGGGCGGTGCCGGTTTCACGGCTGCTGTCACGTCAACGTGGCCGGCTGCGCCGTGCTGGAAGCGCTGGCCGAGGGCAAAATCGCCCAAAGCCGGCACGACAGCTACGCGAAACTATATGAGAACGCCAGGGAGTGGAAGCCGTGGCAGCAAAAAGATGTGTGATTTTCGGGGCGGCGCCCATGGCGGACGCCGCTTTCGTGCAGCTTGTGCCGGAGGATCTGATTCTCTGCGCTGACGGCGGTCTGCGGCACGCGCTGCGATGGGGCGTGCGCCCTGACGCGCTGATCGGCGACGGGGACTCGGGCGGCGTGGATGCGCCGCAGGGCGTTGCGGTTGTCGCTCTGCCGGAGCGAAAGGACATCACCGACACCCACGCCTGCGTCGATTACGGGCTGGCGCGCGGCTGCGAGGAGTTTTTGCTGCTGGGCTGTATCGGCGGGGCGCGGGCGGATCATTTTTTGGCCAATCTGGGGCTTTTGGAATACTGCCGCGCCAAGGGCGCGCGGGCGCGGATGATGGATGCGCGGCAGGAAATTTTTCTGCACGAAGGTGGCGTTCTCAGGGTGACCGACGCCGGGGCCTATGCATACGTCTCCGTGTTTCCCCTAGAGGGAAAAATCACCGGCGTGACCCTGTGGGGTCTGGCCTATCCGCTGCAAAACGCCGTGCTGCGCCGGGATTTTCCCATGGGCGTGAGCAACGCGCCGGTGCCCGGCGAGACGGTGGTCATTGAGATCGGCGGCGGACGGGCACTCATCATTTTGAGCGAACGAAATAGGGAAGGGGAATGACTTTGCTGACTCTCAACGGACTTTCCAAGCATTACGGTAAGTTGCGCGCCGCGGACGATCTAAGTTTTTCGGTGGAGCGCGGCGAGATTTTCGGTCTGCTGGGCAAAAACGGCGCGGGCAAGACGACCACCCTGCGCACCTTGGCCACCATGCTGACGCCTACGTCGGGTAGCGCCACGATCTGCGGGGCGGATCTTACTACCCAGCCGGAGACCGTACGCGCCCATGTGGGGTTGCTGTTCGGCGGGGACACCGGGCTTTACGACCGCATGACCGCCGGGGAGAACATCGTCTATTTCGCCCGGCTCAATGACATGACGGAGGCGCAGGCCATCGCCCGCGCGGAGGAGCTGTCCCGGCTGTTTCATTTCGAGGAGTTTTTGAACATACGCGCCGGCAAGCTCTCCAAGGGCACCCGGCAGAAGGCGGCGTTCGCCCGCGCGATTGTCCACAATCCGGATGTCATGCTGTTTGACGAGCCGACGGTCGGGCTGGACGTCACCGCCCGGCGGGACGCCGAGGAGTTTATCCTCTCCTGCAAACGCGAAGGCAAGTGCATCATTTTGTCCGATCATATTCTGTCGGTGGTCGAGCGGCTGTGCGACCGGGTGGGCATCATGGACGGCGGCCGGCTGATCGATATGGGGACCATCCCCGCGCTCACCGCGCGGCACGGGGCGGCCACGCTGGAGGATGTATTTTTCAAACTGGCGGGTGATCGGACATGAAACAGAATTATACCTTCGTGGTGCTCAAAAAAGAGCTGACCGACATTTTCCGCGACCGCAAAACGGTCTTTTCCTCGCTGATTTTGCCGGTGGTGCTATATATCGTCATGTTTTCGCTGATGGGCAACGGCGTCTCCGATATGATGGGCGGAGGGGACAAGAACACCGTCGTGGCGCTGTCGGGCGAGGCCGCGCGCGCCGATGTGCGTACGTTTTTGGAGACCCATGTCTTTGAAGACACGCCGGGCATTTCTCTGACCGTGTCCAAAGATCCGCTGGCCGCCATGGACAGCGAGGCGGTCACGCTGGTGCTGTCCATGGACGCCGAGGCCGCCGCCAATTTGCTGGACGGCGCGCCGGCCAAGGTGGACATCGTGTATCACGACCAGAAAAACGCCTCCACCGCCGCGGTCGAGTATCTGCAAAGCGTCCTGAACCGCTACAACGACGAGTCCATGCGCGCCGCGCTGTGGAGCATGGGCATCGACCCCAACGCCCTGTTCCCGCTGTCGATGGAAATCACCGCCTATACGGCCGCAACCGGCAACGGGGCGGAATCGGGGGGCGGGCACATGATTCTGGCCATGCTGCTGCCCATGCTGATGTCGGTCTTTTTGGTGGTGGGCGGCATGGCGACCGCCGTCGATCTCTTCGCCGGCGAAAAGGAACGTCATACACTTGAGCCGCTGCTTTGCACCCGCGCCGGGCGCGGCTCCATCCTGACCGGGAAATATCTGGCCGTCACCATTTTCAGTCTGATTTCCACCGCCGTGATGGCGTTGGGGCTCTATGGCGGCATGCTGGTCAACCCCAATCTGTTCTCCTTCGGCATGGACACCGGCGGCGGGCTGTCGCTGGACGCCGCCGCGCTGGCTCTCAGCATCCTGCTGCTCTTTCTCATGAGCGCCACCTACGCCGGGTTGCATGTGGCCCTGTCCACTTACGCCCGCAACATCAAGGAGGCGTCCACCTACGGCTCCTTCCTGATGATTGTCGGTATGCTGCCCACCTTTGCCACCATGTATTCCCAAGCCGGCGACATCAAAATGTGGATGATGGCCTGTCCGGTGCTCAATGTGGTTGGCGCGCTCAAAATGCTGCTCGGGGGCATCCTTCGCTATGATATGCTGCTGGTGGCCATAGGCGTTTCGGTGGTTTTCCTGTTGCTGGTGCTGGGGCTGACGCGCTGGATGTTCCGAAAGGAACGGTTCCTGTTCCGGGTTTGATAGTTGGCGAAGCGCTGAGCCGCCGCGCAGGCAAAATAACCGCGAGCGATGCGCAAAAAAGGTTTGGGCGAAGCCCAAACGGCCTTTGCGCCAGCGAGCAAGGTTATTTTGCTGCCCGCGCGGCGAGCGAAGCGTGACACGGAAGCGCTGAGCCGCCGCGCAGAGTGCCCAAACCTGTTTTGTGCATCGCTCGCGTTTTTTGTCTGCTCGGCGATTTGGCGCTTCCGTTCTCGGCGAGGCCCGGAGGGCCGCAGACCGAGACGGGGTGTGCAATTCCCGGCGAAGTACCGGGGGTCTTGGGGGCGGATAGAGCCCCCAAGCGTGCTTTCTTTGGTGACTTTCTTTCGCACGACCAAAGAAAGTCACAACATCCCCGTTCTTGAGGATGGGGGACGCGACGGGGGATTTTGTGGCGGCTGGGAGCCGCCTGTCCATGTCACGCTCGTCACGCCCTGTCGCTCCGGTTTTCCCTTTGTGCGCTTCGCGCACTGCGGGAAAGACCTGCGCTATGTCATGAAATAAGTCTGCGCTCCGCTCGAAGCAAGCTCCTCGTCTTCGCTTGCCTTATTTCACGACTCGGGCGGCCTCGCGCTTCGATTTCTATTGCATATTCGGCCAATATTGTTTATACTATATCCGTTGTTTCTTCATGAAATATTCATAAAGAAATGGTAATATGGAGAAAAAAAGAATATCAACAGAGAGGAACGATGTCCCATGAGCGCTTCCCGTGAGAAAAAAGTGAGAAAAACAGGTGAGGACACTCCGGTCAAAAAAGACAAAAAGAGAGGCCGGGTCGATAAGCTGTTTATTATTGTCGTTGCGGTCGTGATCGTGGGCATTTTGGCGGCGCTGTTTGTGACGGGACAGGGCATTCCCCAGCGCACCGCCACCGCCATGACGGTGGGCGATGAGAAGGTTTCGGTGGCCGAGTATGCGTTTTATTATTACCTCGTGCGCAATCAGACCATCAGCAGCTACAGCATTACCGACAGCCCCACGCTGGACACCCAGATATTCTACAGCGAGACCACGTACGGACAGTACTTCAGGGAAGAGGCCGAGCGGGTTCTCAAATACAATGTGCAGATGGCGGCCGAGGCCCGTAAAAACGGCATGACGCTGACCCAGGAAAATAAAGACAATATCCAAAAGGAGATGGACGGGCTGGCGCAAACCGCCAAGAGCCAGAAAATCTCCGCGCGTCAGCTGCTTACCCAGAGCTACGGCAAGGGTGCCAACGAGGCGGTTTTACGCCGGCATCTTGAAAACGAAGCGCTGGCCGCCCAATGGGAAGAGCATATGACAGAGGAGCTGGCGCCCGATACCGCCGCCTGCGAGACCTATTATCAGGAGCATAAAAACGAGGAAGACCGTGTGGTCTATCGTTTCCTGAATATGGCGTGGACGACCGAGGAGGGCGCGGAGGAATCGGTGGTGACGGCGGCCAAGGCGGAGGCCAAGGCCAAGGCCGACGCGATGAACGCCGAGGTGACCGATGAGGCTGCTTTCTATGCGCTGGCCAAAAAACACGCCAGCGAAGCGCAACTCGCCGATCTGGAAAAAGAGGATTACACCACCGCGCAGGCGCGGCTGGGAGATATTTCAGTTACCGCGCTGAAGGAATGGCTGGCCGATCCCGCCCGCAGGGCCGGCGACCATACCGTGATTGAGGGCGATTCGAGCTACTATGTGGCGATGTATGTGTCGCGCGCGCGCGACGAATATGTAGCGCCGTCGATCCGGTATATCCCGGTCAATGTGGCCGCCGCCACCGCCGATCTGACCGCCGAGCAGGCGCTGACAAACGCCCGCGCCGAGGCGCAGAAGATTTTGGACGACTGGAACGCGGCCGGCCCCACCGAGGACAGCTTTGCCGCGCTGGCCACCGCCGCCCAGGGCGGCATCGTGGAGGATATCGCCCATGGCGAGATCCTCAGAAGCTTTGAGCCGTGGATGTTTGACGCCGGCCGCAAAGCGGGCGATACCACTATTATTGAAACCCAGAACGACGTGCTGTATGTTCTGTATTTTTCCCGCTGGTCGGACAAGCCCCTGTGGGAGATCCGGGTGGGCAAAACCGTGGCGACCGAGTCGTTTGACACGTATGAGACCGGGTTAAGCGAGCTGTACCCCGAAACAAGGAACGACGCCAACATCAAAAAAGCCGTGACAAGCAGGTAGTTATAAAGCCGGAGGGAGAGTCCCTCCGGCTTTTCCTTTGACAAGCGCCGCCGATGCTGTTACAATAAAATACGCGAGTAAGTCAGACAGTCGCGTGGGCCGCGCCGAAAGGCCGCTCACGAGGAAAGTCCGAGCTCCGCAGGGCAAGGATAGCGGGTAACGCCCGCCGGAGGCGACTCCAGGACAAGTGCAACAGAAATATACCGCCTGACAGATAACAGTGAACAGATAACAGATATAGGAGAACCGCATCCGACCCAATATCTGTACACTGCTATCTGTCAGGTAAGGGTGGAAAGGTGAGGTAAGGGCTCACCGGCGTCCGGGAGACCGGAACGCCCTGTAAACTCTATCCGGAGCAACACCGCATATGGGACACACAGGCTGGCCCGGCCGTCCCGAAGGTGGCTGGAGCCGCGCGGCAACGCGCGGCCTAGATAGATGACTGTCCAATACAGAACTCGGCTTACAGATTTGCTCGCGCCCATTGTTTCTCCGAAAGCCTCCGGGTTTTCGGAGAAACAATTAAGTCCCTTTTTCAAGTTACAACAGACAGCCGACCACGCCGATGACCGCCATCAGCGCGCCCGAGACGATTTCGGCGCAGACGCCCAGCCGGCCGGAGAGCACCCGCCGGCCCAACAGTCCGCCCAGCGCCACACAGAGATAGCTGATGGCAAAGGTCACCACCGTCGTCAGCAGGACAGGCAGCCCCAGCATACTGGCGCCCACGCCGAAGCCGAGGTTGTTCAGCGCCAGCGCCAACCCCAGAAGAAACGATTCGCGCGGCTCGATGACGCCGGAACGGTCGCGGTCGGCCTGTGCCGGATCGTCAAAGATCGAGCGGTCCGGCTTTTTTTGGATCCGGCCGCGAATGGCCTGCCACAGCGTTATGAGACCGAAAATGACCAGCAGTCCGCCGCCGAGGATGTGGGACACGCCCTCCGGGATGAGATCGCCCAGCGCGCCGCCCGCCGTCAGCGAGAGGGCGGTGCCGAGGCTGGTGATGCCCGCGATGAACAGATTGCTCGGCACGGGGATCCGGGTTTTCTTGATGCCATAAGAAAGCCCCACCGCGAAGCCGTCTATGTTGGCGGCCAACGCCAATGCGCAAATAGAAAGCCAAAGCATAAAAAAATCCTCCCTGTTTCTCCTTTCAGCATATGAAACAGGGGGAAGTTTGGTGAGTTACATGTTGCAATGGGATGATCTGGAGAAGGCTTGCGCCGCCTGCACGCGATGCAGTTTGCATCTCGGGCGGACAAAGCCGGTGTTCGGCGTGGGAAACAGGGAGGCTAACGTGCTGTTTGTCGGGGAGGGCCCCGGCGCGCAGGAGGACGCCAGCGGCATCCCCTTTGTGGGCCGCGCCGGCAAGCTGCTCGACGATATGCTGCTGTCCGTCGGGCTGACCCGTGAGCGGGTTTATATCGCCAACATCGTCAAATGCCGTCCGCCGGAGAACCGCGACCCGCTGGAGGTCGAGCAGGAGGCCTGCATCGAATATATGCTCAATCAGGTGGCGCTGCTGAATCAAAAACTCATCGTTTGTATGGTGCGCATTGCCTACGGACGCATCATCCGGTAGTATTTCAAGATCACCAAGGAGCATGGGGAATTTTTCGACCGCGGCAAAACCCGGCTGATGGCGACCTATCATCCGTCGTATCTTTTGCGCGACCCGCGCCGCCGGCCGGAGGCCTTTGAGGATCTGAAAAAGCTGGAGGCCGCAATTTTAGCGCTTTGCCCGGAGACGTACGCGTAGGTACAGGAACACAATAAAACAGGACGACGAAAGAGAGAATGTGATGAAGAGCTTTTTTTACCGGATTTTTTGCGGCTTTTTTCTCGGGATCAGCGTGTTTGCGCCGGGCATCAGCGGCAGCGTGATGGCCGTCATGATGGGCATTTATGACAAATTGCTGGACATTGTGGCCAACCCGTTTAAAAATCTCAAGAAGAACATACTCTATCTGTTCCCGATGGGCATCGGCACCGTCATCAGCCTGATCTCCTTTGTCATCGGCTTCAGCTACCTGTTCGGTGCCTATGAAAAAGCGACGTATTTCCTGTTTATGGGCCTAATCGCGGGGAATATCCCCCTTGTGTTCCGGGACGCAGCCCGGGACGGCTTTAAAAAGCACTATCTCATCGGTATTGTCGTGGCCTTTGGCATTGCTCTGGCCATCGGGATCATTCGCAGCAACATGCCGGAGGCGGTGGCGGCGGCGGGCGTCGTCAACCTGCCGTATTTCGGACTGAGCAGCTTCGTGGCGGGGATTTCGGCCATGGTGCCCGGCATGAGCATATCGATGATCCTCATGGTGTTCGGCGTCTATGAGCCGATCCTCTTCGCGGCCAAGAATTTTGAGGTGTTGACCGCCGCCGTTGTCGCCGTTTGTTTTTTGGCGGGTATGATCTCGTTTTCGCGCATTATCCGCTTCTTTGTCCGGCGGTATCATAATTTTTGCTATTTTATGGTGGGCGGCTTTATGTGCGGCTCGCTGGTCAGCATCTTCCTGATGCCCAAAAGCAACGACAACTTCAATGTGTGGATCGGCATGGCTGCGCTGGCGGCCGGCCTGGGGCTGTCCTTGTTGTTTGTGTATTTGAGCAAAAAGCTCAATTTGGAAGACGAACACGCCATGACGGAAAAACCGTAACCTCCTTGTTGGATCGATTGCCGCAAAAGTATTGAAACAAAAGGCTCTGCGGGAATGCGGAAGTATGTACGGAGTCGCAAAGGCGGCTCCGTCGTGTTTTGCGCAGAAGCTTTCTTGCGGCAAGCATCGTGGTTGTGTGCCCCACATCAGGGATCCCCTGATAATCCACAATGTTGGAAACGGGATGCCCATCCCGTTATAATCGGTTCAAATCATCTGGACTTTTTGTGGATTCATGATAGAATAGGCTTGTGTAGAGTATTTATATTAGGCGAAGTAAAACGCCACAAGGAAACTTGTGTTGATATAGATATTTCAAATATAAAGGAGATGGTTGGATTATATGAAAAACGATTTAATAATGACACGGAGAGTGATTCTATTTTAGCTCTCCGAAATTAAGGAGTGTAAAAATGGAAATTTTATATGAAATTCGAGAATATACGGAATCAGATTATATCGCATTTAAGAAAATGCTGGGAAACTGCTTTTCACAAGATTATAAAATAGCGCTTACAGAAACACAATTAGAGCGGTTGTGCAAGGATATTGCCCAACAAACCAATGCAAATATTATGTTTCTTGATTTATTGTTTTTAAATGGCTCTGCAAAAGGTTTTATCAACTACCAAGTGGACACCTCAAAAAGTGATTGGTGTGAAAAAGAAAACTGGGGTTTCATTCGGGAAGCTTTTGTTGCAGACGACGTGCGAGGAAATGGCTGGGGGAGAAAGTTAGTTGAAAATGCTGAGAACAGGCTAAGCATTTTGGCAGTTCCCAATATTTATTTGACAACAGACGACAGCAAAGACTTTTGGACTAAGGTAGGCTATCGTGATACCCATGAGATTTGCATAAAGAATGACGGCTGTATCTTCGTAAAATAAGCATAATCCGCATAAAGGAGGCCGAGCGGAGGTTCCGGGTTGCCCCGGAACCTCCGCTTTTTACATCGCCGCGATCAGGTCGGCCACCGCCGACACATCGGCCTCGGTCACCCCGTGGTGGGTCAACAGCCGCACCTCACCGCCCATGGCGGGGTTGGTGATGACACCCTGCCGCAAAAGTCCGGCGTGGAACGCCTCGGCCGAGAGCCGTGCGGGCAGCCGGAAAAACACCATGTTGATCTGCGGCGGCTCCACCGCAAAGCCGGGGAGCGCGGACAGCCTGTCGGCCAGCAGCCGGGCGTTTCGATGATCCTCCGGCAGCCGCGCGCGCATTTCACCCAGCGAAAGCAAACCCGCCGCGGCCAAAATCCCGGTCTGGCGCATCCCGCCGCCGAGCAGCTTGCGGTATTTGCGCGCCCGGGCGATGAAGGCCCTGTCGCCGCACAGCAGGGAGCCCACCGGCGCGCACAGCCCCTTGGACAGGCAAAACATCACCGAATCGACATGGGATACGATCTCGGACGCCTCACAGCCCAGCACCGCCGCCGCGTTGAACAGCCGTGCGCCGTCGAGATGCACCGCGAGGCCGTGGGCGTTCGCCACCGCCCGCATTTCCCGCATGTAGGACAGCGGCAGCACCTGACCGCCGCCGTGGGCGTTTTCCAGACACAACAGCCGGCTGCGCGGCACATGAATGTCCTCGGTGTCGCGCACCGCCGCCGCGACCGCCGCCGGGTCCATCGCGCCGCGTACCGACGGCAGGGTGCGCAGGTTGACGCCCGACAGAACCGCCGCCGCGCCCACCTCGTGCTCCACGATGTGGCAGTGCTGATCCAGAATAACCTCGTCGCCCCGGCTTGTGTGGGTCATGACGGCCAGCTGGTTGCCCATGGTGCCCGACGGCACGAACAGGGCGTCCTCCTTGCCGGTCAGGCGGGCGGCCTCGGCCTCCAGGCGCAGGGTGGTGGGATCGTCGCGATAGACATCGTCGCCTACCTCGGCCTCCATCATAGCGCGGCGCATGGCGTCGGTGGGCTTGGTCACGGTATCGGAACGCAGATCAATCATCCGAAACATCTCCTTTATTGGGTTGCGTATAGAGTATAGCACCCGAAACACCACTCCGCAACGCTTCGTTTTCCTGTTTGCATTCCCTGCAGCCCTGTGCTATACTGTGTTCTTGGAATGAAATGTGGGAGGTTTTAGACAAATGGAGAAGTTAACAGGCGCATGTATTATCGGCCAGTCGGGCGGCCCGACCGCCGTCATCAATGCTTCCGCGCAGGGCGCTATCGAGGCGGCGCTGGCCGACGGCTGCATTACCAAGGTCTACGGCGCGGCGCACGGTATCCGCGGCGTGCTGGACGAGGTGCTCTACGATATGAGCAAAGAAGATCCCGCCGAGCTGGCCCGCATGAAGTATACCCCGTCGTCGCTGCTCGGCTCCTGCCGCTATAAGCTCAAAGATCCCGACGTGGACGACACCGATTACAAGCGCATTCTGGAGGTTTTCAAGAAATACGATGTGCGGTATTTTTTCTATAACGGCGGCAACGACAGCATGGACACCTGCAACAAAATCAGCAAATTTATGCAGAAGTCCGGCTATGAATGCCGCGTGATGGGCATTCCCAAGACCATTGACAACGACCTCTTCGGCACCGACCATTGCCCCGGGTTTGCCAGCGCCGCCAAGTATATCGCCACCTCCTGCATGGAGGTTTATCATGACGCGCGGGTGTATGACATCGGCATGATTACCATTATCGAGATCATGGGACGTCACGCCGGATGGCTGACCGCCGCCGCCGCGCTGGCGCAAAATGCCGGCGCCGGCCCCGATCTCATCTATTTGCCCGAGATTCCGTTTGATCTGGACGAGTTCCTCAAGGACGTCTCGCAGGTGTACGGCAAGCAGAAAAACTGCATCGTGGCCGTCAGCGAGGGCATCCATGACAAGGACGGCAAATTTATCGCCGAGTATGGCTCGGGCATTGCCCACGCCAAGGATTCCTTCGGGCATTCCCAGCTCGGCGGGCTGGCCGCCACGCTGGCGGCGCTGGTCAAGGAACGCACCGGCGCCAAGGTGCGCGGGATTGAGCTGTCGCTTCTCCAGCGCTGCGCCGCGCATTGCGCTTCCGGCACCGATATTGAGGAGTCCTACGCTGCCGGGCGGGCCGCCGTGGAAAACGCCGTCGCCGGCATCACGGACAAAATGGTAGGCTTCGAGCGCAGTCTGGAAAACGGACAGTACAAATGCAACATCAAGCTGCTCGATCTGTCGGTCGTGGCCAACACCGAGAAAAAGGTGCCGCGCGAGTGGATCAACGAGGAGGGCAACGGCGTGCTTCCGGCCTTTGTGGACTACGCCCTGCCGCTGATTCAGGGCGAGAGCGGGCTGGCGCGCGAAAACGGTCTGCCGCGGTTTGCCAGGCTGAAAAAGGTGAAGGTATAATAGACGGGGGCGCGGTGGAAACATCGCGCCCTCATAAATTAGGACAAAGAGGCGCATGAAAGCCCAGCTATAAAAAGTCAATAGTGACTGGTGAAAAAAATGTCAGCAGTAGTCTCGCAAATAAGGGTAGAACAAAAAGGCCACGCTATGGCAGCCTGGGGATGTGGGGCTCTGCGGCGCGGCAGAGCATTTGAAACCGATAGCCAACTGCGGTTGACTATCGGATTTCAAACGCTAACAATTGGGCACATAGGGCTTATTGTCTCTCAAGACAGCGTAGACAATGAGCGTCAGTTTCCTTGCGACAGCGCCGATTGCGGCGAGATGATGCTTGCCCTCCGAGCGTTTCTTCTGGTAAAAGGCCATGAGAACCGGGTCGTGATTCGAGGCCACCACAGCGGCCATCCAAATTGCTCGCCTCAGATGCGGCGAACCGCGCTTGGAAATGCGGTTTTCAGAACCTGTAAACTCCCCGGACTGGTGGACTGATGGGTCAACGCCAACGAATGCGACCAGCTTTTTAGCTTCCGGGAATCGTGTAATATCCCCAATCTCACCGAGAATGACGCCACCAAGCACTTTTCCAACACCGGGGCAAGACGTAATGGGCGTGTCCAACTTGTTCATCAACTGCTCAATCTCGAAGTCCAGCTCATCCAACTGTCGCTCCAGCAGATCAATCATCTCGAGCAACTGGCGCAGCTGCATGGCAAAGGCGGAGGTTGCAATTGTGATACCAAATGAGCTTTTGGCGGCGGCTCGTATTTCCTCGGCCTTGGCCTCTCCGAAGCGGCCCCGGCTGGCTTTCTTCAAAATGGCGCACAGCTCGTCTGTTGATATGGCAAGGATTTCTTCGGGCGTGACGGCTTTTGTAAGCAATTCGGTAGACGTTTTGCCGAACATATCTGAAAATATGTGTTGATATTCCGGAAAAACCCTGTCCATGACACCGATAATCTTGCGCTTTTGGTCTGCTATGTAATCCACCAAATCCATCCTATGTCGGCAAAGCTGGCGCAGTGAGAGAATGTCCTCATCGGCAAGCTCAGTCTTGCTAAAACGACCAATACGAATGGTTTCAGCAATTAGAAAACTGTCTTTAGCATCGTTCTTAGTCTTGCGCAGAAACAAATTCCGCACCGCGTCGGACTGAATCGGGTTGATGACATTGACCTGAAACCCTTGATCGAACAGGAAACAGTAGAGCGACAGCCAGTAATGCCCGGTTGCTTCCATGCCGATGATTATGGTTTCTTTTGTCGGATTGCAGCCATTGAAATAGCCCAGCAATCGTTCTGCATCGGCTGTTGTGTTGGAAAAATGGAAGGTTTTGGCGAGCTGGCGGCCCTCAGCGTCAATCAGACAGGCCTCGTGATGGAATTCCCAATGTCTATGCCGCAAATCAGCATGAAAACACCTCTTTCGTATTTGCGGATAGATCCTCGTAGGCCTTTTGCAGACTACAGCCTCGTTTGATATCCGGTGACGCCCGGGACGGGTCGCAACATCCAGCTTATTCGTAGACTTCTGCAAAGGTAGAGGCGGCACCCTATGTGTCGGGCATGGCAGCCCAAGGAGGTGAACTCCGACCTCTATCCGCTTCTTGCATTGTTCCCTGATTGCCACAGATGTGGCAATCATAATACAACATTATTATACGAGGCGGTGTATACATGACAAGAGCCATTGTCACCGATTTGGACGATACCCTGCTTTCCTATGACAAAACGGTTTCGGCGTTTACCAAACAGACGCTGCGGGCTTGCCGAGCCAAGGGAATCAAAACCGTGTTTGCGACCGCCAGAGGCATGAGCGCCAAGGATCTCGTTCCCTTTGAGCTGTTTGACGGGCAGATTCTGATGAACGGCGCGTTGGCCTTGGCGGAGGACAGGATCGTCTACCAACGGCGTATACCGGCGGAGGTCTATCTCCCTTTTCTACTGGAAATGGACGCGCTGGGCTTGGAGGCGGCCGCCGAAATCGACGGGATTCATTACGCCAATTTTGATGTGGCCTCGCGGTGGAGGCGCCGGTTTGTGCGGACAGACTTCCGGACGCTCCGCGCCGAGGCGGAAAAGCTGTATGTTCCGGTGCCGCTTCCCGAACAGAAGGAGCTTGTGAAACAGCGGATTCCGCCGGAGCTGTACGGTCATTTTACCAAGGACGATCTGGCGCTGATCATGCACCGCGAGGCAACAAAACGACAGGTGCTGTCCGCCGTGCTGGAGCGGTGGGGGATTCCGTTCTTCGACACCGTCGCGTTCGGGGATGATGTCAATGACAAGGAAATCCTTCAAGCGTGCGGCGTCGGCGTCGCCATGCAAAACGCGTTAAAGGAAATCCTGGAAATCGCCGATGATATTTGTAGCGATTGCGATCACGACGGCGTCGCCCGCTGGCTGTCGGCGCATATTGTTTGACCATTCGGTGAACAAAGGTCAAATCTGCCAGTTTGCCCCCCAAGAAACTCTTTCTTTTTGTTTTGATTTGGGGTAGCTTTTTTTTTCCTCTTATGATACTATATCTTGGATTTGTAAGTGGCAGGAGGATTTATCCCTATGAAGCTTGTCAAGGTTGAGCGTGACGACAACCATCTTGCGACCCTCACGGTGGAGGTCGATGCGCAGGAGTTTGAAAAGGCAGTCGAAAAAGCATACAAAAAAGGCGCCGTGCGCCTCAATGTGCCGGGGTTCCGCCGCGGCAAGGCCCCGCGTAAGATGATAGAGACCCTCTATGGCACGTCGATGTTTTATGAGGACGCGGTCAACGATTCCTATCCGGAGGTCTATCGCGCCGCGCTGGATGAATCCGGTCTGGAGCCGGTGGAAAAAGCCGATGTGGACATTCAGGACGTGTCCGAAAACGGATATACCTTTACCGCCAGCTTTCACGTCTATCCAGACGTGACGGTGGGGGAATACAAAGGACTGGAAGGCCCGTGGGCCGAGCCGGCCGTTGCCGACGAGGAGATTGACGCCGAGCTCGCGCGTCTGCAGGAGCGCAACGCGCGTCTGGTCGCGGTCGAGCGCGCCATTCAGGACGGCGACACCGCTGTGTTTGACTTTGAGGGCTTTGTGGACGGCACCCCCTTCGAGGGCGGCCAAGCCAGCTCTTACAGCCTGAAGATCGGCTCCGGCCGGTTTATTCCGGGCTTTGAGGAGCAGATGGTCGGGCTGTCCGCCGGCGACGAAAAAGATGTGCCGGTCACCTTCCCGGAGGAATATCACGCGCCCGAGCTGGCCGGCAAGCCGGCGGTCTTTAAGATCAAGGTGCATGAGGTCAAGGAAACCGAAAAGCCCGCGCTGGACGATGAATTTGTCAAGGACATTTCGGAGTTTGACACGCTGGAGCAGTTCAAGGACGACCTCAAAGCCAAAATGCTGCACGAGCGGGAGCATCAGGTGGCCGACGCGTTTGAAAAGGCGCTCACCCGGCAGGTCATTGACGGGCTTGTCGCCGTCATTCCCGACGTGATGGTGGAGGATCAGCTCTCCGACATGCTGCAGGACTTCAGCTACCGTCTCTCGGCGCAGGGCATGGAGCTGTCCACCTATCTCCAGTACACCGGCATGAGCATGGAAGACCTGCAAAACGACATGCGCGAGCAAGCGCGCGATATCGTCAAATCCAACCTCGCCTTCGAGCAGATCGCCAAGCAGGAAAAGCTGGAGATCACCGTCGAGGATCTTGAGGCGGAATACGGAAAAATCGCCCTGCGGTATAAAATGCCCACCGAGCAGGTCAAGGCCGCCATTCCCGAGCGCTCGCTGCGGCGCGATCTGGCCCGGCTCAAGGGCTCCGAGTTTGTGACGGCCAACGCCGTCAAAAAAGCGCCCGACGAGGCGTCCGAACAACCCAAGGCCAAGACCGCCAAGGCGTCTGCCAAGTCCAAGGAGGAGGCGCCCGCCGCAGAGGACGAAAAGCCGAAAACCCGCAAGAAACCCGCTGTCAAAGCCGAGGAGAAAACAGGGGAATAAGTCGGGAAATCATTGGCTCGCAGGTTGTCGAACGGTTGACAGTATAAAAAATAAGCAGGGGATATAGACTATCCCGTGCCCGGAACAATAAAGGAGGTTTTTGTATGAGTCTGGTCCCGATCGTAGTGGAGCAAACCAACCGCGGCGAGCGGTCGTATGACATTTATTCACGACTGCTCAATGACCGGATTGTGTTTTTGTCCGAGGATGTCAATGATGTGACCGCCTCCCTCATCGTGGCGCAGCTCCTGTATTTGGAGGCGCAGGATCCCGACAAGGAAATCCAGTTTTATATCAACAGCCCCGGCGGGTCGGTGTCGGCCGGTTTGGCCATTTATGACACCATGCGCTATATCAAGGCCGATGTTTCGACCATCTGCGTCGGGCTGGCCGCCTCGATGGGCGCGCTGCTGCTGTCCGCCGGCACCAAGGGGAAACGGCTGGCGTTGCCCAATGCCGAAATTATGATCCATCAGCCGTCCGGCGGCGCCCGCGGGCAGGCCACCGATATCCAGATTCATGCCGAGCAGATCATCCGTACCAAGGAAAACCTCAACCGGATTCTGTCCGAAGCCACAGGAAAACCCATTGAGGTCATCCGGCACGACACCGAACGCGATAATTTCCTTTCGGCGCAGGAAGCGCTGGAATACGGCCTCATTGACAAGGTCATCACCTCACGCTGAACGACAGATTGAATAGATAGGGAGGTTGCCCATGCCCAAGGATGAAAGAAAAGCGGTGAGCTGCTCCTTCTGCGGCAAAAGTCAGGAACGGGTCCGCCGGCTGATTGCGGGTCCGGGCGCTTATATCTGCAACGAATGTGTGCATCTTTGTTTGAACATTCTCGACGACGGGGAGGACAGCTCGGCCAAGCGGGTTTTTGAGACCATGGAGCGCCTGCCCAAACCCCGCGAAATCAAAGAAATTCTGGATCAGTACGTGGTGGGGCAGGAGGACGCCAAAATCTCCCTGTCGGTGGCCGTGTATAACC
>JAVBOJ010000006.1:0-13789 GCA_031550755.1 Oscillospiraceae bacterium
TCTTGTCGCCCGCCTTGACCGGCAACGTGGCCAAGGGGCAGCTGTTTGAAAAAAGTGTAAACGATCTGAATGTCCCGGTGCCCGCGGGCAGCAGGCTCATGCTAATCATTCATAAGGATGTCACTGTGCCCAATACTTCCATGAGCCTCAACATCATGATGAGTGGAAGCGTCTACCTTAAGAGCTTGTGATAACGTAATAAAAAGGGTAGGTACAACGGTTCCCTTCTTTTTACAATGGCCGTTCCCCCCTTTTACATGCTTCGATTCGCAACCATCCGTGGACACACCGCGTAAACATATCTAAATAACACTTCCCCTGAAACCTGCCCTGTTGCGTGTTGAATGCAACAGGGCTTTTCCTATGGGGAAATAAATTTTGCCGTTTTTCATTGAGACTTCCTTGATTGTATGATATTCTGAGATGAATACGCAAAGCAACCAAAGATCAACTGCCAAAGGAAACAGCAAGATGAGAGGGTTTAAACTTGCCGCCCTGCTGCTCGTTTTGGGCGTTTTAACCGCCTGCGCCGACCAGCCGGAGCGTGTCGCCAAAACGCTGGACGGCCCGCTGGATACCGTCAGCACCGTCACGCTGTACGATACCGCCAACGCGCAGCCCATTGACGATATTTTCGACGCCCTGATGGACATCGACAAACGGATGTCCGCCGTATCGTCGGACAGCGAAATCGCTGCCATCAACGCGCGCACTACGGAAGCCGTCGCGGTCTCCCGCGATGTGTTTGACCTTATCGCGCTATCCAAAGCCACCGGCGAGGCCACCGGCGGTGCCTTTGACGTCACCGTCCGGCCCGTCGTCGAGCTGTGGGGCATCGGCACCGAGCACGCGCGGGTGCCGTCCGACGCCGAGATCAACGCGGCGCTGTCGCTGGTGGACTTCCGCGCAATCACGCTGGACGACGCGCAAGGTACCGTCCGGCTCAACCGCCCCGGCATGGCGCTGGATCTGGGCGGCATCGCCAAGGGCTATGCCTGCGATGTGGCGGTCGATATTTTGCGGCGGCAAGACGTGCGCTACGCCATCATCGATCTGGGCGGCAATATTTACGCCTACGGCTCCCAGCCCGGCGGCGCGCCGTGGCGGGTGGGCGTCAAAAATCCGATGCCCGGCGAGAGCCGCTATTTCTGCATTGTGGACGTCACCGACCGGGCGGTCGTCACCTCGGGTATCTATGAGCGTTTTTTTGAGCAGGACGGGCGGCTGTATCACCACATTATGGATCCCGCGACCGGACGCCCCGTGGACAACGAGCTGGTGTCGGTGACCATTCTCGACGCGTCCTCCACCCAAGCCGACGCGCTCTCCACCGCCTGCTTTGTGCTGGGGCTGGAGGACGGGCTTTCGTATCTGTCCGGAGAGCCCACAGCCGAGGGGATTTTTGTGACGTCGGACTGGAAGGTATACATCACGCCAGGGCTGGCGGACAGCTTTCGGATTACCGACGAACGGTTTACCCTGGTGCCGTCCCCATGAGGCGGCTGGATATGTGGATTATCGCCGGGGCACTCTGCCTCTGCGGGCTCCTGTTTTGGGGGATGAACACGGCTGGGAAGCCCGACGGCAGCATGATTGAAATCTATGTCGCCGGCGAGCTTGTCCGAACCCTCCCGGCCTTCCCGGAGACCCCGGAGGAGCTTTGGATTGAAGGGCAACCGGGTCAAATCCTGCTGCGCACCGAGCCGGACGGTGTATCGGTCATCTCGGCCGACTGCCCGTCGCGGGACTGCGTCCATACGGGGAAAATCTCCGCGCCGGGGCAGATGATCGCCTGTCTGCCCAACCGCATTTTGATCCGCCTGACCGGCGCGGGGACATCGGAGGTGGATGCCGTTGCTCGATAAACGCTCCGGGCGGCGGGCGTCCCGGCTGGCGCTGCTGTCCTTGTTTCTGGCCTTGGCGCTCATCATGGGCCTCGTGGAGCGGTGGATTCCGTTTGACTTCGCGGTGCCGGGCGTCAAGCTGGGTCTGGCCAACGCGGTCGTGCTGACCGCGCTGTACATCTTTTCCTTCGCCGACGCGCTCAAAATTGTGGTGCTCAAATGCGCCGTGACCGCCCTCATCGCCGGGACGGGTCTGTCGTTTCTGTACAGCCTGGGCGGCGCGTTGCTGAGCTTTTTTGTGATGGCGCTGCTCATCCGTTTGGGCGGCAAGGCCGTCGGCCCCATCGGCGTCAGCGTCGTCGGGGCGGTCTTTCACAACCTCGGGCAGATTCTTGTCGCCTCGGCGGTCATGAAAACCCTGCTGGTGGTGGCCTATTTGCCGGTTTTGATCCTCTCGGGCGTCATTACCGGGGTAGTCGTCGGGCTGCTGGCGCGGCTTTCGGTCGGATTTATAGTCCGGCACAGTCATATACTAGGAATTCAAACATCAAAATTGGGAGGGCCTTCTGATGGAGCTTCTTGAAGCCATGGCCGCACGGCATTCGGTGCGGGCCTATACCGACCGTCGCATCGAGGGCGACGCCGAACAGGCGCTGCGCGCCGCCGTGGACGAATGCAACCGCCAAAGCGGTCTGCACATCCAGCTGTTTCTCAACGAGCCGCGCGCGTTTGACAGCCGGATGGCGCGCTACGGACGCTTTCAAAATGTCAACAATTACATCGCGCTGGTCGGCCCGAAAAACGCCGCGCTGGACGAACTCTGTGGCTATTACGGGGAAAAGCTTGTCCTGCTGGCGACGCGGCTCGGCCTGCATTCCTGCTGGGTGGCCGCGACCTACAGCAAGGGCAAATGCGCCGCCGTCGTGAGCGGGGGCGAAAAGCTTTTGATGGTCATTTCGCTGGGCTACGGCGTCACGGACGGCGCCGCCCATAAAAGCAAGCCGCCGGAGGCGCTCGGCCGTGCCGAAGGCGTTTGGCCGGACTGGTTTAAAAACGGCGTCGAGGCCGCCCGGCTCGCGCCCACCGCCATGAATCAGCAAAAATTCCTGTTTCTGTTCGACGGCAACCGCGTGGAGGCCCGGGCGCTGTCCGGATTTCACACAAAGGTCGATCTGGGCATCGCCAAGTATCATTTTGAGCTCGGCGCCGGCCCGACGGGCTGGTCCTGGAAATAAAGTGCGCACCCGGTTGAAATCAGCCGGGTGATTTTTTTACCTTGATTTTACAAAACCCCGCCGTTTGTTTTTACACGTGGCGTATATACTAAGCCTGTGAAACAGAAAGGGGTATTGGGAATGAAACAATTTCTCGCGATTTTTTTGACCGTCGCGTCCTTGTCCGTGGCGCTCGCGGGCTGCGGCAACGCCTCGGAGGGCGACAGCTTCAACAAAGCCAAGGAAATCAGCGTAGTGTCCCGCGAGGACGGCTCCGGCACCCGCGGCGCGTTTACCGAGCTGTTCGGCCTCGAGCAAAAGGACGCCGACGGCCGCAAAGCCGATCTGACCACCAAAGAGGCCATCTTCATCAGCAAAACCGATATCATGCTGCAAAACATCGAGAGCGATACATACGCGATCGGCTATGTGTCCATGGGCTCGTTGAACGACAAGGTAAAGGCGCTGTCGGTTGGCGGCGTCGCGCCTACCGTGGAAAACGTCAAAAACGGCAGCTATGCCATGGCCCGCCCCTTCCTCATTGCCACCAAGGGCGAGGCGACCGGTCTGGCGGTGGATTTTATCGACTTTATTCTTTCAAAGGAAGGCCAGGCGGTCGTGGCGAAAAGCTATATCGGCGTCGATGAAAACGCCCCGGCCTTTGCCGGCAATCTGCCCGAGGGCAAGATCACCGTGGCGGGCTCCTCGTCGGTGACGCCGGTCATGGAGAAGCTCAGAGAGGCCTATCTCCTGCTCAATCCCAGAGCAGACATTCAAATCCAGCAGAGCGACTCGACCGCCGGGTTGACCGGCTGTATCGACGGCGCCTGCGACATCGGAATGGCCAGCCGCGACCTCAAGGACAGCGAAAGTGCGCGGCTCACCGGCATTGAGATCGCGCTGGACGGCATCGCCGTCATCGTCAACAAAAACAATCCGCTCGGCGACATTTCCAAGGACGACGTCCGGCGGATCTACACCGGCGGAGCGACCGTCTGGAGCGATGTGATCCCATGAACAATACACGACTGAAAAACCTGACCGAACGGTGCATGGGCGGCCTCTTTTTTGTGGCCGCTCTGACCTCCGTTTTAGCGGTATTGCTCATCTGTGTATTTTTGTTCGCCAACGGCATCCCCGCCGTGGGCGAGATCGGACTTTTCAACTTTTTGCTGGGAACGGACTGGTCTCCGTCCAATATTCCGGCGTCCTACGGCATTTTCCCGATGATATTGGGCAGTCTGTATGTCACCGCCGGAGCCATCGTCATCGGCGTGCCCATCGGACTGCTGACGGCGGTGTTTATGGCGCGGATGTGCCCCAAGCGGGTTTACCGCCTCCTCAAGCCCGCCGTGGAGCTGCTGGCCGGCATCCCGTCGGTGGTCTACGGCTTTTTCGGACTGACGGTCCTCGTCCCCTTTGTCCGCCAGACGTTTGGCGGCAACGGTTCCAGCATTTTGACCGCGTCGGTGCTGCTGGGGCTGATGATCCTGCCCACCGTCGTCGGCGTATCCGAGAGCGCACTGCGGGCCGTGCCGTCGGCCTATTACGAGGGCGCGCTGGCGCTGGGCGCGAGCCACAACCGCAGTGTGTTTTTCGCCGTGCTGCCGGCCGCCAAATCGGGCGTGTTGGCCGGCGTCGTGCTGGGCATCGGCCGCGCCGTCGGCGAAACCATGGCGGTCGTCATGGTCGCGGGCAACCAGCCGCGTATGCCGGCGGGTCTGCTCAAGGGCATCCGCACCCTGACGGCCAACATCGTGCTGGAGATGGGCTATGCCGCCGAGCTGCACCGCGGCGCGCTGATCGCCACCGGCGTTGTGCTGTTCGTCTTTATTCTGGGCATCAACCTCTCCTTCTCCTTGCTCAAGCGGAGGCTGCGCCCATGAAACACAAAAAACCGTTTGACATTTTTCTCTCGGTCATCACCTACGGCGGCGCCGCCCTCACCATTGCGGCGCTGTTGTCTCTGGTGGGCTATGTGATCCTGCGCGGGCTCCCCCACCTCAAGCCCTCGCTGTTTTCGCCAGCCTACACCAGCGAAAACGTGTCGGTCATCCCGGCGCTGGTCACGACGGTGGAGATGACCCTGCTGTCGCTGCTCATCGCCGTGCCGCTGGGTGTGTGTACCGCCATCTACCTCACCGAGTACGCCCGGCGGGGCAACAAGGTCGTGGGCGTCATTGCCGTCACGACCGAGACCCTGTCGGGCATTCCCTCGATCGTGTACGGCCTGTTCGGGATGCTGTTTTTCGTCACCTATCTGCACTGGGGCTTCTCGCTGGTCGCCGGCGCGTTTACCCTGTCCATCATGATTCTGCCGCTCATCATGCGCACTACCGAGGAGGCGCTCAAGTCGGTGCCGGACAGCTTCCGGGAGGGCTCGTTCGGGCTGGGCGCGGGGCGGCTGCGGACGGTGTTTCGGATCGTTCTGCCGGCGGCGGTGCCGGGGATTTTGTCCGGCGTGATTCTGGCCATCGGCCGTATTGTCGGCGAAACGGCGGCGCTCATCTACACCGCCGGCACCGTCGCCCAGATCCCGCGGGGCTTTTCCGACTCGGCGCGCACCCTGTCGGTGCATATGTACGCGCTGTCCAGCGAGGGGCTGCACACCGGCGAGGCGTACGCCACCGCGCTGATCCTCCTCATCATGGTGGTCGGCATCAACGCGCTGGCGGCCTTTCTGGCAAAAAGGCTGACGAAAGGAAAACAATATGATAAAATATGATATCAGGAATTTGGATTTGTTTTACGGCGATTTTCAGGCGCTGAAGCAGGTCAATCTGCGCATATCCGACAAGGAGATCACGGCGTTTATCGGCCCGTCGGGCTGCGGCAAAAGCACCCTGCTCAAAACCCTCAACCGCATGAACGATCTGGTGGAAAACTGCCGGGTCACCGGCGAGGTGCTGCTCGACGGGGAGAACATATACGGCGGCATGGACGTCGCGCTGCTGCGCAAGCGGGTCGGCATGGTGTTCCAAAAGCCCAATCCATTTCCGATGAGCGTCTATGACAACATCGCCTTCGGCCCGCGCACCCACGGCGTCCGCCAGCGGCACAAGCTGGACGACATCGTGGAACAATCCCTGCGCGACGCCGCCATCTGGGACGAGGTCAAGGATCGCCTCAAAAAATCGGCGCTGGCCCTCTCGGGTGGGCAGCAGCAGCGGCTGTGCATCGCCCGGGCGCTGGCCGTCGAGCCCGAGGTGCTGTTGATGGACGAGCCGACCTCGGCGCTCGACCCCATTTCCACCGGCAAAATCGAGGAGCTGGCGCTGGAGCTCAAGGCGAAATACAGCATTGTCATTGTCACCCACAATATGCAGCAGGCCACCCGCATCAGCGACAAAACCGCGTTCTTTCTGCTGGGCGAGGTGGTGGAGTTCGACAACACCGACGATCTGTTCAGCGTTCCCAAGGACAAACGCACCGAGGACTATATCACGGGGAGGTTTGGCTGATGCGCACACGGTTTGACGAGCAGCTTTCCGAGCTCAACGACAGTCTTATGAAAATGGGCGCACTGATCGAAAACGCCATCGCGCTGGCCTGCGAGGCGCTGACCGGGCAGGACAAGGCGCTGGCGCAAAAGGCCATCCAGAGCGACCGCGCCATCAACGACATGGAAAAAGAGATCGAGGCGCTCTGCCTCAAGCTCATCCTGCACCAGCAGCCCATCGCGCGCGACCTGCGCACCATTTCCACCGCGCTCAAGATGATTACCGACATGGAGCGCATCGGCGACCATGCCGCCTATATTTCGGAAATCACCCTGCTGCTTGCCGACGAGGTCTATATCAAAAAGCTGGAGCATATCCCGCAAATGGCCGACCACACAATCCAAATGGTGACCCGGAGCATCGACGCCTACGTCGCCAAGGATCTGGCGCTGGCCGACGCCGTCATCGCCCACGACGATATCGTGGATGAGCTCTTCTCCACCGTCAAGCGCGACCTGATCGCGCTCATTCACGAGGATCAGAAAAACGGCGAGCAGGCGCTGGATCTTCTGATGGTCGCCACGTATTTCGAGCGCATCGGCGACCACGCGGTCAACATTGCCGAGTGGGTCATTTTTTCCATCACCGGCCAGCACAAAAACACGAGGATTCTATGATGCCGAAGATTTTTATGGTCGAGGACGACGACAACATCCGTGAGCTCGTCCTGTATGCGCTCAAAAGCGAGTTCGACACCCGGGGCTTTTCCTCCGGCGCCGAATTTTGGGCGGCGCTCAAAACAGAGCGGCCGGATCTGGTGCTGCTGGACATCATGCTGCCCGGAGAGGACGGGCTGGCGCTGCTGCGGCGGCTGCGGGGCGACAGCCTTACCCGTGCGCTGCCGGTCGTCCTGCTGACGGCCAAGGGCAGTGAATATGACCGCGTCAAGGGGCTGGACGAGGGCGCGGATGATTACATCACCAAGCCCTTCTCGGTGCTGGAGCTGCGTTCGCGTGTCAAGGCGCTGCTGCGGCGGGTGTCCGCTCCCGAGCCCGACCCCGAGCTCCGCGTCGGGCAGGTGACCGTGAGCGCCGAAAAACATACCGTCACGGTCGGCGGGATGCCCGTCGCGCTGACCTACAAGGAATTTGAACTGCTGCTGTACCTGTGCCGGAACCGGGATCTCGCGCTGTCCCGCGACAGGCTGATGGGGCAAATTTGGGGCTTTGACTTCGAGGGCGAGAGCCGTACTGTCGATATGCACATCAAAACCCTGCGGGCCAAGCTGGGCCCTGCGGGCGACATCATCCGCACCGTGCGCGGCGTGGGATACAAGGTGAGCGAAGATGCGTAAAAAAATCTATGCCGGGATGCTGCTCTTGTCCCTGACCTCGGTGCTGCTGGTCTCGGTTGCGCTGAGCTTCTTGTTTTACGGCCAGCTCGCCGGGCAGATCAAAAGCGAGCTGCATGACAACTGCGTGTTTTTGGAGCGCGTCCTCCGCCGGAGCGAGCAGCCCGAGGAGACGCTGCGCTCGTTTTCGCCGCCGGTCGGCGACCTGCGGGTATCCCTCGTGTCGGCGGAAGGTCATGTGCTGTACGACAACGACGCCGACGTCCGTGCGCTGTCCCGCCATGCCGACCGGGAGGAGATCCGGGAGGCGCTGGAAACCGGACAGGGCGAGAGCACGCGTTTTTCGACGACGCTGCGCACCCAAACCCATTACTTTTCGCTCAAGTTGACCGACGACCTTGTCCTGCGGGTATCCAAAACCACCGACAGTATTTACGGCGTGTTCGCCGGCGTGCTGCCCGTCGTCATCGGCCTTGTGCTGCTTGTGCTGCTGGCCTGTCATTTGACCGCGCGGCGGCTGACCAAATCCATCGTCGCGCCCCTGGGCGGCGTCGATTTTGACCGGGACGACCAATTTTACGACGAGCTGGCGCCGTTTGTCAGCCGCATCCGGCAGCAAACGCGGCAGATCGCCTGGCAAACCGAGGAGCTGGAGGCGCGCGCCGAGACCCTGACGACCATTACCGACAACATGAAGGAGGGGCTCCTGCTGCTCGCGCCGAGCGGTTTGATCGTGTCGGCCAACAAGAGCGTGCTGACGCTGTTTGACAAGCAGCCCGACGTAGTCGGTCGGCCGTTTCGGGCGCTGAGCCGCCATGTAGAGCTCGGCCGCCGTCTGGAGGACGCGCTGGCCGGACAGCACGGAGAGCTGCTGTTTGAGCTGGGCGGCCATGTGTGGAACATTTTTTTTAGCCCGGTGCCGACCCTCGGCGCGCTGGCGCTGTTTCTCGACATCACCGAAAGGGCCCGCGCCGAAAAACGGCGGCGCGAATTTTCCGCCAATGTCTCCCATGAGCTCAAAACGCCACTCACCTCCATCTCGGGTTACGCCGAAATGATGGAAAACGGCATGGTCAGCCCCGGGGACGTCGCGCCCTTCGCCGGGCGAATCCGGTCGGAAGCCTCGCGGCTGATCGGGTTGATTGAGGATATTATCCGCCTGTCCGAGCTGGACGAAACCGTCGAAAAGGTGCTGGAGCCGGTGGACATTCTCCCGCTGGCCGAGGAGGTGATCGCCGACCTGACCGCCCGCGCCGCCGCGCATGATGTGCGGCTGAGCGCCGACTGCGCCGCGTTTTCGCTGACCGCCAACCGGCGGATGCTGCATGAAATGCTGTACAATTTGATCGACAACGGCATCAAATACAACAAGCCCGGCGGGCATGTGACCCTGCGCGTCGTGCGCGAGGGTGCGCAGGCGGTCTTTTCGGTCACCGACAGCGGCATCGGCATCCCGGACAAGGATCGCGACCGGATTTTCGAGCGGTTTTACCGGGTGGATCGCTCCCGTTCCCAAAAAACCGGCGGCACCGGCTTGGGTCTGTCCATTGTCAAGCACATCGTCGCCTATCACGGCGGCGAGGTGACAGTGGACAGCCGCGAGGACGTCGGGACGGAAATAACCGTGAAAATTCCGGATTGACATTAACGTTACGTCATGGTTTATCATGGTCTTCGGGAGGTGAGCCACATGGAATACACCGTCCACAAATTGGCGGCGCTGTCTGGCGTCAGCATCCGCACCCTGCGCTATTATGACCAGATCGGTCTGCTGACGCCCGCCCGCATAAGCTCCAATGGTTACCGAATTTACGGGCCGAAGGAGGTGGACGCGCTCCAGCAAATCCTGTTTTATCGGGAGCTGGGCGTTGCGCTCGAGGAGATCGGGAAACTTCTGGTCTCCGGGACATTCGACCGGCGGGAGGCCCTGCGCGGGCATCATGCGGCGCTGCTTCTTCGCCGGGAACGGCTGGACGCGCTGATTGACAATGTGGAAAAGACCCTGCGAACCATGAAAGGAGAAATGACAATGAGCGACAAGGAAAAATTTGAAGGCTTTAAGCAAAAACTGGTGGAGGACAACGAGCGCACATACGGCGACGAAATCCGCGCCAAATACGGCGACGACGCGGTGGATCGTTCCAACGCAAAGCTCATGGGCATGACCCCCACGCAATACGCCGAGGTCGAGGAGCTGTCTGAACGGCTGAACGAAGCCCTGAAGGAGGCCTTTGCGCAGGGCGACCCGGCCGGAGAGCCGGCCCAGCGTGCCTGCGCGCTGCACAAGGAGTGGCTTTGCTACTTTTGGGAGAAATACAGCAAGGAGGCGCATATGGGGCTGGGACAGATGTATGTGGACGACGAGCGCTTCACGGCCTATTACGACAACATCGCGCCCGGCTGCGCCGTGTTTTTGCGCGACGCGCTGGCGGTGTTTTGCGCGCAAGATTGAACGAAACGCTCGCCGAGGCGACGCTTTTACTTTCAAAAAACTACTTTTCAGACAGAAAAAGCGCCCGGTCGAAACCGGGCGCTTTTTGTTTGCAAGATTAGCCGTTCTCGCGCATACGCGCGAAGCAATCACTGCAGTAGACCGGACGATCGGTCTTGGGCTCAAAAGGCACCTTGGCCTCGCCACCGCAGGAAGCGCAAGTAGCTACAAAGAACTCTCTCGGCGCTCTGGAGGCGTTTTTGCGAGCGTCACGGCAGTTTTTGCAGCGCTGCGGCTCATTCTGGAAGCCGCGCTCAGAGTAAAACTCCTGCTCACCGGCGGTGAAGATAAAATCTTCGCCACATTCCTTGCACTTCAGGGTCTTGTCTTCGAACATTTTTTTCCCTCTCTTTGACTGAAAGTCTTGCCCTTGGACGGATTTTCACCGACACCTCAATTGCGCTCTGGTTGGTTAAGCTACATAGGGCATATATGCGACAGGATTTCCTGCTATCGCTTGAGATGGGCCAGTTTTTGCCTGGCGCGCTGGACGGCGTTGTCCACCGATTTCGGGGACTTGTGCGTAATGGCTGCGATTTCCCGATACGACAGCCCTTCCAAATAATGCCCCAAAATCTCGGCTTCCAAGCCGGATAGCAGGACCTTCCACCGCTTTGTGAGCTCACCAATATCCTCACGCCAAATGATGAGGGTTTCGGGATTCAACTCGCGGCCGGGATACAAGACTGCATCCGGGGCGTCATCGCCCGCGGACAGAGAGGTCGAAACATAGCGGTTCAGCGGCTGGTGTTTATCGCGGTTGGCGGCACGCACGGCCGATACCAACCGGTTGCGGACACAAAATTCCGCAAAGGTGCGAAACGAGGCCTGTTTTTCCGGGTCGTAGTCGCGGATGGCTTTGAGGAGACCCAAAAACCCTTCCTGGGTCAGATCGTCGAAGGCTCCGCCGATGAGGTAATACGGCCGGGCGCAGGCGCGCACCAAAAAGGTATAACGAACGATCAATTCTTCTTCGGCCTCACGGGAGCCGTTCTGCGCGGCGCGCAGGAGGTCGGCGTCAGGCGTAGGCATGTCTGCGGGAGCGGCGTTCTCTATGGTTTGTTTCATCTCACCACTCCGAATGTATTATATACAGGTCGAGCTGCGTTTGTCAAGCGGTTTTAAAATTATACTTCCTTTTTTGTGAAAATAATATACATCCGGCGCAGAATTTCCCGCCCGGCGCAAACTTCTCACCAAGTTTTTTTATTTCGTCCGCTCCATGGCGTCCACAATGCGCTGCGCGGCGCCCCGGATCAGACCCTCTTCCCGCCCCTCGACCATGACCCGCACCAGCGCCTCGGTGCCCGACGGGCGCACCAGCACCCGCCCCTCCTCGCCCAGCAGCGCCTCAACTTCGCGGATTTCCCGCAGCACGGAGGCGTCCTCCATTAGGCGTTTTTTGATGTCATTTCCCGCAACCGTAACGCCCACAAGGACTTGCGGATACTGCTGAATGCAGTCTGTGATCTTGGACGCGCGGATGCCCCGCCGCGCCAGCACATTCAGGAGCTGCACGGCGGTGAGCTGCCCGTCGCCGGTGGTGGCGTGGCGCAGGAAAATGAGATGTCCCGACTGCTCGCCACCCAGGGTGTAGCCGCCCTTTTGCATCTCCTCCAGCACATAGCGGTCGCCCACCGCGGCCGATATCACCCGCATCCCCTGCTGCTTGCAGTACCGGTGAAAGCCCAGATTGGACATGACCGTGCCCACGATGGTGTCGCGCGCCAGCCGTCCGGCTCGCATTTCCTCCAGACCGCAGACGGCCATAATCCGGTCGCCGTCGATGACGCCGCCGCGCTCGTCCACCGCCAGGCAGCGGTCTGCGTCGCCGTCAAAGGCCAGCCCCAGATCAAACCCGCCCTGGGTCACAATCCCCTGCAGCACAGACAGATGGGTCGAGCCGCAGTTGTCGTTGATGTTGACGCCGTCCGGCTTGTCAAAAAAAATCTCGTGTTGTACGCCCAGCCGGGCAAACAGTTGCCTCGCCGTGGCCGCCGCCGCGCCGTTTGCGCAGTCCACCGCCACCCGCAGCCCCGACAAATCGCCCTCAGAGCTGCGCGCCACATGGTCTATGTATTCGTCCAGCAGTCCTTCCCCGTCGTAAAAGACCCGCCCGATGCGCGCGCCTGTCTGCTGGGGCAGTCGCAGATTTTCCGACAAAATGAGCTCCTCGATTTGATGCTCCAGCGCGTCGGAGAGCTTGAAGCCCTCGGAGGAAAACAGCTTGATGCCGTTGTGCTCGTGGGGATTGTGGGAGGCCGAGATGACGATGCCGGCGTCAAAATGTGCCTTGGTCAAAAAGGCGACCGCCGGCGTGGGCGCCACGCCGAGGATGTGCGCGTCGGCCCCCATGGAGGTCACGCCTGCGACCAGCGCCGCCTCCAGCATGTCGGAGGATACCCGGGTGTCCTTGCCGATGAGAAAAGCGGCTTTGCGGTGGGTCGCCTCGGTTAAAATCATGGCCGAAGCCTGCCCCACCCGGAAGGCCAGCGCCCCGGTGAGATTGTCGCCCGCGATCCCGCGTACCCCGTCTGTGCCAAACAGTCTGCCCATATAACGACCCCCGTAAAATCTTTGTTTTTTCCCGGATTCACTCCGGGAAAAAATAACCCTGTTCCAATTGTTTGAAATGCCTCAGCATTTCAAAACAGGGCATCCTGTCCAATATATGCCAGTCCCAGATGATCGTATGCCTTCCGGGTGACGCAGCGGCCGCGCGCCGTGCGCGAGAGAAAGCCCATCTGCATCAGATACGGCTCGTAGACGTCCTCCAGCGTGACGGCCTCCTCGCCGACCGTGGCGGCCAGCGTGTCCAGCCCCACCGGACCGCCGCCGTAATTGTCAATAATAGAGAGCAGCAGCCGCCGGTCCACCGCGTCCAGCCCCAGCTTGTCGATCTCCAGCATCCCCAGAGCGTAGTCGGCGACCTCCTTGGTGATGATCCCGTCGGCCCGCACCTGCGCCCAGTCGCGCACCCGCCGCAGGATGCGGTTGGCGATACGCGGCGTGCCGCGGGCGCGGTGGGCGATTTCGTACGCCCCGCCCGGCTCGATGGCGATATCCAAAATCCCGGCGCTGCGGCGCACAATGCGCGCCAGCTCCTCCGGCGAATACAGCTCCAGCCGCAGCACCACCCCGAACCGGTCGCGCAGGGGCGCCGTGAGCTGCCCGGCGCGGGTGGTCGCCCCGATGAGGGTAAACCGGGGCAAATCCAGCCGGATGGAGCGGGCCGACGGCCCCTTGCCGAGGATGATGTCCACGGCGCAGTCCTCCATGGCGGGATACAGCACCTCCTCCACCGACCGGTCCAGCCGGTGGATTTCGTCCACAAACAAAAGATCATGCTCGTTTAGGTTGGTCAGCAGCGCCGCCAGATCGCCCGCCTTGTCGATCGCCGGGCCGGAGGTGATGCGGATATTGACCCCCATCTCATTGGCGATGACCCC
>JAVBOJ010000067.1:0-13957 GCA_031550755.1 Oscillospiraceae bacterium
TGGCTCATATGCCGAGGCCGAAGGAAACCTTTTCGACGGGCTGAGGCTCCACGGGAATGAATCCCGTGGAGCCTTATGTTTGCGTATTTTGCGGAAATCGGTCCAGCAAGAACCCCGCGCATAGCGCGAGGCTCGACGCGATTTTCGCAAAAGGACGTGAGGGACGTGTGTGACGTTTTTGTCCTGTGTTGCGGTTTTGACTTGTTTTCGGAAGGTTAAACGAAAAAATAGTTTCTTTTTGTGAGGTTTTGCCGTCAATTAATTGCCGCCTCCACCGCAATTTTTGCCCCGGTTTTTGGTATGGGTGGGAACTATCACATGTTCGGAGGTGAATCCCGCGAAACGTCAACGCCGCGATCCCACCCAAACCGCCCTGCGCGCCCTCGAGGACATCGCCCTCGGAGACGCGCGCGACGCCGTCAGGCTCGCCTTTTGGCCGCCCGAAACGCCGCTGGACTGGAAAAAATTCGACGCCTCCCAAATCGCCGAGGTCAAACGGCACTCCAATGGGGCAATCGAGCTCAAGCTCATCAACCGCGTCGAGGCCATCAAACAGCTCGCGCTGCTGGCGCAAGCCACCCAAGCGCCCGAGGGCCTGCCCCAGCTGCTCCAGGCGCTCGGGGCGTCCGCGCAGCAGGAGGACGGGAGCGCATTATGACCGTCTCTCCCTTCTCCCCCAAGCAAAAGACCGTCCTGACATGGTGGCATCCCGATTCCCCCTTTTGCCGCCATGACGCCGTTATCTGCGACGGCGCGGTGCGCAGCGGGAAGACGCTCGCCCTGTCGCTCTCCTTCTTCCTCTGGGCCTCCCTTTCCTTTGACCGGCAAAGCTTCGCTCTCTGCGGCGCCTCCGCCGGGGCGGTCAAGAGAAACGTCGTCGCGCCGATTTTGCCGTATCTGCACTCCCTTGGGTTTTCCTGCCGCTTCAAGGAATCCCAAAACACCCTTGTGCTCTCCTTGGCCGGGCATGCAAACACGTTTTTTCTCTTCGGCGGCGTTCACCAGAAAAGCGGTTCCGCCATTCAGGGGCTCACGCTGGCCGGGGCGCTGTTTGACGAGGCGGCGCTGCTGCCGCAGGCCTTCGCCGAGCAAGCCTGCGCCCGGTGCTCCGTGCCGGGGTCGCGCCTGTTTTTCTCCTGCAACCCGCAGAGCCCCGAGCACTGGTTTTATACCGAATGGATTCAAAAGCGGGCACAGAAAAACATCCTCTATCTCCGCTTTACCATGCGGGACAACCCCAGTTTGTCCCCCGGCATCCGCCAGCGGTACGAACGGCTCTACTCCGGCGCGTTTTATCAGCGGTTTGTGCTGGGGCAGTGGGTGGCCGCCGAGGGGCTGGTCTATGACTTCTTCGACCGAGACGCCTGCCCGCCGCCGCCCGACGGGCCGTTTGCCCGCTTTGTCATCTCCTGCGACTACGGCACCCGCAACCCCGCCTCCTTCGGGCTGTGGGGCTTGCGCGACGGCGTATGGTTCCGGATTGATGAGTTTTATTTCGACGCGCGGGAAAAGGGATTTTCCCTCACCGACGCCGAATACGCCGACGCGGTGCGGACGCTGGCGGGGGAGCGGACGGTCGAGCAAGTCGTCGTCGATCCGTCGGCGCTGAGCTTTATTGTGGCGCTGCGGCAGCGGGGATGGCGCGTTGCGCCGGCGAAAAACAATGTCGCGCAGGGGATTCGGACGACGGCTGAGCTGCTGAAAAGCGGGAAAATTGTCATCTGCCGAAACTGCACCCATATTTTGAGGGAGTTTGCCCTCTATCGCTGGGACCGCGACGACGCGCCGCGCAAGGAGGACGACCACGCCATGGACGATCTGCGCTATTTTGCCGCCACGATCGCCGCGCCGCGCCCCCGCGCCGGGTTCGCCGCCGCCGTCGCCGCCCGGTGACCAAGCCCAAGGAAGGAATGATGCTTATGGGCCTCTTTTCCAAAAAACAACCCGCCGCCGCCTCCTTCGCCGCCCCGCTGTCCGCGCACAGCAAGCACCCGTTTTTGCCGCTCGAGCGGTTTTCGCCCCTGACCGGCACCGACCATATCGGCGTTTACCGCGCGCTGCGGGAGGCGGTGCCCGTCATTGACGCCGCCGTGCTCAAGCTCATCCGGCTGACCGGCGGGTTTCAGGTAACCTGCCCCCGCGCGGGGGATCAGGAGGCACTGAACCGGTTTGCCGCCTCGGTGCCCGTCGGGCGGGCGCAAAAAGGGCTGGACAGCTTTTTGGAGCAGTGGCTGGACAGTCTGCTGACCTGCGGACAGGCCGCCGGGGAGATTGTTTTGTCACAGGAGCCGCACGTTCAGGCCGTGCTGTGCGCCGACGTGCGCTCCGTCGAGGTCTGCGAAAACGGGGACGGGCTGTCGTTTACGCTGGCGCGGCGGGAGGCCGACGGGACGCTCCTTGTCCCCAAACGGCAGGATCTGCTGCTTTTCGGGGCGCTGAACCCCGAGCCGGAGCATCCGTACGGCGTGTCCCTGCTGCGGGGAATGCCGTACATGGCCAACCTGCTGCTCAAAATTTTCCACGCCACCGGGGAGAATTGGGACCGCGCCGGACGCGCCCGCTACGCCGTCATCTGCCGCGAGCCCGGCGAGCTGGGCGACGCGCAGGAGCGCGCCCAGGACATGGCCCGGCAGTGGAGCCAGGTTATGCAGGACACCGGACGGGTGCGCGATTTTGTCGCCATCGGGGACATCGATATCCGCTCCATCGGCGCGGACGGACAGATTTTAAATTCCGAGACGCCGGTGCGGCAGATTCTGGAGCAGATCATCGCGCGGACGGGGATTCCGCCGTTTTTGCTGGGGCTCAACTGGTCGTCCACCGAGAGGATGTCGTCCCAGCAGGCCGATATTTTGACCTCGGAGATCACCGCGCTGCGCCGCAATGTGACCCCGGTGCTGACCACGGTCCTGCATCTTTTCCAAAACCTGCGCGGCCAGCCGCAGGACGCCGCGATCGACTGGAATCCCGTCAATTTGCAGGATGAGGTCGAGGAGGCCCGCGCCGATCTCTACCGCGCCAACGCCCAAAAACTGAGGGGGGAAACGCCGTGAACACCAAAACCTTCGACGCCGCCGTCACCGGCACGCCTACGCCGGAGCAGCTCTCCGCCATCGCCCGCTGGAGCCCGAAGGAGCTGAGGCCGGAGGAAATTTTCTGCTTCTCGCTCAAGCTCTGCGACAACGAGATCGACCGCGATCTCGAGCGGTTTTCCGCCGACGCGCTGGAGCAAATGGTTCCGCTGTTTCTTGGGAAATCCGGCTTGTTTGACCACGACTGGTCGGCCAAAGAGCAGGTCGCCCGGCTGTTTCACACCGAGGTGATCTGCGAGCCGGGGAGGTTCACCCGCGCCGGGGAGCCCTACCGCTGGCTCAAGGGAGTCGCCTCTATGCTGCGCTCGGAGACCCGCGCCGAGCTCATCCGCGAGATTGAGGCCGGGATCAAAAAAGAGGTCAGCGTCGGGCTGTCCTGCCAAAAGGCGGTTTGCTCCATCTGCCGGTCGCCGGCCGGGGGCTGTCAGCACAAAAAGGGGGAGACCTATCACAGTCTGGTCTGCCATACCATCCTTTCCGAGCCCGCCGACGCCTATGAATGGTCCTTTGTGGCCGTACCCGCCCAGCCGGACGCGGGCATTTTGAAAGCCCGCCAGAAAGGAGACGTTGCCATGCAAGCCCTAGAGGCAGACGCCGCGCTCGGTCAGGTCTTTCGCAAGGAATTGCAGACGCAGACCGCCGCGCTGCTCGCCGCCTGCGGACTGCCCGCCGACGCGTTCAAATCCGCCTGCGAGCAGATGGACGGGCAGGCGCTCATCACCCTGCGCGACGCGCTGCGGCACAAGATGAAGGACTGCCCCGGCACACCCCAGCTTGCCCCCTCTCTTACAAACGCCGCCCAAACGGGCGAGGATTTTAAAATCTAGGAGGTTTTTTGCTGTATGAACGTTTCCTTCCACGGTCTGCGCGACACCGTCGCCACCTTTGAGGGCGCGGCGGGCGCCCTCGTCCCGGTCAAAATGTCCGACTCCGGCAAAATTATCCCCGCCGCCGACGGTAATGTCTTCTGCGGCATCACCACCGCCAAGGGAAATGAGTTTGTCCCCGTCCAGCTCGCCGGATTTGTCTCCGCCGCGTACTCCGGCACCGCGCCCACCGTCGGCTATGTCAAGCTGGCCGCCGACGCCGCCGGCGGCGTCAAGGTCAATGCCTCGGGCCGGGAGTATCTCGTCGTTGAGGTCAACACCGACAAGAAAACCGTCGGGTTTTTGCTCGCGTAACTGTCCGCCCGCGGGGGTAATATTTTCAGGAGGGATCCCTACATATGGCTTTTGATAACATCCGACTCGAAAAAGGCCTCTACGCCGACAACGCCGGCGGACTGACCGCCGCGCTGGAAAAGCTCGACCCGTCCGAGCAGTACCGCGGGACGCCGCTGTCCGATCTCGACGCGTTTCAGCGTCAGCTCAAGCGCTTTGACATCCATGTGCGCGGACAAAACGCCGACGTCGTCGCCAAGTTTTTCGCGTCGATTGATTCGGCGGTGCTGTTCCCCGAGTTTGTCGCCCGTGCCGTGCGCCAGGGCATGGAGGACCGCAACATCCTGCCCCAGCTGACCGCCACGATTACCACCATTCAGGGGCAGGACTACAGGGGCATTACCTCGGCGCAGACGGAGGAGCATAAATCCCGCCGCGTCTCGGAGACCGCCCACATCCCCCAGACGACCATCCGCACGCAGGACAACCTCACCCCGCTGTACAAGCGCGGCCGGATGCTGGTGGCCTCGTATGAGGCCGTGAGATACCAGAAAATTGACCTGTTCGCCGTCACGCTGCGCCAGATCGGCGCACAGATTATGCAGTCCCACTTGCAGGACGCCATCGACGTGATCATCCATGGCGACGGCAACCAAAACCCCGCCGTCAAGGTGCCCGCCGCCGACATTACGTACAATGTGCTGCTGGATTTCTGGAGCCGGTTTAGCCCGTACGAGATGAACACCGTGCTCTGCCCGCGCGACGTCATGCTGAAAATCCTCCAGTTTGCCGAGTTCCAAAACCCCCTCACCGGGCTGAATTTCCAGAACACCGGCAAGATGAGCAATCCCCTCGGCGCGGCGCTGCTGAGAGCCGATTCCATGCCCGCCGGACAGCTCATCGGGATCGACAAGAATTACGCGCTGGAGATGGTGCGCTCGGGGGATGTGTCCGTCGAGTACGACAAGCTCATCGACCGCCAGCTGGAACGCGCCGCGATTACCTCTACCGCCGGGTTTTCGAAGATCTTTCCCGACGCGGCGAAGGTGCTGGGGAACTGACAGATAACAGAGCACAGATAATAGATAACAGATAAGGGACGGGGGCGACATGTCCCCTACAGCGCGACGCCCCCGCAATTATCATTGTGTATTAAAAAAGGAGGACGGAGACGATGACGACCGACCTCATTCCCGTTTGGGCCGACGCCTGTCAGTTGGCCGCCGAGATGGCCGGGCTGGGCGGGCGCGCGCCCGAAATCGACAGGCTGGCCCGCGCCGCCTGCGAACAGCTCGCCCGGCGGCTGCGCCCCTGCGTTGCCCCGGAGGACTGCCGAGAGTCCCTCGCGCTGGCCGCCGCGTACACCGCCGTGTCCCACTATCAGCCAGACGGCGGAGCGACGCCCGCCAACGTGAAAATCGGCGAGGTTTCTTTCTCGGGCGGCTCGGCCGCCGAGCTGCAAAAACAACGGGAGGGTCTGCGCCAAAAAGCCGAGGCAATCATGACCCCCTTTGTCAAATCCGCCGATTTCGCCTTTGTGGGGGTGGATGGATGAGCATCCTCTCCGCCGCCCTCGGGCAATGGGGCGCACCGGTCGTCCTGTTTTCCGGCGGCGAGACGCGCACGGTGCAGGCCATGGTGCAGCCCGCCTTTTCCAAGGCGAGCATGGAGACAAAAGAGTCCGCCGCGGGGCGGCGGGATCTGGGAGAATGTATCTACATCGGGCCGCCGGAGGCCGTGCTGCACACCGGCGACGCCCTGCAATGGCAGGGGAAGGACTTCCGGGTCGTGCGCGCCGCGCTCTGGCATCTGGGAAACAACCCACATCACTGCTGGGCGCTGCTTGTGCCGCTGCCGGGAGGACGCCTATGAACACCTGGACAAAAACGCTAGCCGAGGAGCTGGGGGGCGTTTTGCCGCACCCCGTGCTGACCGCCTTTCCCGATCGGGCGGAGCCGGCGACCGGGGAGGTCTTTTTCCTTGTGTCGCTCCACAGCGTCAAGGCGCGGCCCGCCGGGCTAGGTGACGGGCTGGGGCTGCTCTGCGAGATTGTCTCGCAAATTGCCGCCTGCGCACCGACGGCGGAGGGCTCACGCGCCGCCGCCCGGCTGCTGCCGGCGGCGCTGCCAAACGTTCCGCTCCAAGCGCTGTCCACCGAATTTGACCGCGAGACGGGACGGTTTGTGACACCTGTGCGGTTCTCGCAGACCGCCATCCTCCCGCCCGAGCAAATCCCGCTCCCGGACGAAGAAATTATCCTCGACTGGAAAGGAGAGCTATTCGTTGCCACTCAATCATGAACGCCCCGGCGTCTATTCCGATTTTGAAGCCTCTTCGGTGTCCTATGCCCGGCGCGGCGCACGCGCTGTCGGCGCGGTCGGCGCTTGCCCCAAGGGGACGGCGCTCACCCCTGTTGTGATCACCCGCTACGCCCAAGCCGTCGAAGCCTTCGGCGGGGAGGGTCAGGGGCTGTGTGAGCTTGTCCGGCTGGCGCTGCTCGGCGGCGCGGCGTCGGTCACGGCTGTGCCGGTGGCCGCCGCCGCTACGGTGGCGGATTATACCGCCGCGCTGGAGGTTCTCGGACAAGTGGAGAACCTCCCCTTCGTCGTCTGCGACGCCGACGGCGCGGACATCCACAAGGCCATGCGCGACATGGTCAAGGCCGCGTTGGGCGCACGGCGGGAACGGGTGGCCGTTCTCGGTATGAACACCGACACGGTCATCGAGCTGGCCGCGCGGGCGGGACTGCTGCAATCCGAGCGGGTTGTGCTGCTGGCCGGAAAGGCGCTGAGACAGGACGGTTCTGTCCTGCCGGGGCCGCTGGCCGCCGCCTCCGCCGCCGGCGTCTTGGCCGCCCAGACCGATCCTGCCCTGCCGCTGTCTGGCGCGGAGCTGGTCGGGTTGTACGGGCTGCAAAGCCTGTACGAGGACGGAGACATCGACCTGCTGGTACGTGCCGGGGTGTCGCCCCTGGACTACAGCGCCGGAAGCGTTTCGGTGCTGCGCGGCGTTACGACCCGCACGATGACAAACGGCGCTGCGGATCCGACCTTCCACGAGCTGACGACCACGCTGATTGCCGACTATGTGATCCCCACCCTCCGGAGCGCCTTGCAGGCACGCTTCCGCCGCGCCAAAAACACCCCGCAGGTGCGCGGCGCGATCCGGTCGCAGGTCGTCATGGAGCTGGAGGCCTGCAAGACGAATGAGATTATCACGGCGTACGACAATGTGACCGCCACGCAGAGCCCGGACAACCCCACCGTTTGTCTGGTCGCGTTCCGGTTCGCGGTGGCGCATACGCTCAATCAGATTTACCTCAGTGCACATATCGAGGTGTAATCTTCCTTTGGTATCAAGGCGCTTCGCGTCCTGATACCAAAGGAGTGCCACAAGGATATTTTTTGCCCGAAATGAATCCGGGCAAAAAATAAACAACGGCGGGGGATTCCTGCCGCGAGACATACCCAATGCTACAGCGAAAAGGAGGATTTACGCGTGCATACCATTCCTACCTCCAGTGATATCTACCTTGAGATTGACGGCGTTCGCGTCGCCGTCGTCCAGAATTATCAGGCGCGCACCACCCGCAAAAGCCGCCCCGTCGAAGCGTTCGGGGAGAAAGAGCCGATCGCGGCCATCGGCGGCCAGCGGACACATGAGCTTGCCCTCTCCCGCCTGTACGCCACCGACGACGCCCTGCGCGACGGCATCAGCTTCCATGACCTCGAGGACTTCTCGCTCGTCATTTGTAAGCCCGATCGGAAAATTATTTACTCCGGCTGCCGCTGGAGCGATATCTCTGAGAAGGGAAGCGTCGGCGATATGATTCTGGAGTCGGTCGCCCTCGTCGCCACCAAACGGCTCGAAATCTCCGCATGAGCAGGTTTGATCCGCGTATTTTTGAGGCCTGCCGCCTCCTGATGGAGGTCGCCGCCGCGCAAATGTCCCCCGACGCGCCCGCCGCTTATGCGCCGAGCTCCGCCGCCCCGGAGGAGGCCGCCAACCCCGCCTTCGATGAGACGCGTTTTTTGGCCATGCGCCAAGCCGCGCCCGATTCTCTTTCTCCTTCTTCCTCCCCCTCCGCGGAGGCCGCCGCCCTGCCGGAGACGCCGCCGGCGGCCCCCGCAGCCCCTTTTCCCGAGACCCGGCATGGTCCCTCCGACCCGCAGAGCGACTGGAACGGCCCGCGCGTCACCCTCCAAAGCCCCGGGGAGGACGCCGCGCAGGAGCTGTCCGATCTGCTCCAACGTGATGCCAGGAGGTATGGCGGATGATCCTTTCCCCCATGCGGTTTAAATCCTTTGTTTGGCCGCACAACCCGGAGACCTATCAAATCTCCTTCCGGCGGCAGGTGACGGCGCTCAAAATCCCCTTCGGGCGCGGGGCGTTGCAGGATCTCGGGCTCTGTCACCGCGTATTGTCCGGCACCGGCTCGTTTTTCGGCAAGCGGGCCTACGATACCTTCAAGGAGCTGGCCTGCCTGATGTACGACGACGCGCCGGGAACGCTTGTTCACCCCGTGTGGATGTCGGCGCGGGCGCGGCTGGTGACGCTCTCGTTGCTCCAGGAGCCGGAGGAGGATTTCGTCCGATATTCGTTTGAATTCTGGGAGGAGCCGCCGGCCGCCGCCCCGGCCTCGGTTGTCGCCGCGCCGGCGGCGGAAGCCGTGGCGGCTGCCGCCGCTCCCATGGCCGCCAAGACGACCGTGTATGTCGTCGTCAAGGGGGACACGCTCTGGGGGATCGCGCGGCGGTTCGGGATGACGCTGGCGGCGGTCATCGCGCTGAATCCGCAGATCAAAAACCCCAACCTCATCTATCCCGGCGACAAGGTTACGGTGAGCGCATGAGGCTGTCTATGACGCTTGAAACCGTTGCGGGAGAAAGGCTCTCGCTGCCAGAGCCGCTGTCGTGGGATATTCGCCGGGGAGACCCCTGCGACGCGTGTGAGTTGGTGTTTCCCTACGACGCGGGGATTGACAAAAGGCTGCCCTTCGCCCACCGGTTTGACATCCGCCGCGACGGGGCGGTGGTTCTGCGCGGCATTGTGGACGAGTGGCGGGTCACGCTGGGCGACGACGGCAAAAAAACCGCGCTGTTCGGGCGCGGCTTGCAGGCGCTGCTGCTGGACAACGAGGTCGAGCCGGTCTATTACCAGACCGCCGGATGGGCCGACATCGCCGCGCGGCATATTGCGCCGTATGGGATTGCCGTGACCGCCGGGGGGACGGCACCGGTGCGGTACGACTTCAAGGTCGAGGCCGGACTGCGCGAATGGCAGGTGGTGACCGGGTTTTTGCCCGCCGGGGTCAGCCCGGCGTTTTCCCCGCAGGGGGCGCTGTCCCTGCGGACGCCCGCCGTCTCAAAAACACCGAAGATCGTTCTGCGGCAAGGGGTTGACATCCTCGCCGCGCAGGCCGTTTACGACCGGTACGGCATTGTGTCCTCCGTGCTGATTCGCAACCGCGACAGAAACGAAACCATTGAGCGGGTATCGAACGACGCCGTCCGGCGGGGGATACAACGTCGGATTGTCAACACCGGCGTCGGCTCCGACGGGATGGCCCGGCAGGAGCTGCTCGCCCGCGAGAGGCTGGAAGCCTCGCTGCGCACCCTGTACGCCCTGCGGGTCACGGCACCCGGGAGCTTTCTGGCCGAGCCGTTTGACACCGTTCGGGTCGCGGGGATTTCCCCCGCCTTTGACGGGGACTGGCTTGTCCGCTGCGCCCGGTCAACGCTGACCCGGCACGCCGCCCTCTGCCAACTCGAGCTTTTCCGATGAACGGAGGTGACGCCCTGTGTGGCTGTCGTCCAAAATGAACCGCGACACCCCCGCGAGTCCCGTCGCGATGCCCGCGCGGATTACCATCTCGGAAAACGGGCTGGCCGCCCTCTCCCACGCCGAGCTGCGCGGCCTCCACATCCTCGCGCCGGGCGGGGTTCGATGGAGACCCCGGATTGACGATCAGGTGCTTGTTTTGAAGCAGGACGACCAAAACGCCTGCGTCGCGGGGATTCTCGCCGAGCCGGACAATTCCCTCCTGCCCGGGGAAATCCGGCTGGCCGCCGGCAACGCCTCGATCCGAATCCTCCCCGACGGCACCATCGCGCTGGCCGGACAGATCACTGTCAACGGAAAGGAGATCACCTGATGGAGCTCGCTCTCAAAAACGGCGACTATGTTCCCGACGGAAAGGGAGAGTTTCTCACCCTGTCCGGCGCGGAGGAAACCCTCCAGCGTGCCCTGATCCGCCTCAGCGTCAAGCAGGGAGCCCTTCCCGGCGCACTCGGAATTGGCTCCCGTCTGCATCGGCTCCATACCGCCCCGCCCGCCGGACGGCAGGGGCGGGCCAGCGCCTGGGCCGCCGAAGCCCGCCACGACGCGGAGGACATCGCCCTCCGGCAGGTCGGGCTCTCCCAAGACGGAGACGCGCTCCGGCTCCATGTCCGCCTTGTCAGCGGAAATCTCTCCGCGGAGGTCTTGCTGTGAGTTATTACGATCTGCTCCGGGACGAGTTCGCACGCCTGTCGGGGTACACGCCCCGCGAGGGCTCCGAGCTCTCCCTCCGATTCCACGCCTACGCCGCCCAGCTCGACGCCCTCAGCCATCACGCCGACTGGGCACTGGCCCAAGCCTTTCCCCAATCCGCCGCCGGCGACGCCCTCGACCGGCACGCCGCCGTGCGCGGCGTTGTCCGCAATCCAGGGGCGTTCGCCGCCGGAACGCTCTGCTTCGGGCGGGAGACAGCCGCCTCCGCCGCCCTGATCATCCCGCAGGGCACCGTCTGCCTGACCGAGGGGCTGGTGCGCTTTGAAACGACCGAGGAGGGCGCTATCACGCCGGGGGAGACGACGGCGTATATTCCCGCAAAGGCTTGCGAGGCAGGGGTAAACGGAAACGCGCGATCCGGGGAGATCTGCCTCATGGCCGCGCCGCCCGTCGGCGTCGTGTGGTGCGTCAACGCCGGGGATTTTTCCGGCGGGCTCGACAGCGAGGGCGACGACGCCCTGCGGGCGCGGCTGCTGGCGACCTATCAGACCCTGCCCAACGGCACGAACGCCGCCTTTTACCGGCAGGAGGCGCTCGGGGTGGCCGGCGTCGCCGCCGTCACCGTCACGCCGCGCGTCAACGGGCGGGGCACCGTGGGTGTCACCGTCGCCGCGCCGGAGGGGATTCCTTCGGCGGAGCTGGTCGAGGCCGTGCGGGCGCGGTTGCAGGCTGTCCGCGAGATTGCCGTCGATGTCACGGTACGTGCGCCGACGCCGCAAACCGTTGCGCTGACAGCGAAAATCCTGCCGGGGACGGAGGGGTTTTCCGCCGTCAAGACCCGGGTGGAGGCCGCACTGCGGGGATTTTTCTCCGGCGGGTTGCTGGGAAAGGGGCTGACGCTGGCGGCGCTGGGCAAGGTTATCTTCGACACGGCCGGGGTGCAAAACTACAAAATTACCGCCCCGGCCGCCGATTTGCCCGCTCTGCCGGACGGGCTGCCGGTACTCGGCAGTCTTAGCCTGACCGAAATGGGGGGCTGAGTATGCAACACGCCCCCATTTTGGAGAGGATTTTTGCCGACTGCGGTGTTTACCGCGCGGGTGCGCGATTTGCCGGGGCGGAGCTGAACACCGTTGCGGCAGAACTGGATCGGCTGTTTCTCAAAATTGAGAGTCTGGAGACAGAGTCGCTCCCGACGACGGCGCGGGGACTGGGGCTGGAACAGTGGGGCGCGCTGCTCGGGCTGAAGCCCGCCGCCGGCTCGACGGAGGAGCTGCGTGCGTCCATCCTTGCGCTCCTGGGCATTCACGGGTTTACCCTCGCCGATATGAACGCCGGCCTCGGCGGCTGCGGGCTGCCCGCGGAGGTGCGCGAAGCCGGGACGCCCGGCGTTGTTGAGGTCTCTTTCCCCGGCACTGCCGGGATCCCCGCCGATTTTGACCGGCTCAAGGCGGTGATCGAGGAGATCCTGCCCTGTCATCTCGAAATCCGCTACGCGTTCTGGTTCATGACCTGGGAGGAGTGGGAAAAATTGTTTCTCACTTTTGAGAACCTTGACCGGAGCGGCCTGAGCTGGGCGGACATCGAAACCCACGTCAGACTTTGAAGGAGGTCTTGCCCATGTATGTTATCCACTACGCGCCGCAAACCGTTACGGCAGAAGCGCTGCGCGACGCCGTGCTCATCCTCTCGGAGCAGATTCTCGCCCTCGCCGGACGCGCCGATCAGGCGCTCGCCGCCGATTTCCGGATCCAAGCCGAAGGTTTCTCAGTTTTGAGAAAGGACTGATTTTATGAGTCTGCCTTTTAAAATCAAGCTCTGCGCCGCCTCGCTCGGTACGGCGCTGGGCGCGTTGCTCGGCGGCGGTGACGCGCTGCTGTATACCCTCGTCTGCTTTACCGTCGCCGACTATATCACCGGCGTCGTCAAGGCCGTTCTGCACAAAACACTCTCGGCGGAGGTCGCCTTCGGCGGGGGACTAAAAAAGATACTTATATATATAGTCGTCGCCGTCGCTGTGGGGCTGGACAACGTCCTTGCGTTGGGCGACAGCCTTTTGCGGACGCTGACGGTCAGTTATTACATCGCCTGCGAGGGGCTGTCCGTCCTCGAAAACGCTGCGCTCTGCGGGCTGCCGCTGCCCGGCAAGCTGCGCGACACCCTCGCGAACCTCAAGGGGGACGCGGTATGAAGACGGCGCTCGAGCTCGTCGGGTTCGCGCAGCGAAAGCTGGGCTGCGCCTATTTGTACGGCGCGATCGGGGAGACGGTCTCGGCCGGGCTCATCGACAGGCTGGCGGGACAGTACCCGAAAATGTACACGGAAACTTACCGCCGCAAGGCACAGGCGCTCATTGGGAAGCAGGCGTTTGACTGCGTCGGGTTGATCAAGGCCTGTTATTGGGACGGGAAATACAACGCCGACACCGATCTGTCCGCCGACGGGATGTACGCCGCCGCCACCCAAAAGGGGTCGCTTGCCGCCCTGCCGGAGCAGCCGGGGCTCCTCGTCTGGCGGGCGGGGCACATCGGCGTTTACATTGGCGGCGGGGAGGTCGTTGAGGCGCGCGGGATCGACTACGGTGTTGTGCGGGCCAAGCTTGCCGGCCGCAATTTTACCCACTGGTGCCGCTGCCCGTTTGTGCAATACGACGCGGCCGCGCACTGGGCAAAGGCGCATCTGGACAGTCTGCGAAAAAAGGGGATAATTCAAAATCCGGAGGCGTGGAACGATTTCGACGCGTCCGTATCCAAGGGAATGGCACTAGCGCTTGTGGACAAGGCGCTGGGCAAATACTAATCTCGCAAAAATTTCTGTCGGTTTTGTAAAAATTCCGCTTGACAGGGGTCTGTTGGTCTGTTAAACTGATATGGCGTCTGCGGGGGAAACCCTTCAACAGACCCCTGCGCACCTTGTAAATTAAACAACGTGACAAGAAACACCAGCGAAGGTGAGGGTGTCTCTTTGATCTTTTGACCGAGGCGAGAGCTGAGGTTGGAGGATTGGGGGGATGCAATAACTTTGAATTAAGAAGCTTGGAAACAGCTTTGAAATTGGATTTAACGAGTCTTTGGACTTGTTTGAGATTTGATGGAGAGTTTGATCCTGGCTCAGGACGAACGCTGGCGGCGTGCCTAACACATGCAAGTCGAACGGATTCGCGCAAAGCACAGAGTGCTTTGCGCAGTGAACAGTGAACAGTGAACAGTGAAC
>JAVBOJ010000090.1:0-16418 GCA_031550755.1 Oscillospiraceae bacterium
CATCATGGAAACAACACCTCCCGTCCGTGTATGGTAAACGGGAGGTGTTGTAGATGAACATGAAAAATTGGTTGACCGAGCTTCTTGACCGGCGCGGCGTCGCGCTGCCGGTCCTCAGCTTTCCCGGCGCGCCGCTGATGAGGATTTCCATCCGCGAACTCGTCCAAAGCGCCGCGTTGCAGTCCGATTGTATGGCGGCGGTCGCAGCGCGCTGGCCCATGCCGGCCTCGGTGAGCCTGATGGATCTGTCGGTCGAGGCCGAAGCCTTCGGCGCCGGCGTCCGTTTTTCCGACGACGAGGTGCCCACCGTGACAGGACGTCTGCTCGACGGCGCCGAGGCGGTGGACGCGCTGGCCGTACCGCCGGTGGGCGCGGGGCGCACCGGCGTATATATCGACGCCATCCGGCAGGCCAAACAGCGCATCACCGACCGTCCCATCCTGGCCGGCATGATCGGCCCGTTTTCGCTGGCGGGACGGCTGTACGACATGACCGAAATCATGGTGGACTGCCTGATCGAGCCCGACGGCATCCACGCGCTGCTGGAAAAAACGACGGCGTTTTTGATCGATTACGCCAAAGCCTTCCAGGCGGCGGGCGCGGACGGGCTGCTGCTGGCCGAGCCTGCGGCGGGGCTGCTCTCCCCCGACCTCGGCGCGGAATTTTCCGTGCCCTATGTGCGCCGCATCGCCGAAGCGGTGCGGGATGACGATTTTCTTTTCTTCTACCACAACTGCGGGCCGTACACGGTGGCGCAGATCGATTCAATCCTCACCGTCGGCGCGTCGGTTTATCATTTCGGCAATGCCGTCGATCTGGCGGAGATGCGAAAACACATCCCAGACACGGCGGTATTTTCCGGTAATATCGCCCCGGCGGAGGTGCTGCGCCACGGCACACCCGAGACGGTAACCGAGGCGGTGCGGGCGCTGCGCGGCAAGCTGGACGGCTGCCCGAACTTTTTGCTCTCGTCGGGCTGTGATATCCCGCCGCTGACGCCGCCGGAAAACATCGACGCGTTTTTCGCGGCGGCAACGATATAAAGGTGAAAAAACAGGACAGAGCGGGGGTTTGCCCCCGCTCTGTCCTTACATTCAATTCCGTTCACACTACATCTTGCAGCGAGCACGGTTCCTCAAAACTTTGTCAGCATCACCGACGTGTGGTACATCGACTCCTGCAAGCCGCGCTTCATTTCCAGCGCCTCATTGATGTCGAAGTCACACATCTCGCCGTTTTGAATACACACCACACGGTTGCTTTTGCCGTCGCGCAACGCCTCGACGGCGCACAACCCCATGCGCGAGGCGGTGACGCGGTCGCGCGCGGTCGGGCTGCCGCCGCGCTGGACATGCCCCAATATGGTCACGCGCGGGTCCAGCCCGGTCTGTTCCTTGATGTTCTGGGCGACATCGATGGCGCGGGCGGCACCTTCGGCCACAATGATGATAAAGTTGTTGCGGCCGCGGATGCGCCCTTCGCGGATGGGTTCGGCCACATCCCGCTCAAAATCGGTCTCTTTTTCCGGAACCAGCACGGCGGTCGCGCCGCAGGCGATGCCCACATACATGGCTAGATGCCCGGCGTGACGCCCCATCACCTCGACCACCGAGCAGCGCTCATGCGACTGCATGGTGTCTCGCAGACGGTCGATGGCTTCGATGGCGGTGTTGCAGGCGGTGTCAAACCCGATGGAATAATGCGTGCAGGCCACGTCGTTGTCAATGGTGGCGGGCACGCCGATGGTGGCAATCCCTTGCGCGGCCAAGTCCCGCGCACCGCGGAACGTACCGTCGCCGCCGATGGCGATGACGCCCTGGATCCCCAGATACCGGCAGGTATCGGCGGCTTTTTTCTGCCCCTCGGGCGTCAGAAATTCCGGGCAGCGGGCGGTATACAGCATGGTGCCGCCCAGCGAAATGATGCCGTTGACGCTCTTGCCGCCGAGCTCCTCCACATCGCCGTTGATGAGGCCGTTGTATCCCCGGCGAATGCCGAGGCACTGGATACCGTACTGCGAAGCCGAGCGAGCCACCGAGCGGATCACGGCGTTCATGCCGGGGGCGTCGCCGCCGCTGGTAAGTACTCCAATGCGCGTCACTTTTTGATCCATTGTAATTCCTCCAAAAAATGAAAACAATCCCTCTATATATCGTTGGAAAAAGGCAGAGAGTTTATACCGGACTTACTGGTCAACCAATAATTTATTGACCTCAGCCATGAAAGTCTTGATATCGGCAAACTGGCGGTAGACCGACGCAAACCGCACATAGGCCACCTCGTCCAGCTTTTTCAGGCGTTCCATCACGAGCTCGCCGATCTGCTGGGAGGTCACCTCGCGGGCGAGCTGATTGTACAGCCCCTGCTCGATCTCGGTGGCCACATTTTCCATCTGGCTGAGGCTGACCGGGCGTTTTTCGCAGGCGCGCAGCAACCCCGCGAGCAGCTTGTTGCGGTCGAAGGTCTGACGCGAGCCGTCTTTTTTGATGACGACCAGCGGCAGGCTCTCGATGGTCTCGTAGGTGGTAAACCGCTTGAGGCACTGCTGACACTCCCGCCGCCGGCGGATGCTGCCGCCCTCGTCGGTTGGCCGGGAATCCACCACCCGGCTCTCGGCAAAGTTGCAAAAGGGACATTTCATACAGGATCCCGCCCTTTCCCTTTTTTTTGTCAGTATATCACAACCGCAAACAGGATACAAGACAATTGACTTTGAGACATTTTTTGTGATATTATAAGAAAATAACCAGATGTTTTTCACGGAGGTGTCCCATGTCCAAAACCCAACAGGAGATTTTCAGCCAACATATCTCCCTGCGTCAGACCTATGCCTTTCTGGAAGGGTCGGCTGTGGACATCAAGGATTTTTTCGCCATGGCGGGTTTTTACAGCGTCACCTTTACCGGCTGCGGCGCGTCGTATGCGCTGTGCCGGTCGGCCGAGCTCAGCCTCAAGGTGCGCGGGGGACTGACCACCATGTCCTATCCCGCCGGCGATCTGATGATGAACATGCCCTATTATCACGACATGCTCAACGGGTCGCTGATGATCGCGCCGTCGCGCTCCGGCTCCACAATCGAACTGGTCGAGGCGCTGGAATCGGCCCGCGAGGAGGCCGGCGCGCTGGTGATGGGGCTGACCGCCACGCCGGGCTCTCCCTTGTCGCGCATCGCCCATCTCGCCCTCGAAATGCCTTGGATTCTCGACGAGGGCGCCTGCGGCACCCGCTCTGTATCCAACTTTTACGCCGCCAATCTGTACAACATCGGCCTATTGGCCGGCGATAACAAACTATTAGAAGAGATCCATCAGGCCACCGACAATCAGGAGGCGTTTATTGAGCGCTACTCCGCCGAGCTCGAGGGCATCGGCATGAGCGGGACTTGGGACAACATCATCGTGCTGGCCGACGCCGAACTGGCCGGCGTGTCCGAGGCCGGCTCCATCGCCATCGAGCGCATGGCGCGCATCGCTTCCCACCACTGCCACATCCTCAACATGCGCCACGACAAGATTTTGATGGTCACGCCGCGCACGCTGGTCATCGCCGCCGTGTCGCCGCTGGACAACAAATACCAACGCGTTTTGTTTGACCATCTGCGCGCCCGTGGGGCGCAAATCCTCACCATCTCCAGCCATGACGAGGCGGTGTTCGCCTGCGATCTCAACATCATGGTGCCCGATTACACCAACTACGCCGTGCGCGGCATCCCGGTGTTGTTTGTGCTGCAAGCGATTGCCTACTTCCGGGCGCTGGCAGACGGGAAGCATCCGGACGCGGACGGCGAGGCGCTGGTATGGGAGAAGCTGTAAAAAGAGAAGCGCGGCCAACGGCCGCGCCCTGTTTATCCGCCCTCATGGAATCCCGCCTCCATCAGCCGCTCCACCTCCCGGCGCAGACCGGGATAGGCCGTCAGCTGCGGGTCTTCTTTTAAAATCTCCCGCGCGGCCTCGTGTGCCATGGGCAGCACCTGCGCGTCGGTCGATAAATCGGCGATTTTGAGCTGCGGCAGACCATGCTGCCGCGAGCCGAAAAAATCACCCGGCCCGCGCAGCGCCAGATCCCGCCGGGCAATCTCAAAGCCGTCGTTTGTCTCCCGCATGGCCGACAGCCGGGTCAGCGTCGGCTCGGCCCTGGAGCCGGAAAACAGCACGCAGTAGCTTTTGTGCGCCCCGCGCCCCACCCGCCCGCGCAGCTGGTGCAGCTGCGACAGTCCGAAACGCTCGGCGTTTTCCACCACCATCAGACAGGCGTTGGGCACGTTGACCCCCACCTCGATGACGGTGGTCGCCACCAGAATATCCAGTTCTCCGGCGGCGAAGGCGCGCATGACCGCCTCCTTGGCCTTGGCCTTCATGCGTCCGTGCACCATGCCCACCCGCAGATCGGGGAATATCTTCTCCCGCAGATTTTTCGTGTATTTTTCCGCCGCGTGGAGGTCGCTCTCCCCTTCCTCCACCAGCGGACAGACGATATAGACCTGCCGCCCTTCAATCACAAGCCGCCGCGTGAATTTTACAATCCGTGGGCGCATCTCCTCATCCACCACAAAGGTGTCCACCGGCTGGCGTCCGGGCGGCAGCTCGTCGATGAGCGACACGTCCAGATCGCCGTGGACAATGAGCGCCAAGGTGCGCGGGATGGGGGTGGCCGACATGACCAGCATGTGGGGATTTTGCCCCTTGGCCGACAGAGATGCCCTCTGCGCCACGCCGAAGCGGTGTTGCTCATCCGAAATGGTCAGCCCCAGCCGGGCGAAAACCACCTCCTCGGACAGCAGCGCATGGGTGCCGATGGCGACATCGACCGTTCCAACGGCCAGCGCCTGACGGGCGCTTTTTTTCGTTTTGGCGGTCATACCGCCGGTCAGCAGCAGCGGCCGGACGCCCAGCGTCTCAAACAGCGGCGCCAGCGACTGCACATGCTGCTCGGCCAAAATCTCGGTGGGCGCCATCAGGGCGGTCTGATAGCCCGACCGCGCCGCGCAAACGGCGCAGGCCGCCGCCACCAGCGTCTTGCCCGAGCCAACGTCGCCCTGAACCAGCCGGTTCATGAGACGTCCCGACGTCATGTCGGCGACGGCGTCTTCTATGGCGCGTTTTTGCGCGCCGGTGGGCGCAAACGGCAGCGCCGCGTAAAAATCGGCCAGATCGGCTTGGGAAAAGACCGCGCCGGACAGCGCGGTGTTTTTTTGTTTCAGCCGGGAAAGCCCCAGCGACAACAGCAAAAGCTCCTCGAACACCAGCCGTTTGCGGGCGGCGTCGAGTGCCTCGAAGCTCTCGGGAAAATGAATCTGCTGATAGGCAAAGCGGATGTACGCCAGTTGCCAGCGTGCGCGCAGCGGCTCGGGCAGAAGCTCGGCAAGCTCCGGCAGGCAAAGCTCCAGCGCCTGCCGCACCGCCGACACCATCAGCCCGCGCGACAGTCCCGCGCACAGCCGATAACGCGGCAAAATACAACCGGTCACCATGCCGGCGTTTCCCTCCGTCTCGAAGACGGGGTTGGTCATTTCAAACGGCGGGCCGGAGGCTTTGCCGTAAAAAATATAGGTTTCGCCCTGTTTCAGGGCGGTTTTGACGTACGGCGCGTTGAAAAAGGTCAGCGAAAACGCGCCGGTTTCGTCGGCGGCGCGGGTTTTAAACAGCTCCATGCCTTCCCGGATATAGGCGTGGCGCACCGGCTCGATGACCGTAGCCGATACGCAGCAGGACAGCTCCGGCTGTAAGGCCGACACGGGGCAGAGGTTGGTGCGGTCCTCATAATCGCGCGGAAAGTGGGACAACAAGTCGCGCAGTGTAAACAGGCCCAGCTTGTGAAACAGCCCGGCCCGTTTTTCGCCGATTCCCTTTAAGTAGCGCAAATCGCGCTCAAACACCGATTCCATCGCTGTCACGCCGTCAGATGCGCCGGCAGGCGGATGGTGACCGTCGTCCCGTCGCCGAGGGTGCTGTCGATATCCAAATGCCCGTCATGACGGCGGATGATTTCATCGCTGACGGCCAACCCGATGCCGCTGCCGCGCGACTTGGAGGCGCCCTTGTAAAATTTCAATTTTACGTGGGGCAGTTCGTCCGGCGCGATGCCGGGGCCGTGGTCGCGCACCCGCACGACCACCTGTCCGCCGTCCAAAAAGACGGACACCTCAATGCGTTTGCCCTCGCTGCCATGCTTGGCGGCATTGTCGAGAATGTTCAAAAACACCTGCCGCAGACGCGCGCGGTCGCCAATGACCGGCGGGATGTCCCCGTCGTCGTCATAGGTCAGCAAAATGCCGTCCCGCGCCAGAGTATCCATGTAAAGGAAAACCACTTCCTCCAACTCGGCACGCGGATCCATTTCCTCCATCTGGAAGGTCATGCGGCCGCTCTCCATGCGGGTGAAATCCAGCAGCTCCTCCACCATTTTGGTCAACCGGTTGGCCTCCTTGAGCATGATGCGCACACCCTTTTTGACCTCGTCCACATCCCGCATATCGGCCGAGAGCAGGGTTTCCCCCCAGCCGGCGATGGCGGTCAGGGGCGTGCGCAGCTCGTGGGACACCGAGGAGATAAAGTCGCTTTTCATTTTCTCGGCCAGACTGATTTCCGCCGACATATTGTTGATGGTATCGGTCCGCTCGCCGATCTCGTCGTTGAATTTTTTCTCGATGCGCGCGCCGTAGCTGCCGCCGGCAATTTTTTTGGCGATCTCGGTAATTTCGCCGAGCGGCGTCACAATCGAGCGGATAAAAAACAGGTTGGACAGCACCACAAACATGGTGACCACCAAGCCGATGAGCAGCGCCGTGAGGGTGGACATGAGGATCTGCCGATCCACTCGCTGCAAGCTGGTGACATAGCGCATGACGCCGACGGTCTGATTGTTGCCGAACAAAAGCGGCGCCGACACCGACAGCACCCGTTCGCCCGACAACGGATCGACTCCGGTAAAGCTCTCCACCTGAGCCGATTTAAAGGCGGCGGCGATGTCCTCGGTCTGGGGCAGGATGCCGACCGGCACCCCCATGGTGGACACCTCCACCCGGCCGGAAATGTTGATGAATTGCAGCTCCAGCTTGTCCCGGTCGGCGAATTCCTGCGCGAATTGTTCGGCGCTCCTAAAATACTCGCTGTAGCTATTGTTCGCATATCCGCTGAAGAAGTTGGCGGTGGCGCGGGCGCGGCTTTCCATACCGCTCTGGACATTGGAGGTATAGTAATTCGCGGCGGCCATGGAATAGGCCGTCACCGCAATCAGTACGATCATTACCACCAGCCACAGGCTGCCCAACATCCAGCGTCGTTTTAAGCCGTGCACAACGTTTCTCCTTTGCGTTTGATAATCGCGTGGTATTCCGCGCGGGTTGCGGTTGTTTGGGGGTTCGCTTCTATGTCACGCTCGCGCGACCCGGGCCGGCGAGACGCTTCCGCCTCAACTCCCCCACTTATACCCATACCCCCACACGGTGGTGATATAGGTCGGGTTGGCGGTGTCGTCCTCAATTTTGATGCGCAGGCGGCGGACGTTGACGTCCACAATCTTGAGCTCGCCGAAGTATTCCTGCCCCCAGACAGCGGCCAGAATATCCTCGCGGGACATGGCCTTGTCCGGGTTCTCCAAAAACAGCTTCATGATGGTGTATTCCACCTGGGTCAGCTTGATGCGCGCGCCGTTTTTCTCCAGCGTGCGATTTCTGGTGTTGAGGACAAAGGGGCCGGAATGCAGATCGCCCTTGTCCTCCGGCACCTCAATGCCGATGCGGCGGCAGAGTGCGTCCAACCGGGCACTGAGCTCGGTGGGCGAAAACGGCTTGGTCACATAGTCGTCGGCTCCGGTCATCAGTCCGGTCACCTTGTCCATCTCTCCGGTGCGGGCGGTCAGCATGATGATGCCCATTTCGGGGTTCATGGCGCGCATACGGTGGCAAACCTCAAAGCCGTCGATATCGGGCAGCATGATATCCAGCAGCGCCACCTTGACGCCGGGATGCTTGGGCAAAAGCGCCAGCGCTTCCTCACCGGTCTCGGCCTCCACCACCTCGTAACCCGCGCGTTTGAGGTTGATGACCACAAAGCTGCGGATGCTGCCCTCATCCTCGAGCACCAGTACTTTTTTCATGACTGCGTCATCTCCCCAACAATCCATTCCTTGATAATCCAATGAAACGCCGCCAGCACATCTTCCTTTTTCAGCCGAAATTTTTCCTGCGCGTCATACGCGCTGGCGGGGATTTTTGCCGCGACAACAGTATTCTGTTTTTCGCCCAAGACAAATCGGCCCTCTTTGTCCGCCCGCTCGGAGTGCCCGTCTCCGGTCAAGATCGAGACGATCAGCACATCGGTCGGTGCTGTGTCCGGCCCGTTGTACTGGGCAAAAATCAGCTGCTGTTCATCGTTGGTGACTATCCTTTGGGCAATGGTCAGCCCCTCGCTCCAGCTCTCGGGCAGATCGAAATAAAATCCCTTGTTAAAATTGTGATAGGTCAGCGCCGTTTGCGCAGCGACGCCCGAAAGGCTGTAGCTGCTCCACGTCGTGATAAACTGATTGTCCGAAATATTGGCGTCATAGAACGGCAGCTGCTTCGTCGGACTTGGAATATCGGTGATGCCGTCGCCGGTTAAATCCGTGGCGTAAATGGGATACCACCGCACTGTTTCGTTGCTCGCGGCGGTTAGCGGGTCGAGGCTCAGATTGGTAATTTTGCCGTTGCGGTAGGCGAACACGTCGGTAATCAGACCATTGTCTCCGTAGTAAGAGGCCACAAAAACAGCGGGATTGCCGTCGGAAAGCATTCCGTTGCGAATACGGGAAACGCCCCCAGCGCCAAGCGACAGCGGCGCGGTGGTGGAGAACACCAGATCCTTCCCTTTTGGCAGATACAATTCGGCACTGCCGGGGATATCCGTGGCGCTAGACCGTACCAACATAAGTTCCGGGAGACCGTCCTTGTTAAAATCCTGCAAGGAATAGGCGTTATAGCTGGTGTTTGTCAGCATGGGGTGGAGCGCACCGTCAACCCAGGTATGGACGGTCATGCCGCGCAGAGAATCGCTCACCCTCCAGCCCACCAGAATTTCCATGGACTTGTCGCCGTCCAGATCGGCATAGGAAACGCTGTCAAAGGAGGTACCGTCGCCCGAGATGACGCCGGCTTCCACATAGGTATCCTCAACCTTATGGTAGAAATAAATCCGCAGGGGATGATCCTCGTTTTTTTGAAGAAAGACCAGCGATTCCTCCACGCCGTCGCCGTCGATATCGGCCTGTTGAATGACCTGCCGGTTGGAGCCGGCCGCCGGGAAGGCATAAACCGCGCCGGCTTCCAGCAGCTTGTCGATCTGGGTCTGAAGCTGCACATACGCGATCGGCTGTTTGGGCGGCTGGAGAAGCCCGTCAATCCCCTCAGGAAAGCAGGCGCTGAGGGAAAGACAGCAAAAAACGCACAGACAGAGTGCGCTTATTCGGCTTCGACGCATGGCTTTCCCCTCCCTTTCTCGTTTGTGTTATATTGTAACATGCCCCCCAAAAACATGCAACCAAAAAACGGAGAGGGCGTCGAGCCCCGCTCCGGGGTCCCTGCTGGACCGATTTCCGCAAAATATTCAAACGAAAGGCTCCACGGGAATGAATCCTGTGGAGCCTTTCGCTGGCAAACAGGTTTGTCAGCGGCCTTATCGCCGCGGCAATATTCGTCTCAGGGATGACGCCAGCATCTGCACATCGCGGCGGGTGTTGAAGGCGGAAAAGCTCACCCGCACCGTGCCGTCCGGGAAGGTGCCCGCCGACCGATGCGCCAGCGGCGCGCACTGCAAGCCCGCGCGCACGGCGATCCCGTCCTCGCCGAGACTTTGCGCGATGGCCTCCGGCTCCAGGTCGGGCGAGGTCATCGACAGCACCCCCGTCTGGCAGAAAAAATGGTCGGCATAATACAGCCGCAGCCCGCGGAGGCGCGAAAGCTCCGACACGGCCAGCCGCAGCAGCTCTTTTTCATGGGCGAAAATGGCCTCGACGCCGCGCCGGCGCACAAACCGGATTCCCTCCAAAAGACCCGCCACGCCGGGCAGATTGTGGGTTCCCGCCTCCAGCCGGTCGGGCAGAAAATCCGGCATCTCCATCTCAGCCGAGAGCGAGCCGGTGCCGCCCATCAAAAACGGCGACAGCATCGCCCCACGCGGGGCGATGAGAATCCCGGTGCCCTGCGGGCCATACAGCCCCTTGTGCCCCGGCATACAAAACGCCGCGTCGGGCAGTGCGCCGGCGTCAATGGGCAGACAGCCAGCCGACTGCGACACGTCGGCGATGAACGGCACGCCGCGCTCGGCGCAGAGCTGCCCCATGCGCGCCAGCGGCTGGACATAGCCGAAGACGTTGGACACATGGTTGATAATAACGGCCACGGTCGGCCGCTCCAGCGCCACCTCCAGCTGGTGCAGCGCCATTTCCGGCTCAAACAGCGCATCCTTGAGGTGCTCCGCCGCCACGCCGCCGGCCTCCAGCGCCTTGAGCGGACGCATCACGGCATTGTGCTCATAGCCGGACACAATCACCCGCCCGGGGCCCTTGACCAGGCCTCGGATGGCGATGTTGAGCGCATGGGTGGCGTTGCCTGTAAAAATGACCCGTTCCGGGTCGTCGATGCCGAAAAGAGCGGCCGCCTCTTCCCGGCAATCCAGCAAACGTTCGGCGGCGTACATCGCCGCTCTATGCCCTCCCCGTCCCGCTCCGCCACCATAGCGGAGGGCCTCCAGCATTGCCGCCGCCACCGTGGGAGGTTTTCGCAGGGTGGTGGCCGCATTGTCCAGATAAATCATAGCATACGGGGACGACCGTCCGCGTCAAAGCAATACACTTTTTTGGCGGACAGATTGTTTTCACGTAAAAAAGCAAGCATTTCGCCCACAGCCCGTTCAGGTACCCGGATTCCGTAGCCGCAGCCGCCCTCGGAAATGTCCCGGGGCAGACGCTGAACCACGGCCGAGTAACCCGCGTTTGTGAGCAGGCGGGCGGAGCGCTGCGCGTAGGTAAGAGATCGGCAAATAATGAGACAACCGGTCATGCGGATGCCACGCTCCCTTCGACTTATCATATGAAAGCCGAAGGGCGGGAGTGCGTTGCGTGGCCGGTATTAAATGAGCAGCACCACGGCCAGCGCCGCCATTCCTTCGCCGCGCCCGGTGAAGCCGAGACCCTCCTCGGTGGTGGCCTTGATATTGACGTTTTCCGGCGGGATGCCCAGCGCACCCGCGATGTTTTGGCGAATGGCGGCGATATGGGGTGCCACCTTGGGCGCCTGCGCCACCAGCGTGGCGTCGATGTTGCCGACCGCAAAGCCGTGTTGTGTCAGCAGCGCCCCCACCGTTTCCAGCAGACGCAGGCTGGACGCGCCCTTGTAGGCCGGGTCGCTGTCGGGGAAATGCCGGCCGATATCGCCCAGCCCCGCCGCGCCCAGCAGCGCGTCCATGACGGCGTGGGTCAGCACGTCGGCGTCCGAATGTCCCAGCAGCCCCAGCCCAAAGGGCACCTCTACCCCACCCAAAATCAGCGCACGCCCCGGCACCAGCCGGTGCACATCATATCCCTGCCCGATTCTCATAGTCCCTTCCTCCGATGCAGCAGCGCCACGGCCAGCTCCAAATCCTCAGGCGTGGTCACCTTCAGGTTTTCATACGAGCCGTCGCAGAGATGCACGGCCATGCCCATGCGCTCGACGGCGGACGCGTCGTCGGTGATGGTCAGCCCCTCGTCTCTGGCCTGATGCAGCGCGACCTTTAGAAGCGCAGCGTCGAATACCTGCGGCGTCTGCACGGCGCACATCCCCGCGCGGTCGGCCGTACCGGTCACCCTGCCGTCCTCGCAAAATTTCACCGTGTCCTTCAGCGGCACGGCCGGGATCGCCGCGCCAAACCGCCGCCCCAACGCCACGACCCGCCCGATGAGATCGGGGGTAACGAGCGGCCGCGCACCGTCGTGCACGGCGCACAGCGCCGCCTGAGGTGAAACTTCCATCAGAGCGTTCCAGACCGATTCCACACGGTTTTCTCCGCCGCGCACGATTTTGGTCACCTTGGTAAGGCCGAAATCCCGGCAGACCTGACCCAGCGGCAAAATATCCTCCGGCGCGGCGGCGATGACGATCTCGTCGATATCCGGGCTGGCCTCAAAGGCCAGCAGGGTATGGGCAATCAGTGGGATGCCGTCCAGGTCGAGCAGGATTTTGCCCAGCCCCTCCATCCGTACGGCCTGTCCGCCGGCAGCGATAACCGCCGCGCAAAATTCCCGCTGCGGTGGGGCTTTTTCTTTTTTTCGTCGCATATGTAGACCCCCGTCCATAAGCTGTAACAAAAGGAGCCGTGTCTTTTTCCCCTCGACACAGCTCCTTTTATACTCGTATCATGCCTGGCCGGTCCCGGTTCTTCCTCCATTTTAAAAAGCCGCGGGACATCTGCGGACAACTTTGCCGCGAAATCAGGCCAGAGCCACGTTGATGCGCTGCTCCACCTCTTCATAACTGGCGCTTTGCGCCAAAACGATCTCCGAGATTAAAATCTGCTTGGCCGAATGGAGCATTTTGCGTTCCCCTGTCGAGAGCCCGCGCTGCCGATCACGCGCCATGAGACCCTTTACCACCTTGGCAACCTCCGCAAGATCTCCGCTTTTAATGCGCAGCATGTTTTCCCGATAACGCTGGTTCCAATTATGCGTCATGTCAATTTCGATATCAGGCAGTGATTCCATAATCGCTTCGGCCTGATTGGAGTCAATCACGGCGCGCACGCCGATCTCAGCGCAGTTTGTTACAGGAATCATGACAAGCATTCCGCCGACGGGCATTTTCATGACGTAATATTGTCTGCTTGTCCCATCCACTTTTTGCGTGACGATGTTGTCCACGATACCTGCGCCGTGCATGGGGTGGACAATTTTGTCCCCCACCGAAAACATAATTACACCCCTTTCCCTCTCCGTACTCATTTTTTTAGGCGTCGAGAAAAGGCAAAAAGGAAAAATTTTTATTTCCCTCTTGACATTCCCCCATACGGTATTATATGTTATCATGCCCAGTTTTTCAAGAAGAAAATCAAAACAATTTTACAAAAGAAGAACTTTTTTCATACAAGGAAGCAAAATTTTTAGAATATTCTTCAGGAATTATAGAAAAAATTCAATTAGAGGTTTTCTTTTGCGTTCAAATGTGATAAACTTGCCCCGGTATTCATAAAATAGTAGGAGGTACTCATGAAGGTTCAATTTACCGAAACCGTTCTGCGAGACGCCGGGCAATCCCTCATCGCCACCCGACTTCCCTTTGACAAATTTGCGCCCATTTTGGAAACGATGGACCGCGCCGGATACTATTCGCTGGAATGCTGGGGCGGCGCCACCTTTGACACCTGCCTGCGTTATCTGAACGAGGATCCGTGGGAGCGTCTGCGAATGATCCGCAAAAGCGTCAAAAAAACCAAGCTACAAATGCTGCTCAGAGGGCAGAACCTGCTGGGCTACAAGCACTATCCGGACGATGTAGTGCGCTCGTTCGTGGCCAAGAGCATCGAAAACGGCATTGATGTCATCCGCATTTTCGACGCGCTCAACGATCTGCGCAATCTGGAGGTCTCGGTATCCGAGACCATCAAGCGCGGCGGCGTCGCCCAGGTCGCCATTTCCTACACCACCTCCCCGGTGCACACGCTGGACAATTATATCAAGCTGATCCGCCAGATCGAGGAAATGGGCGCGACCACCCTGTGCATCAAGGACATGGCCGGCGTTATGAGCCCGCAGGAATGCTTCGAGATGACCAGGGCCATCAAGGAAAACTCCAAGCTGCCGCTGCATCTGCACACCCATTGCACTACGGGGCTTGCCTATATGACCTACCTCAAGGGCGTGGAGGCCGGCGCCGATGTTATTGACACCGCCATTTCCAGTTTTTCGGGCGGCACCTCCCAGCCGGCCACCGAAACGCTGGCCTATTCGTTTGAGCAGATGGGCATTCAGACCGGCCTCAAGCCCGAGGTGCTCAAGGAAATCAACGACCATTTCAAGCCGCTGCGGGATGAGTATATCAAGAGCGGCCTGATGGATCCGCTGGTCATGGCCACCGATACCGACGCGCTGGGCTACCAAATCCCGGGTGGGATGCTGTCCAACCTGGTGTCCCAGCTCAAGGCGCAAAACGCGCTCAACCGCTTCAACGAGGTGCTGGAGGAAACCCCGCGCGTGCGCCGCGACATGGGCTATCCGCCGCTGGTCACCCCGATGAGCCAGATGGTGGGCGTGCAGGCGGTGTCCAACGTGCTGTCCGGCGAGCGGTATAAAAACGTCTCCAAGGAGGTCACGGCCTATCTGCGCGGCGAATACGGCAAGGCCCCCGGCGAGGTCGATCCGGCGCTCATCAAAAAAGTGCTGGGCGACGAAAAGCCCATCACCGGCCGTTTTGCCGATACGCTGGGCGAGGGGCTGGCGCAGGGCCGCCGCGACGCCGGCGATCTGGCGGGCAGCGACGAAGATGTCCTCTCGTATATTGTATTCCCACAGGTGGCGGAAAAATTCTTCAAAGCCCGCAAGGAACAATCTGAAAAGAAGGTCAAATACTCCATCATGGAAGTCAAGTAGGAGGTAGCGCATGGCGTTTTTAATTGTTGCGGGTTTTGTAAAGGAAACCTTGCCGGCCGGCGAGGCCATCCTGTTTTCTCTTCTCGGTATGGCCATCGTGTTTTTTGTGCTGGCCGCGCTCATCGGAGTCATCAAACTGCTGTCGATGCTGCTGCGGCGAAACAAAAAAGACGCGGGGGCCACCGCCGCGCCGGTGGCTGAAATTCCGCGCAAAGTCCCCGCGCCCGGCTCGCTGGGCGAATTGAAACTGCACAATGTAGATGACCAAACCGCCGCCATGCTGATGGCCATTGTCGCCGACGAAATGAAGACGCCGCTGAATCAGCTGCGCTTCCTTTCGATCAGGCAGACAGACTAGGAGGTTGATGGCAATGAAATACAAAGTGACGCTGAACGGAAAAAACTATGAGGTGGAAGTCGAAAAAGGCGAAGCCATCCTGATCGACGTACAGGACGCGCAAGCGCCCGCGCCGGTGGCCGCACCTGCGCCTGTGGCGGCGGCTCCTGCTCCCGTGGCCGCCGTGGCCGGGGAAACGGTCAAAGCGCCGATGCCGGGCACGGTTTTGTCGGTCAAGGTCTCGGCGGGTCAGCAGGTGAAGGCCGGGCAGCTGCTTCTTGTGCTGGAAGCCATGAAAATGGAAAACGATATCGTTGCCCCGCGGGACGCTGTGGTCACGCAGGTTCTGGCCGCGCAGGGCGCCACCGTCAACACCGGCGAAAATCTTTTCGTGCTGGGTTAGGGGGAAGACTTCATGAGTATGGTCGAAGTCTTAAAAAACCTCTGGAACGACTCCGGATTTAACCTCCTGTTTCAGGATTGGCGGCAGATTGTCATGATCGCCATTGCCTGTGTCCTGCTCTATCTCGGCATTGTGCGCAAATTCGAGCCGCTGCTGCTGGTCGGCATCGCCTTCGGTATGCTGCTGACCAACCTGCCCGGCGCGGGCATGTTCCACCCGGATCTGTTTGCCGGGGAGAGCGTCAGTTTCAGCAAGGTGCTCAAGGAAGGCGGTCTGCTGGATATTCTGTATATCGGCGTCAAGACCAATATCTACCCATCGCTGATTTTCCTCGGCGTGGGCGCGATGACCGACTTTGGCCCCATGCTGGCCAATCCCAAGAGCCTGCTGCTGGGCGCGGCGGCGCAACTCGGCATTTACTGCGCGTTTTTGCTGGCGCTGAGTCTCGGCGGATTGTTTACGCCCAATGAGGCCGCCTCCATCGGTATCATCGGCGGCGCGGACGGCCCGACCGCCATTTTCCTGACCGGCAAGCTCGCGCCCGGACTGCTCGGCCCCATCGCCATTGCGGCCTATTCCTATATGGCGCTGATTCCGATGATCCAGCCGCCCCTCATGCGGGCGCTGACCACCAAAAAAGAGCGCGAATGCAAGATGGAGCAGCTCCGCGAGGTCTCCAAGGCCGAACGCATTGTTTTCCCAATCGCGGTGTGTATTTTTGTCATCATCGTGCTGCCCTCCGTCGCACCGCTCATTGGGATGCTGATGCTCGGCAACCTGCTGCGCGAGTGCGGCGTTACCGGACGCCTGTCCGACACGGCGCAAAACGCCCTGATGAACATTGTGACCATCTTCCTGTCCATCAGCGTGGGCGCGACCACGGTCTACTCCAACTTCCTCACGGTGCAGACGGTCGCCATTATCGTGCTGGGGCTGATCGCCTTCTCATTCTCCACCGTCGGCGGCGTGCTGCTCGGCAAGCTGATGTACGTCCTGTCGGGCGGCAAAATCAACCCGCTCATTGGGTCGGCCGGCGTGTCGGCGGTGCCGATGGCCGCCCGGGTCTCTCAAGTGGAGGGACA
>JAVBOJ010000042.1:0-13299 GCA_031550755.1 Oscillospiraceae bacterium
ATGCTGGATGGCGTCCAGCGTTTCCCCGCGGCGGCCGATGAGCAGACCCAGACTGTCGCCGACCAGATCGACGTCGAGCTGCCCGTCGGGCTGCTCGGTGATCTTGGGGGTGGCACCGGCGTTCATACGCTCGAGTAGGCCGGAGAGGAAGGCCGCGCATTTTTCGGCGCGCGTAACGGAATAGGAAACGCGCACGCGCGCCTGCGAGCCGCCCAGACCGAGAAAGCCGGCCTTGGGTTTTTCCAGCACCTCGACCGACACCTGATCGCGGTCGACCCTGAGCTCGTCCAACGCGGCCTGAATGGCGGCGTCAATGGTTTTCCCGGAGACCTCCAACGTTTTTTCCATGCATATATCTCCTTCGGGCGGACATTATTCGGCGTCCGGCTTTTTTGGCTTGGGCTTGTTTTGCATTTTGTATATGGTTTGGCCGGGCTTGCGTTTGGCCTTTTTGGCCTCAATTTCCTCGGCGCGGCGCTGACGCAGCTCTTCCTTCATGGCGTCCTCGGCGGCCTTGCGGCGGGCGGCCAGCTCGGCGCGCTTGGCGTCCTCGGCGGCCATAATTTTCTGGTAATGCTTGGTGAGGAAAATATCCTGAATGGCGGTGAAGACGTTCTGGGAGATCCAGTACACGCCCATCAGCGCCGGCAGGACGAAGCCGAAGTAGACGGAAATGCCGAGGGAAAAATAGATCATCATCTTGCCGCTGCCTTGGGCGGCGGGGTTTTTCATCATCTTTTGGGACAGCCAGAAGCTCAAAAAGGCCGTCGCGCCGGACAACAGCGGAATCACAACGAGGGCGTTGAGCCCCGGCGTTTGCGCCAGATTGAGTCCGAGGAAGTTATAGTTGATGTCCAACAGCTTGTCGGCCACATCGGGGAAGGCGGATTGCACCGCGCCGAAATGCTCGTGCAGCAGGTTGGACAGGGACAGCTGATAATACGCGGCGTTGGGGTCCAGCGTCACCCCGGCGAGATTCGTGAGGTACTCGCCGATTTTGGTGATCTGCTCCTGCGCCAGCCCCATGAGGTTGGCGAAGGGGCGCTGAATGACGCCGTACAGCGCGATGAGGATGGGGAAGGGGAGAAGACTCCAGAGGCAGCCGCCGGTCATGGAGACATTTTCCTCGCGGTAGACCTTCTGCACCGCCTCGTTGTATTTCACCTTGTCGTTTTTGTATTGGGTTTGCAGCTCCTTGAGCTTGGGCTGGATGCGCTGGGTCTGCATCATGGCCTTTTTGCCCCGGGCGGAGAAATACAAAAGAACAATTTTGACCACCAACGCGAACAGGATGATGGCCAGTCCATAGGAGCCGGTGAATTGATACAGCGCTTTGAGAAGCGCCGCAAAGGGCTGCGTAATGATAGAGTCAAAAATATTCAAAGAAACAACCACCTCTGCCGGGGGCCTGTCCGAGCCGCCGAGTTAACAATTTGTTGTAGGGCGCGATGCCCACATCGCGCCGTCGGGTTGCGGTTATAGGGCGCGGCATCCCTGACGCGCCGCCGGCGGGGATTACGGCACGGGATCATACCCGCCCTTATGGAACGGATGACAGCGCAGCAAACGGGCCAACGCCATGCGGCCGCCTCGCCACGCGCCGTATTTCTCCACCGCCTCCAGGGCGTACTGCGAGCAGGTGGGGGTATAGCGGCAGGAGGGCGGGGTGGCCGGCGAGATATGTTTTCGGTAAAAACGAATGAGCGCCAGCAGACATTTTTTCATCGGAACAGCTCCAGACGGGCAAACAGCCGCGCCATTTCGCGATCCAGCTCCCCATACGAGGCGGTCGCGGCGCGGGAACGGGCGACCAGCACCACATCAAAGCCCTGCTTGAGGGAGTCCTCCCTTAGGCGATAGGCTTCCTTGAGGCGGCGACGGATCCGGTTGCGGACGACGGCGCCGCCGAGCTTGACGCTGACGGTAAGCCCCAGACGGTTCCGGGGCAGGCGATTCGGCCGGACGTATACGGCGAGTAAGCCTCCCGCCGTGGTTTTGCCCTTGGCGTAGGCCCGCCGAAAATCACGGTTTAGACACAGAGAAACGGTAAAGCGCATGGCCGGGCTCCTTGGGAGGATTTACGCCGACAGGGCTTTGCGGCCTTTGGCGCGGCGGGCGGCCAGCACACGGCGGCCGCTTTTGGTGGACATACGCTTGCGGAAGCCGTGCTCGCGGGAGCGCTGACGCTTTTTGGGCTGATAGGTACGAAGCATGCAAAACACCACCTTGCGTTCGGGAAAATAGCGCGTCGCTGAGACGCATAGCTCATTATATATGACACTTTGGAGCCGTGTCAAGAAAATAAATGAAGGATTGCGGCAGGTTTCCTTCTAATTGCCTGTTTGGAGCCATATACATGGGACAACAAGGGGTAACCTGGAGGGGGTGACGGCGTTGTTTGCGCTGCTGGAGGTAGAATGGATCCCGCGGCTGTCGCGGTTTGACCGGCTGATGGCGCGGCTGCGGCGCGATCCGGCGTTTGTCCTGTGCGAGGAGCGCATGGGCGGCGCGTTGATCGTCCGGGTCAAGCTGTCTCTGGAGAGCGACGGCGCGGAAAAACAGAATCGGAGTCGGGTGGAGGCGGCGCTGTCACATCTCGCGTCGATCGGCGTGACGGGCGTCGTGCCGCCGGCGGTCTTTCCGTTTCGGGACATGCTGGACGCCCATCGGCTGATCCCGGCGTCGCCGGTGGCGCTGTACCGCCGGCTGGCGCCCCGCATGGCCGCGCTGGCCGCCGACGCCATGGAGACAACAAGCCCGGCCTCTCTGCGGGTGGCGCTGGTGGGCAAGCGCGCCGGCGGGGAGCTCTGCGCGGCGGCCGAGGAGCTGTGCCGCCGGCACCGGCATTTGTCGCTGTGCATTGACCGGGGCGCGGAGGAGCTCTGCCGCAGACTGCGGCGGGAATATGGGGTGTCGGCGGCGGAAAACCCGGAGCATCTCTCCGTCTGCGATATTTTTTTGGTGTTCGACACATGGGAAGCGCCGCGGAGCATTCCGGCCAAGCAGGGCGCGGCGGTACTGCTGTTGGGCGGGCCGGGCGCGTTTGACATCCCGCCGGGGCGCACCGTGGTCAACGGCGCGCGGCTCGCGCCGCCGGTGCGGCTGCAAAACTGGTGGCCGTGGGGTTGCGACAACGAGGCGCTGCTCATGGCGCTTTTGGCCTCCGGCGCGGTGCAGCTCTCGGAGGTGACGGTGCTGTCGCTGACCTGCGACGGCGCGCCCGCCTGAATTTACGTTTCGCTATTGACAAACAAGTAAAATATCCGTATAATCTTATCTAATGTAAAAGAAACATGCCCACGAACGGACATTTTTCCCATACACGCGACACCTTTTCCCCTATTTCTCCGGTGCGCTTTCCCCATAAAACGACAGACCGCTTCGGTTTACAGAAAGGACATGGTTGCCGCCATGCAGAAATCGTATAAGCTGACCCGCGAGCGCCTGACGGCGCTGGAAGAGGAGCTCCGCTATTTAAAAACCGTGCGCGAAAAAGAAGTCGCCGAGCAGATCAAGGAGGCCCGCTCCTTCGGCGATCTTTCGGAAAACAGCGAATATGACGAGGCCAAAAACGAACAGGGCCGCCTGTTTTCCCGCATCGCCGAGATCGAGAATGTGCTGATGCACGCCAGTGTCATTGAAACCGAGCAGCTTCAGGCCGACAAGGTGATCACCGGCTGCCGCGTCCGGGTCGTCGATTTGGAGACCGAGGAAGAAGAGGAATACACGCTGGTCGGCTCGCAGGAGGCCAATCCGCTCAAAAACCTCATTTCCGACGAATCTCCTTTCGGCAGGGCGCTGCTGGGTTGCGCCGAAGGGCAGGAAATCCGCGTAGAGGTTCCGGTGGGTACGCTGCGCTACCGCGTCGCCGGCATCCAGATCTGAATACACAAAAGCGGCCGCGGAGTATGCGGCCGCTTGTTGAATTTTTCCCCGGGAGGAAGTTTTTATGTCTGAGGAAATGATCCGCCAGGAAGAGCAGACCGAGCAGGAGATATCCCAGCTCATGGCCGTTCGGATGGAAAAGCTGGAAGCCCTACAGGCCGAAGGCAATGACCCGTTTCAAATCACCACCTTTGCGGTGGACGCGGCGAGCGCCGAGATCAAGGACAATTTTGAGGCCATGGACGGCAAGACCGTTTCGCTGGCCGGGCGCATCATGTCCAAGCGCGACATGGGCCGCGCCTTTTTCTGCGACCTGATGGACGCCAAGGGTCGCATCCAGCTCTACGTGCAGGTGGGCGACCTGGGCGAGGAGGCCTTCGCCCGGTTTAAAAAGTTCGACATCAGCGACATCGTCGGGGTGGAGGGCTTTGTGTTCCGCACCCGCCGGGGCGAGATCTCGGTGCATTGCCACAGCGTCACGCTGCTGTCCAAGTCGCTGCGGCCGCTGCCCGAGAAGTACCACGGCCTGCGGGACACCGACCTGCGCTACCGCCAGCGGTATCTTGACCTCATCATGAACCCCGAGGTGCGCCGCACCTTTATGATCCGCAGCCGGGTGGTGAAGGAAGTCCGCGCCTATCTCGACGCCAAAGGATTTTTGGAGGTCGAGACGCCGGTGCTGTCCACCCTGTCGGGCGGGGCCAACGCCCGCCCCTTTGTCACCCATCACAACACGCTGGATATTCAAATGTACCTGCGCATCGCCACCGAGCTGCACCTCAAGCGGCTCATCGTGGGCGGGTTTGACCGGGTCTATGAGATCGGACGGCTGTTCCGCAACGAGGGCATGTCGGTCAAGCACAACCCGGAATTTACCACGGTGGAATGGTACGAGGCGTACGCCAATATGGAAACCATGCTGACGGAGTGCGAGGAGCTGCTCTCCGGCATGGCGCAGAATATTCTGGAGACCACCGACATCACCTACCAGGGGCAGGCCATTTCGATGGCGCGGCCCTTTGCCCGCATGAGCATGGCCGAGGCGGTCAAGCTCCACACCGGCGTCGATTTTCTGGCGCTTTCCACCGACGAGGAGGCCAGAGCCGCCGCCAGGAGCGCCGGCGTCGAGGGCAAGGACGGTCTGAGCTGGGGCGAATGGCTGTATGAATGCTTCGACCAGAAGGTCGAGGCCCGGCTCGTCCAGCCCACCTTTATCACGCGGCATCCCATCGAGGTATCGCCGCTGGCCAAGCGCTGCGTCGACGACCCGCGCCTGACCGACCGGTTTGAGCTGTTTATCGGCGGGCGGGAATACGCCAACGCCTTCTCCGAGCTCAACGACCCGGTGGATCAGCGCAGGCGGTTTGAGCGGCAGGCGGCCCTGCGCGCCTCGGGCGACGAGGAGGCCGGCATGATGGACGAGGATTTCCTCACGGCGCTGGAGTACGGCCTGCCGCCCACCGGCGGCATCGGCCTCGGCATCGATCGGCTCTGTATGTTGCTGACCGACAGCGCGTCCATCCGGGATGTCATTTTGTTCCCCACGATGAAGAATATCACCTAAACGATAACAGGAGTTTGGAACGAGGCGCGAACGATGTGGAAGACATTTAAGCACTGGTTTGTCAACAGTTTTTGGTATCATTACAAATGGCATGTCGCGGTGGTGCTGCTTGTGGCGCTGACGGTTGTGTTCGTAGTGAACGAGATCTCCGGCCGGGTGCGGTACGATCTGAGCTATGTCGTCGCGGTGGAGGCGCGGGCCTACGAGCCGCAGGCCGCCGAGATAAGCGAGATCGCGGGGGAGACGGTCGGCGACCAAAATGGCGACGGGCAGATCTATGTCTACGGCGCGGTGCTCTCGCTGGACGACAGCAACGAGGAAGGCGTCTACAACAACCAGCGCTTGGCCACGATTTTTGTGGACGACGCGTATCTTTTGTATTTTATCGACGAGCTCACCGCCGAACGCATCGGCCAGTGGGAGGAATTTTTCCGGCCGTGGTCTGATTTTGGCATCGAGACCGGGTCGGAGGATCCGTATCTCCTGCGGGTGGACACATGGCCGGTGTTTCAGCGGGCGGGCCTGACCGATGGGCCGCTGTACGCGGGCATCAAGAACAGCAAAGAGGAAGACAGACAGGGCGCCGAAGCGGCGGCCGCTCTGATTCGGGCGTTGCGGGAGCATGCATAACCATGAGGATTCGTCGTGCCATCTGGCATTTTATGCGCCGGCGCAAAAAAATCAGCCCCATCCGTATGGTGGCGCTTGGTTTCTTGGCGCTGATTTTACTGGGAACCCTGCTTTTGTCCCTGCCGGCAGCCACCCGCGCGCCGGGCTCCGCCCCGTTTTTTACCGCGCTGTTTACCGCCGTCTCGGCCACCAGCGTGACCGGGCTTGTGCTGCACGACACGCTCACCTATTGGTCCGTCTTCGGGCAGGTCGTTATTTTGGCGCTGTTTCAGGTCGGCGGTCTGGGGATTATGACCGTCGTGGCCATTTTGTCCTTCCTGCTGCATCGCACCATCGGCCTGCGTGAGCGGCTGCTGATGGTGCATTCGCTCAATTTAAACGATCTCACCGGCGTGGTGCGCATGGTGCGGCATGTGCTGTTCGTCACCCTTGTTATGGAGGCGGTGGGGACGGTGATCCTGTCGTTCCGCTTTGTCGGCGAGTTTGGTTTCTGGGGCGGGCTGTACCGCAGTGTGTTCCACGCCATGTCGGCCTTTTGCAACGCGGGCTTTGACCTGATGGGCCCGGGCAGGTCGCTGACCGGGTATACGAACGATCCGCTGGTCTGTCTGACCCTCCTCGTGCTGATGATTCTGGGCTGCATCGGCTTTTTTGTCTGGGAGGATATTTACCGCAATATCAGGCTGCGGCGGCAGGGCATCCGGAACAAGCTGCATCTCCATACCAAGCTGGTGCTGATGATCACCGGCCTTTTGGCGTTCGGCGGCGCGGCGGTTTTTCTGCTCTCGGAGTACGAAAACCCCGCCACCATCGGAACGCTGCCGCTGGGCGGGAAGGTCATGGCCTCGCTGTTCCAGTCGGTCACCTGCAGCACGGCGGGTTATGTCACACTGGATCAGACGGCGCTGACCGCGCCCTCCAAGCTCGTTTCGACCATACTGATGTTCGTCGGCGGGTCGCCCGGCTCCATGGCCGGCGGCATCAAGACCATCACGCTGGGCGTGCTGGTGCTGTCGGCGGTTTCGCTCATGCGTGGACGGACGCAGGTCGTCGCCTTCGGACGGGGCATTTCGGAAAAGCAGGTGTTCGCGTCGCTGTCCATTGTCATGGTGGCGTTTTTGTCGGTGTTTATTTCATTGGGTGCTATGGCGATCCTGGAGCCGGACAGGCCGTTTTTCCCGCTGGTCTATGAGGCGGTGGCCGCCATGAGCACCGGCGGCGTGTCCATGGGCATCACCGGTACGCTCACCGTGGGGTCGCAGATGATTCTCATGCTGCTCATGTACTTCGGGCGGGTCGGGATGCTCACCCTCGGCATCGCCATCCTGCTGCGGCGCAGCGGACACAGCCGGATGAAATTCCCCGAGACCAAGCTGATCATCGGGTAGCGCCCAAGCGGCGTTCCCAATTTGCGCGTTGCGGGAGTCTTTGGAATTATGAAGCTTCGTCGTGCCATTTGGCATTATATGCGCCGGCGCAAAAAAATCAGCCCCACGCGGGTGGTGGCGCTCGGCTTTCTGGCCGTCATCCTGCTGGGTGCTCTTTTGCTGTCTCTGCCGGCGGCGACGCGGGCCCCCGGGGGAGCCCCGTTTCTGACCGCCCTGTTTACCGCCACCTCGGCCACCTGTGTCACGGGGCTTGTCCTCCACGACACCTTTACCTATTGGTCGCTGTTCGGTCAGATAGTCATTCTGGCGCTCATCCAGATCGGCGGGCTGGGGCTTATGACGGTGGTCTCCATCCTGTCTTTCCTGCTGCACCGCACCATCGGCCTGCGCGAGCGGCTGCTCATGGTGCAGGCGTTGAGCTTAAACGACCTCACCGGCGTGGTGCGCATGGTGCGCCATATTTTGTTCGGCACCTTCGCGCTGGAGGGGCTCGGCGCGTGCGTCCTGTCCATCCGGTTTGTCGGCGAGTACGGCCTGTGGGGCGGTATTTACCGCGGCGTTTTTCACTCGGTGTCGGCCTTTTGCAACGCCGGGTTCGACCTGATGGGCACCAACGACTCCCTGGCCGCCTATCGCGGCGACCCGCTGGTGTGTCTGCCCATCATGGCCTTGATTGTCATCGGCGGCATCGGCTTTTTTGTCTGGGAGGACGTCTACCGCAAGTTGAGACTGCGCCGGAGGGGCTTGCAGAGCCGGCTGCATGTTCACACAAAGCTGGTCGTCCTGATCTCCGGCGTCCTCATTGCCTTCGGCGCGGTCTCCTTTCTGGTCGCCGAATATGAAAACCCTTCCACCCTCGGCGCGCTCCCGCCGGGAGAAAAAATCCTGGCCTCGCTGTTCCAGTCGGTCACCTGCCGCACCGCCGGCTTTGCCACGCTGGATCAGGCCGCGCTGACCCCGCCGTCGCAGCTTGTCTCCACACTGCTCATGTTTGTGGGCGGTTCCCCCGGCTCCACGGCCGGCGGCGTCAAAACCGTCACGCTGGGCGTGCTGGTGATCTCGGCCATCGCGGTGATGCGTGGCAAGTCGCAGGCGACCATCTTCGCGCGCGGCCTGTCGTCCAAGCAGGTGCTGGCCTCTCTGTCGATTGCCATGGTGGGGTTTGGCGCGGTGGTCGTCTCGGTCACTGCAATGAGCCTGTTTGAGTCGAACGGCGCGTTTTTCCCCATGGTCTTTGAAGCGGTGTCCGCCATGGGTACGGTGGGGCTGTCGATGAACCTTACGGCCACACTGACGGGCGCGTCCCACGTTGTGTTGATTTTGCTGATGTACTTCGGGCGCGTCGGACTGCTCACCATCGGCATCGCCCTCCTGCTGCGCCGGGGCGGACAGAGCCGCGTGCAATTCCCCGAATCCAAACTGATTATCGGATAGAAGGTTGCGTTATGAAATCTTGTCTCGTATTGGGACTGGGCCGGTTCGGGCAGGCTGTGGCCACCGAGCTGCACCGTCTGGGCTGGGAGGTTCTGGCGGTGGATGAAAATGAGGACAATGTCCAGCAGGTGGCCGACCTTGTGACCCACTCCATCGTGGGCGACGCCAAGGATGAGATCGTCCTGCGGTCCATCGGCGTGCGCAATTTTGACTGTGCCATCGTCGCCATCGCCGGCTATGATATCCAGGACAGCATCCTCACCACTCTCACGCTCAAGGAGCTGGGGATGAAGGAGGTCATCTGCCGCGCCAAAAACGACCTGCACCGCAAGGTGCTGCTGCGCATCGGCGCCGACCGGGTCATCACGCCGGAGCGCGATATGGCCATCCGGCTGGCCTCCAGCCTGTCGTCCACCAATCTGGTGGACATGTTCGAGCTGTCGCCGGACTACAGCATGGTGGAGCTGGGTGCGCCCAAGCCGTGGCACAACAAGACCATGCGCGATCTGGACGTTCGTGCGGCGTTCGGGCTCAACATCGTGGCCGTGCGCGACCGCGATCATATCCGCATCAATATGTCGCCGTCGGCCGATTATGTCATACGGCCCGACGATGTGCTGGTCATCGTAGGGCAGAACGACGACATCGCCATGGTAAAACGCCTGTGAACGCGCCGATTTCTAGCCGGGACAACGCCACGGTCAAGCATCTCGTCAAGCTGGGCGACTCGCGGGCCTACCGCCGCGAGGCCGGGCAGTATCTCTGCGAGGGGCATACGCTGTTGCGGGAGGCGCTGCTGGCCGGCCGGCCGGACATCGTCGTGTCCGCCGAGGGAACCGCGCTGCCGGCGCTGCCGCCGGAGACAAAACGGGTGATTCTCACCGAGCGGCTGTTTACCGCCGTATCGCCGCTGGACACGCCGCAGGGCGTGCTGTGCGTCTGCCCGATTCCGAAGCCCGTCTGGCCGGAGACGCCCCGGGGGCGGTTTTTGCTGCTCGACCGGATTCAGGATCCCGGCAATGTGGGCGCGATTTTGCGCACCGGACGCGCCTTTGGGCTTGCCGGCGTCCTGCTGACGCCTGGCTGCGCCGACCCCTACTCCCCCAAGACCTCTCGCGGCGCGATGGGCGCGCTGTTCACCCTGCCGGTCTGGGAGCTGCCCGACCCGGCGGCGTTTTTACAAACCTGCGGTCTGCGCGTGCTGGGCACCGCGCTGGACGGGGAGAGCATCCCCCTGCCGGCGGCGGATTTTTGCGACGCGGTGACCCTGCTCGGCAACGAGGCCGCCGGCGTATCGCCGGCGCTGCTGGCGTTGTGCCGGCAAACCGTCAAAATCCCCATGGAGCCGGCCTGCCAGTCGCTGGGCGTGGCGTCGGCCGCCGCCGTGATTTTGTGGCAGGGATACGCGAATGAACTGACGATTTGAGGAGGTGACCCCCATGTCCGGACTTAAATATTGGATTTGGCTGACCTCGCTGCGGCTGTTGGGATCGGCCAAGGCGGGCATTGCGCTGGACTATTTCGGTTCACCGGAAAACGCCTTTTTCGCCGACGAGGAGGAGCTTTCGCTCGTCGAGGGGCTGACCGCCTCCGACCGCATCCAGCTGGCGGACAAGGATCTTGACCGCGCCGAGCGGATTTTGGAGCAGTGCGAGATGGGCGGCGTCGGCATCGTGACGCTCCAGGACGCGCAGTATCCCGACCGGCTCAAAAATATCCCCAACGCGCCGCCCTGCGTACTCTACATAAAGGGAAAGCTGCCGGTGATGGACGAGGAACCGGCCATCGCGGTCGTCGGCTCGCGCAGCTTCACGCCCTACGGGCATCAGGCCGCGTCGAACATGGCCGCGGGGATGGCCGCGGCGGGCATGACCATTGTGTCCGGTCTGGCGCGCGGCATCGACGCCTCGGCGCAAAACGCGGCGTTGCTGGCCGGCGGGAATGTTGTGGCGGTGCTGGGCTGCGGCGTGGACGTGATTTATCCTGCCGAAAACGCCCGGTTGTATCATGACATCGCCGCCGCGGGCTGTATTCTCAGTGAATACCCGCCCGGGACGCCCGTGCTGGGCTCCAATTTTCCCACCCGCAACCGCATTATGAGCGGCCTTTCGCTGGGCGTGCTGGTGGTGGAGGCCCCGAGCCACTCGGGCGCGCTGATTACGGCGCGTCACGCGCTGGAACAGGGGCGCGACGTGTTCGCCGTGCCGGGCAACATCGACAGCCCGGAGAGCGCCGGCTCCAACCGGCTGCTGCGCGAGGGCGCGACGCTGGTGACCTGCCCGGACGATATTCTGCAAGAATACGCCGCGCTGTACCCGCATAAGATAACGCAAAAACAGTGGCAGCCCAGTTATATCATGCCGGCGGAGGCACTGGAGGCCAAAACGGCGCTCCGGGTGGCCGAGGAGGTCAAGCGCCCGGCGGTCTCGCCCGGAAAAATGAAAAAATCCGGCTCGGCCAGGGCGTTTGACCTGTCCGATGCGATAAAAGACTTTACAACCGAGGGGCAAGCGATTATCATAGCAGTGGCGGGACGGCCCCGGCCTGTGGATGAAATTGTGGAAATTACCCAGATTCCGGCCTCACGGGTGCTGCGGGAGCTGACCATGCTGGAACTTGCCGGCGCGGTGCGCACCCTGCCCGGCCAGCGGTTTGAAATGATTCTGGGGCAATAGCTCCCGGTACAAATCCCCGGCCTTCGGCCACCCCCTTCGGAAAAGGGGGGCTCCCCCCGTGAATGGAATCATTTTTGTCCGGACTTATTCCGGACAAAAATATCCCTGTTCTAATTCTTTTGAGATGCCTCAGCATCTCAAAAGACTATTTGGAGGCGTTATGTCAGATCTTGTCATCGTGGAATCCCCGGCGAAAGCCAAGACCATCGAAAAATATCTGGGCAAGAACTATCGCGTCAAGGCCACCATGGGGCATCTGCGCGACCTGCCCAAGTCCACCCTCGGCGTGGATGTGGACAACAATTTTGCCATCTCCTATATGCCCATCGCGGGCAAGGAGGAGGTCATAAAGGAGCTCCGGCGCGAGGCGGACAAGGCCGAGTACGTCTATCTGGCCACCGACCCCGACCGCGAGGGAGAGGCCATTTCGTGGCATCTCAAGGAGCTGCTGGAGCTGCCGGATCACCGCGCCCTGCGGGTGACCTTCAACGAGATCACCCAAAAGGTGGTTGTGGACAGCATCGGGAAGCCCCGCGCCATCGACGCGCAGCTGGTGGATGCCCAACAGGCCCGCCGGGTGCTCGACCGCATCGTGGGGTATAAGCTCAGCCCGCTGCTGTGGCGCAAGATCCGCCCCGGACTTTCGGCCGGACGGGTGCAGTCGGTGGCGACGCGGCTGGTGGTCGATCGCGAGGAGGCCATCCGCGCCTTTACCGCCGAGGAATATTGGAGCATCGACGCGCTGGTGTCCCGTCAAAAGGAGCCCGGCTCGTTTACCGTACATTTTCACGGCACCACAAAGGGCAAGCTGGAGCTGAAAAGCCAGCAGGAGGCGCAGACGGTCATCGACGCGGTGCGCGCCGCGCCGTTTTCGGTGCTGTCGGTCAAGCCCGGCGAGAAAAAACGCAACCCGCCGCCGCCGTTTATCACCTCGTCGCTCCAGCAGGAGGCCTCCCGCAAGCTCAACATGGGCGCACGGCGCACCATGGCGCTGGCGCAGCAGCTCTATGAGGGCGTGCAGATCACCGGCCACGGCACGACCGGCCTCATTACCTACATGCGTACCGACTCTCTGCGTCTGTCCGACGAGGCGGTGGCGGACGCCCGCGCGCTGATTGCCTCGCGCTACGGCAAGGCGTACTGCCCGGCAAAACCCCGGTTTTTCAAGGCGAAGGCCGGCGCGCAGGACGCCCACGAGGCCATTCGCCCGTCGGTGGTCGAGCTGACGCCCGAGGTCGTGCGCGGCGACCTGACGTCCGACCAATATAAATTGTACAAAATGATTTGGGATCGGTTCATCGCTTGTCAGATGGAGCCGGCGGTCTACGACACGCTGACCATCGAGGCGCTGTCCGCCGACTATGTGTTCCGCGCAAACCACACCTCCGTACGGTTTGCGGGCTTTACCGCCGTCTATGTCGAGGGGCGGGATGACGACACCGAGGAGGTGGACGACCCCCTGCCGGCGCTGAAGGAGGGCGAGCCCCTGTCGCTGAAGGAGATCACGCCGGATCAGCATTTCACCCAGCCGCCGGCGCGCTATACCGAGGCCAGCCTCATCCGCGCGATGGAGGAGGAGGGCATCGGACGCCCCTCCACCTACGCGCCGACCATTTCGACCATCATGGACCGTGAATACATCCGCCGCGAGGGCAAGGCCCTGCACCCCACGCCGCTCGGCGAGGTGGTGACCACCATGATGAAGGCCAAATTTGCCGACATC
>JAVBOJ010000007.1:0-6334 GCA_031550755.1 Oscillospiraceae bacterium
ATCGGAGGAAAACAGCGGCTTGGGCAGGAATTTATCCACGCCGGCCGCGAGCGCGTCCTGCTCGATAAGGTTCCACTCGTACGCCGACATCATGATGACCACCGACTTGCCCGTATTGCCCGTCTTGATGCGGCGGGTCAGCTCGATGCCGTTCATGCCCGGCATTTTCCAGTCCACAAAATAAACATCATACGGCCCGTTGCGGTCGATTTTCAGGATGGCGTCCCGGCCGTCCTCGGCGGTCTCGCAGTCGATGCCGAACCGCTCGGCCAGCATCGAGAAATACTCCCGAATTTCGGGGGCGTCGTCCACCGCCAGCACCCGCACATTTGTCCAGTTGACGCCGGGGGAGAGCAGGCTGACCCGCTCCTGCACACCGCGCCTCATCCGGACGGTAAAGCTGAAGGCGGAGCCCTGACCGAGCTGCGAGGTAATCCAGATTTTCCCGCCCATCATCTCGACAATGTTTTTGGAGATGACCAGCCCCAGCCCCGTCCCGCCAAACTTGCGGGAGGTGCTGCTTTCGGCCTGTTCGAACGACGAGAACAGGCGGGACTGCTGCTCCTCTGAGATGCCGATGCCGCTATCGGTCACCTCGATTTGCAGGGTGCAAAGACCGTCCTCCTCCCCGACAAAGCGGGCGTCCAGCCGCACCGAACCGCCCTCCGGCGTAAATTTCACGGCATTGGAGAGCAGGTTTGTGATGACCTGCGAAAGGCGCATATCGTCTCCGATGAGATTGCGTGGGATATTTTCGTCAATGTGGACGGTAAAGACCTGCTTCTTTTCCTCCAGCCGGAAGCCCATGACATTTGCCACCTTCTGGATGGTTTTTTCAAAGTTGAATTCGGTCTCCGACAGGACGAATTTGTTGGCCTCGATCTTGGACATGTCCAAGATGTCGTTGATGACGCCCAGCAGATGGGTGGAGGCGTCCTCGATCTTCTCGAACGCGTAGTCCTTGCGCGACAGTTCATGCGCCGATTTTCCAATCGAGGTCATGCCGATGATGGCATTCATCGGCGTGCGCATCTCATGGCTCATGTTGGAAAGGAAATCGCTCTTGGCGCGGCTGGCCTGCTCGGCCTTTTCGCGGGCGTTCTGAATTTCGGTGACGTCGGTGGTCACCACGATATAGCCGGCCTTGTTCCCGTCCTTGTCCAGCAGATAATTGGCCACGCCCTTGAAATAGTGACCGCTGTCCTTCTGATAATATACCTCGGCCTCCCGCCCGTTTTGCAGCGCCGTAATGGGGCAGTAGGGCGAGCCGGCCGGATAAATGCTGTTTTCCCGATAGGAGCTGCCGATGACCTCGGACAGGGTCTTTTTGTTGTAGCGCAGGCCTTCCTCGTTCATATAAATGATATTGAGCTCCATGTCGGTAATGGCCAGCGGATTGGTCACGCTGTCCACGATGCTGTCGGCCATTTCGTCAAACGAATTGGCCAGCGTCCCGAACTCATCGCCGGCTGTCGAACGGAACCGGAACTGCCGTTCGCCTCCCCGGAAGCGCGAAATACCGCTGATGAGCACCTTGATGTTGTTGGTGAGCGACGACGCCAACCACACCGCCACCAGCATCACCAGCAGCAGCAGCACGGCGGTGGTCGAAATAAGCTGCCATGAGGTGCTGGCCAAGTTTTTCCCGATGGTCGCCTCCAGCTTTTCCTCGGTTTCGCGGGCGGGCCGGGTAAAATCGTCCAGCCCCGCGCCAATGGTCACAATGCCAAAGCCGCGTTTGGAAAACCCGTTTTCCTCCGACGGGGCGTACTGGCCGGTATAATACGGGATCGCGCCGGCGGTGGTCAGCTTGTACAGACCGCTCCAGAGGATATAAAACGAGCCCGAGCCGCCGTCCTTAGTCAGATCCATCCAGCCGATGCACTGGGGCGCGTTGTTGAGATACCGCCCGTCCAGCCCCACCAGCCCCGCCTTGGTCAGCGCCGCCGCGGGCTTTTTCTCCCGCGACTGATGGTCGAACAGGGGCAAATTTTCAACATAATCGGTCCATTTATCCAGGCCGCTTTGCTGCCAGCCCTCATAAATCGAGGTCTCCAGCCACGGAATTTGCGGCTCGCCGGTTTCGGGATCGTAGCCGACAATGGAGTTGTGGCGCGGATGGCAGATATTGCGGCAGCGATAGTCCCAAATAAAGGCATAGTTGCCCTCAAAGGCGCTGGGCAGCTCGGTGTAGCGCTCGTTCATGGGGGTGAGATGATCGACAAATTCCATAATGTGGTCGTGGTTGAGCGCCATCGTCACATAGCCGATGATGCCGCCGTCCGGCCCGGTCACCGGCGTCGCCCAGCGCACTATGCCCTCAAACCGCTGGCCGTTGGGGTTTTCCCTGCCCGCGTAGGACTGTTCCCTGGGCTCATAGGGGATGTCATACCCGCGCGCGGCGGCCGCCTTGGAGACCACCGGCGGCGTGTACATACCGATATAATTCGATCCAACATACGCGCCGATCACGTCGGAGACATAAATTTCGCCCGGCCGCAAGTCCTTCAGCTTTTCAAAATAGGTCTCGGCCTTTACATACGTATTTTCCCGCACCGATACATTGCGCTTTTCGGCGGTGAGCGGATAATTTTTCTTGGACGATTTGGGCGAGACATATTTGACAAGCTCATGGCCGTTCAGATCGACAAAGGTGATCTCGTCATACAGCGGGAGATTGAGATACCGCAGTTCCTCCGAGGCGCGGTAGTTGAAGCCGTCATTGTCATTGTTTTCCACGTTGGAGGACTCCCCGCCCGAAGCCGGAACCACGGGCGATTCCGCCGGCACCCATGTGTCCCCGTTCAGGGACAGCACCCATCGACCCGTCTGCACCACGCGCCCGGTGGAGCTGTCGGAAAACTGGCGGTAGGCGTCCTCCGACGCGGGAAGGCTGGCCAAATAGAGGATGTCGCCGTCGCGCCCATAGAGGAAATCGGCCACGCGGCGGGCGGTATCGGTCGTCATGCGCTCAATGTTTTCCACCGCGCTGGCGTTGAGCGCCTCGGAGGAGTCGGACACGGCGATATCCCGCAGCAGGCCGCCCAGCGACACAATCTGCTGCCAGGCGATGATCGACAGCAGAATGAGCGGAATCACCTTGACAACGGTGAAAATGGTGATCAGCTTGGCCCGCATATTGAAGCTGATTTTCTGATACAGCCACGCAAAGGGCTTTGTCAGCCAGCCTATCAGTTTTTTCATTGGGTTCATCCGTCCTTTTTTCAGCGGCGCCGTTCGGCGTAAAATGGGGGAAATGTCGGAAAACGGTACAAGGGGTATTATAGCGTATATTCCGATGAAAAGAAAGACGGGATTTAATTTTTTTGTTTTTTTATAAAAATTGGAGGCCGGCCTGAGGCCGCTGACAAACAGGTTTGTCAGCGAAAATGGGAGCTTGGATGGGTCCGCCGAGGCGGCTTGCAAAGAAATGCTCCGCGGGAATGAGTCCCGCGGAGCCCTGTGTTTCAATACTTTTGCGGAAATCGGCCCAGCAAGGATCTGACGACTGCGCCGTCAGGCTGGACGCGATTTCCGCAAAAGGACGCGAGGAAACGGGGCTTGTCTACAGGCGGAGGCCGGCTCCCTTTGGAGCCGGCCTCGCATTCAGCTGTCTTGTCGTATCAGCGCCCGCAAAGCCTCCACAACCAGCCGGACGGCGGCTTCGCCGTCTCCACCGGTATCATCGGGCAAACCCTGCGCGCGCCGCTCCTGATTCCACAGCGTGTAATAACAGGCGCCGCAGCGCACACCCAGCGCCGCCGCCGCGACAAACAGCGCCGCCGTCTCCATTTCGGAGGCCAACACATGGAGCTTTTTCCACGCTTCCCACTGGGCGAGCAGCTCGCCGGCCACCGGCATCCTTTCGGGCTCATGCTGGCCGTAGAAGGAGTCCTTGCTCTGCACCACGCCCACATGGAAGGGGATATTTCCCTTTGCGGCGCAGACAACCAGCGCCGACAGCACGTCAAAATGCGGCACGGCGGGGAAGGAAAGCGGCGCGTAATGGAGGGTGGTGCCCTCCTGCCGCACGGCACCGGTGGCGATGACCAACTCCCCGCCGCGCACCGAGAGGTCGATGCCGCCGCAGGTGCCGACCCGTACGAAGGTGTGCGCACCCAGCGCGGCCAGTTCCTCCAGCGCGATCGCCGCCGACGGCCCGCCGATGCCGGTCGAGGTGACAGACACCCGCTCTCCGTCCAGAAACCCGCTCCAGGTGACAAATTCGCGGTTGTGGGCGATTTTTTCCGGGCGGTCAAACTGCCGGGCGATGAGCTCGCACCGGCCCGGGTCGCCGGGCAGAATCACATACCGCCCGATTTGTTCCCGGGTGCATTGAATATGAAACGCGTCCATTACAGCAGCCGGGCGGCCGGGGCGTCCAGAATGACGGTCACGTCGGGATGCAGCGCCAACAGCGACGCGGGGACCTCCGGCGTGACCCGCCCGGAAAACATGCGCCTGACAATGGCGGCCTTGTTGTCGCCGGTGATCAGCATCAGGATCTTTTTGGCCGACAGGATGGTGCCCATGCCCATGGTCAGCGCCTGGCGCGGCACCTCGTTTTTGTCGGCGAAAAACCGGGCGTTGGCCTCGATGGTACTCTCGGTCAGCCCCGTGACATGGGTGGCGCAGATGAGCTCGGAGTCCGGCTCGTTGAAGCCGATATGGCCGTTTAAGCCGATGCCCAACACCTGCAGATCCACGCCGCCGGCGGCCGCGATCATGGCGTCGTATCCGGCGCATTCACGCTCCGGATCGGCCGCCTCGCCGTTGGGCAGATGGACGTTTTCCTTGCGGATATTCACATGGGAGAATAAATTGTCCCACATAAAGAAGTCATAACTCTGGCGATTTTCCTTGCGGATGGGGTAATATTCGTCGAGATTGAAGGAAATGACCCGGGAAAAATCCAGCTCTCCGGTGCGGTGCATGTCGGCCAGATTGGCGTACATGCCGACCGGCGTGCCGCCCGTGGCCAAACCCAGTACGGTGTCGGGCTTCTCCCAAATTTGGCGCGCCACAAAGGACGCCCCCACGCGGCTGAGCTCTTCATAATTTCTGCATACGATCTTTTTCATGTGTGTTCTCTCCCCTTTTCATTGAAATAACAGGCGATTGATAATCGCCCCTAATATTGGTATCCCCAGTAAATCATATGACCGGCGGATTTTCCGCAGCACACACAGGTGTCCGACAGGGCTTCCTGTTCAAACGGCATACAGCGGGATTTCATGCCGGTTTCGGCGCGCACCTTGTCCTCGCACTCGACCGAGCCGCACCACATGCTGCGCACAAAACCGCCGTCTGTTTCGGCAATGCCGCGCAGCTCGTCCAGCGTGTGCGCCGTGCGGGTATATCCTTGCAGATGCTCTCTGGCGCGGGCGAGCAGATCGGCCTGAATCGTCTCCAGCAGAGAGGCCGCCGCCGTTTCGATGTCAGCCAGCGGCAGCGCGGTTTTGTCGCCGCCGTCGCGCCGGGCGGCCATGCACTGACCGGCCTCGATATCGCGCGGGCCGAGCTCCAGCCGCAACGGTACGCCCTTCATCTCATATTCGGCGAATTTCCAGCCAGGGCTTTGATCCGATTCGTCCACGCGGGCGCGCAACCCGGCCTTGTTCAGCCGCGCCGTCAGTTCCCGGGCGGCGTCCAACACGCCCGGCTTGTGCATCGCCACCGGCACGACGATCACCTGAATCGGCGCGATGCGGGGCGGCAGCACCAGCCCGTTGTCGTCGCCATGGGTCATGATGATGCCGCCGATGATCCGGGTGGACACGCCCCAGGACGTCTGGAAGGGGTACTGGAGCTTGTTGTCACGGTCGGTAAACTGGATGTCAAACGCGCGGGCAAAGCCGTCGCCGAAGAAATGCGACGTGCCCGACTGGAGCGCCTTGCCGTCGTGCATCATGCACTCAATGGTATAGGTATGCACCGCGCCGGCGAATTTTTCGCTGTCGGTTTTGATGCCCTTGACGACCGGCATGGCCAGCGTTTCCTCGGCAAAGGTGGCGTAGATCTCCAGCATACGCCGGGTCTCCTCCTCGGCCTCCTGCCGCGTGGCATGGATGGTGTGACCCTCCTGCCACCAAAACTCGCGGCTGCGCAAAAACGGCCGGGTGGTTTTTTCCCAGCGCACCACGCTGCACCACTGGTTGTACAGCTTGGGCAGGTCGCGCCACGACTGGATGATATGGGCGTAGTGCTCGCAAAACAGAGTTTCCGACGTCGGGCGCACACACAGCCGCTCGGCCAGCTCCTCGGCACCGCCATGGGTCACCCAGGCCACCTCGGGGGCGAAGCCGTTCACATGGTCCTTTTCCTTCTGCAGCAG